>NZ_JBSUGF010000001.1:0-462959 GCF_054064025.1 Vibrio limimangrovi
TCGGTTGAGGTGTTGAGCCTGACGGTCACATCAATATCGGCCGCTGCCGTCAACTTAACGGTATACACCGCGTCGGTACCTTCATTCACGCCCACGCTGTCTTCCACGATATACACGCTTGGACGGTCATCATCCGGATCTGGTCCAGGACCACTGCCGTCATCCACGATGGTCGCAAGGCCTGTGTCGCTGCCCTGAACGGCACCAATGCCGGTCACGGTGACGCTGAAATCTTCCGCGCCCTCGTAAACCTCATCCTGAACGGAGGCAATCCGCAGATCAAACTCGGTCATGCCCGCTGGCACAGTGACCATGCCATCCACCGGCACACTCACCCAGCCGGAGCCGGTGTTGTATTCCAACGTACCCAAATCACCCGCTTCGGTTTCATCTGGGTTCAGCGCCAACTGCACCTGCACCGCTGCTTCTGAGGCGTTGCTCAACGACACCGTAAAGGTCGCGGTGTCGCCTTCATTAATAGTGCCCGCATCTGTGATAGAGACGCTTGGTCGGTCATCATCCGGATCCGGTCCAGGACCACTGCCGTCATCCACGATGGTCGCAAGGCCTGTGTCGCTGCCCTGAACGGCACCAATGCCGGTCACGGTGACGCTGAAATCTTCCGCGCCCTCGTAAACCTCATCCTGAACGGAGGCAATCCGCACATCAAACTCGGTCATGCCCGCTGGCACGGTGACCATGCCATCGACCGGCACACTCACCCAGCCGGAGCCGGTGTTGTATTCCAACGTGCCCAAATCGCCCGCTTCGGTTTCATCCGGGTTCAGCGCCAACTGCACCTGCACTTCGTCTTCCGACGCATTGCTTAATGTCACGGTAAAGGTCGCGGTGTCGCTTTCATCCACCGTGCCTGCATCGGAGATCGAGACCGTCGGACGGTCATCATCCGTTAGCGTGCCATCGTCCACGATGGTCGCCAGACCGGTATCTGTGCCCTGAACGACACCCAAACCAGTGACGGTGACTCTGAAGTCTTCCGGTCCTTCATACACCTCGTCATCGATGGTCGCAATGCGCACATCAAACTCGGTGAGCATGGCCGGCACGGTGATAATGCCGTCCACAGGAACACTCACCCAGCCGGAGCCGGTGTTGTATTCCAACGTGCCCAAATCACCCGCTTCGGTTTCATCCGGGTTCAGCGCCAACTGCACCTGCACTTCGTCTTCCGACGCATTGCTTAATGTCACGGTAAAGGTCGCGCTGTTGCCTTCATCCACCGTGCCTGCATCGGAGATCGAGACCGTCGGACGGTCATCATCCGGCTCTTCTCCCGGTCCACTGCCATCATCTAAAATGGTCGCAGTGCCTGAAACGGGTGCTTCTTGATCTGGGGTTATACCCGTCAATGTAAAGGTCTCCGGACCTTCATAAATATCATCATCAACACTGTCTAACGTCACCGTAAATGACTGCTCACCGATTGGGATAGAAACAGTGAACGTCCCATCTTCGTTGACTTGAATTGGTTGAGTCGTGCCATCTGACAGCGTTACTAATACCGTGGTATTTACGTAGTCAACGCCATTCTCACCAGCGGCACCGCCCACTGCAGAGCCATCACCCAAAGAAAATTCAATATCCGTAATGACTTCGGTTGCCTGATCCAAAGTAACTTCAAAAGAGACTTGCTCACCTTCGTTGACGGTTGGGCTGGATATTTCTTGAATCACCACCTCAGCAGTTGGTATTACTTGAGGGTCAGGCGTCTGCGGCTGAAAAATGTTCAACAGAGTTCTGACTTGCGTGCTTGAGAATCCTGTTCCGTTAATGCCAATTGTCTCAAAATTGGTATTGGCAAGTAGTTCTGCACCAGTTCGGTTGATTACACCAGTATTCTGGGGACTTGACCCATTAACACCACCAGCTGCAGTTGCAAAATCTTCTCCGAGTTGAGTCGGGTCTTGTCCTTGTGAAACAGCTTCAATCAGAGCGGTAATGTCATCTGTGACATTTATCGAGCTACCTTGTGGTGTGACTTGCTCTACAACCAACTCCGAAGTATCTGAAACTTCCTCAATTATTAATTCACCGGGCTTAGGGGACTCTCCTTCTGCAAGGGTTCTAATATTCCCATCAAGCCCAATAACTACTATGCTGCCCATCAAAGAGCTCAAAGTTACTCGTTCCATACCTACCTCGCCCCACTTCAAACTAATTCAAAAGTTTGTCACCTTATAATTTACGACTATAGTTTAGTCAAAATCATCATATTTTTCGTTGTATGTTTAGTGCTTACAGTACTTTAGGACTCTAGGGGCAGGGTCTTAAAAATGCGCGAAAAAGCACGTAACTTTACATTCTATGATGTTGAAAATTCTGATTTTTTAATAGAACTTACGTAGTAGGCAGCTAAGCAACTTCTGTCCTATGTGCTAAGGTTTATATAGATATATTCATGAATTTTCTAAGTAAAAGCTTAGGTTTAACAGTAGGTTGATCTATTCATTACTCAAGCACTGTTATTTATAGCGTTCTGTCTCACATGTGAGATAAAACAACAAAAAGAAACACGATTTTTAGGAGAAATACCGTGAAATGGAACCGATTCAAATACGCTTGTTGCTGTAGCTTAATCGTGTCTATACCTGTTTTCGGTCAAACGTTAGAGCAAGCAGTGACATTGACGTTACAAAACAACCCAGATATTAAAAGCGCTTTCAACGAGTTCACGAGTAAACGGTACTTGAATGATGCGTCATCAGGGGCTTACCTGCCATCCATTGATTTGGATGCTGGTATAGGTTACGAAGGACTGGATCCGTCTGATCAGGTCCTTCGGGGAGACACTGACTACACCAGAAAAGAAGCGTCCGTAACACTGACCCAATTAATTTGGGACGGAAGTGCGACGCTCAACGATATTGACCGTACTGCTGCGGATGCAGAATCGGTGAGATTCCAACTTCTCGCTGATGCGTCAGACAAGGCACTTGAGGTCACTAGAGTATATCTGGAAGCCGAACAAGCCTACGAGGTATTAAAACTGTCTGAAGATAACCTTGCCGTTCACAAAGATATCTATGCAGACATTCAAAAACGCGTCACATCAGGTATCGGATCAACCGCTGATTTAACTCAGGTTGAAGCCCGTATCGCAAAAGCACATGGTAATCTGGCGGCAGCGCAAAATAACTTATATGACACCCATACCTCGTTTACCCGCTTAGTCGGACAAACACCGCAGGGGTTAATCTTTCCAAGAGCAGACCAAAATTTTATTCCGTACACAGTCGATGAAGCGTTGAGCACAGCCTACGCACTCCACCCTGTGATTCAAATAGCTCTGGCTGACGTAGACTCAGCTAAGTTCCAGTACAAACAATCTAAGGGCGTCTACTACCCTACGATTTCAATTGAAGCATCACAAACATGGCGTGATGATGCAGATGGTCTTAAAGGGAGAAGTGATGAAACGTTAGCCATGCTTCGACTACGTTATAACTTGTTCAATGGCGGCAGTGATGTCGCTAATGCGAATAACTTCGCCTACCAACTCAATAAGGCGAAAGACTTACGTGAAAGCGCCTACAGAAACGTGGAGGAAGGGCTGAAGCTTTCATGGACAGCACTTGACTTGACGGTACAACAAAAAGAGTTTTTGTCCGATCATGTTGATTCAGCCTCTCAAACCGTAATTGCTTATGAAAAACAATACAGAATCGGTCAGCGAACACTCCTTGATTTGCTGAATACGCAGAATGAATTGTTTGAAGCACGTAAAGATTACCTTGATGCTAAATATGCCGAACAGTACGCAAAATACCGCGTAATGAATGCAACAGGTCAGCTTCTCAGTGCATTGCGAGTCGACGTACCGCAAGAATGGCTAGATAAAGTGGAGTACTAATTATGAAATACATAACTATTATTGCACTCTCATTCGTTGTAGCCGCTTGTGCATCCGATCGCGGGGACGAATATGAGTACATTGATACCCCGATTGCCGAGCAAAGCGCTGATCACCTTGACGATGACAGCGACGGTGTTATCAACGAAAGAGATTTGTGCCCAGGTACTCCCGAAGGGTCAGAAATTGATAACGATGGTTGTGGATCTTACGAAAACACATCCGAAAAAATGCAGCTTCGTGTTTTGTTTGCGAATGACTCAGATGTAATTAACCCAGTATTCCAAAAACAGATTCTGGATCTTTCTAAATTCTTGAAAGAATACCCTGAAACCTCAATTGAAATACAGGGTTACGCAAGCCGTACGGGAACTTCAGAGCACAATCTGGATCTTTCCAAGCGCAGAGCAGAAAACGTCCGAAACGAATTACTACGAAATGGCATTAGTCCATCTCGAGTAACCATCGTTGGATATGGCGATACTGTTTTAGCAACATCGGGAACGGATGAAGTGAGTCATGCTCAAAACAGACGTGTCACTGCAACGGTCATCGGTTATAAAGGGGCGGTTAAAAAAGAGTGGACAGTCTTTACAACATTGCCAAAAAACTAACCACACTTTCCCCAAGAAAATGAAACCGTTATTTGTCTAAAGGAGCTTCGGCTCCTTTTGTTTTTAGCAGCAAAGCGAAACCGTATTATGCTTTAGGAAAATGCGCTTTAGTGTTAATCTAGCCACGTCATAACAATGAGAGTTTTGAAATGAGCAAACTTACATCAGATATCCAAGCAAACCTTGATCTTTTCGTTGCAGAAACCAAAGAAAACCAGTTGGTTTGGGGTCTGCGCAACGAGGAAGGTTGGCTATCTTGCGATTCGACCGAATTCGAAAATAGTGAAGTTATGCCTTTCTGGTCTTCTAAAGAAGATGCAGAAGCACATAACGTTGAAGAGTGGGCTGATTTCAATGTCCTGGAAATTCCTCTGGATATTTTTGTCGAGGATTGGCTTCTTACTCTCGCAGAAGATGGCGTTCTTGTTGGAACAAACTGGAACGATCAGCTAGAAGGCAAAGAAATGGAGCCACAAGATCTAGCGAAACTTTACGTAGACTAATGATGAACCCCCTGCTCATAGTGCAGGGGGTTATTATTTTATTACTTTTGAGCTTTTTACTTCAATTTACTTCAAATAGTGACAAAGTATGAGTTTATGGTCATAGTAAAAACAGAGGCATTGTAAGCGTTACGCTTCAGAATTCTGCTTTTGAACCAACGACTGCATAACAACCTCTTTGTTATTCAGGTAATCGTCTAACCCCGCTTTACGCAGGTCACACGAAGGGCAGTCACCACAACCATCCCCAATAATGCCGTTGTAGCACGTGAGTGTATTTTCACGAACCATTTGCAACGCATCGTATTGGTCTGCAAGCGCCCAAGTTTCTGCTTTGTTTAACCACATCAGTGGCGTTTTGATCGTTAATTGACGATCCATACCTTTCACCAAGGCGGTATTCATTGCTTTCACAAAGTCGTCACGACAATCAGGGTAACCGCTAAAGTCCGTTTCACATACACCAGTGATAACCGTATCTGCGCCAATCTGGTACGCATAAATACCCGAAAGCGTCAAAAACAGGATATTACGACCCGGAACAAAAGAGTTCGGTAAACCGTTGTCTTGTAATTCATGCGAGACAGGAATGTCATCACGGGTCAGAGAGCTGATCGCCAGTTCGTTCAATAAACCTACATCCATAACTTTGTGTGCCGCAACACCAAGATCTTTAGCGAGCTTCTGAGCAACCTCAATCTCTAGCTTGTGACGCTGACCGTAGTCAAAAGTAATTGCATGTACTTCATCAAACTCTTTCAATGCCTGAACAAGACAGGTAGTTGAATCTTGTCCACCACTAAAAACAACAACGGCTTTTTTCATGTTACTCTCCGAGCTTAAGCAATACTTAGGTATTTATGAGTTTGAATCGACAATCGCCAATTACGAGCAATACACGTCTCAATACACAATTGAGTCGCACGCGGTTTCTGGCTAATCGGTTGTAAAGCGATGATCGTCTCAGGTGCAATTTCCGCTGAAGCTAATAGCCCATCAAGATGGTCAATATCTTTCTGGGTACCAACCGGGTGCTTGATTTCATTGGCTCGCTCCAGTGCACTTTTCAGTACAGGCAGTTTGCCTTTCATCGCAACTTTAGGTGACACTGTCACCCATGTTTTTTCTGTAGTTACGACTTCTGACGTACCACTGGTCTCAATCTGACACTGGCACCCCATATTTTCAAAAGCTTGTGCTAACGGGCGTAAATCATAAATACACGGCTCACCACCAGTAATCACGATATGCTTCGCATTGAAACCTTGCTTTTTATATTGCTCTACGATGTCATCAGCCGATGCCACACACCATGTTGGTGAATCTTCCGTCTTAACCAGAATATCGCCAATCGAACGCTGGTCTTCTTCTTCCGCATCCCAGGTCTGCTTAGTGTCACACCAAGAGCATCCAACCGGACAGACTTGAAGGCGAACAAAAACAGCAGGAGCACCAGTAAAGACCCCTTCACCCTGGATGGTTTCAAACATCTCATTTAGCTTATACAACGCAGAACTCACTTTACTCATAAAAACTTCGAGGCGGAGACCTTAATGGAGAGGCGTGCCTAGGTCAATTCAAACCAAAAATTAATTGTTAAAATAGTCCATTTTGTAGTTACATACTAAGGTTCCCACTTTTTAAGGTAAGTACAAATGTATAAATTGATCGCCCTGGATATGGACGGCACCTTGCTAAACAGCAAAAAAGTAATTTCAGAAGAGAACAAACAAGCGATTGCTAAAGCTCGTGCAGCAGGTGTCACAGTCGTTTTGGCATCAGGTCGCCCGCTAGAAGGCATGCAAGATAAGTTAGATGAGTTAGACATTCGCTCAGACAAAGATTTCGTTCTTTACTACAACGGTTCAATGGTCAAAAACATTGGTACGAACGAAATCATCCACCAGCAGATCATTGATGGTAAATCGGCAAAATTAGTTGCTCGCAAAGCAAAAGAACTTGGAGCCTACGTACACGCGTTTAGTCAGGTTCACGGCTTGATCACCACCGAAAACAACCCGTATACGGATATAGAAGCAAACATTAATGGTCTTGACGTCACAGAGATGTGTTTTGATTCGCTGGAAGATGATCACCCTATTATTAAAGCTATGATGGTTGCCGAGCCAAGCAAACTCACTGAAGTGATCGCTGCATTACCGTCGGAATTACGCGAAACCTTCACTGTGGTTCAAAGTGCCGCCTATTTCCTCGAATTCCTTAACCCGTCAAGCAACAAAGGGATTGGTGTCGCGGCGATTGCCGAATACTTAGGTATTCAAGCAGATGAGGTAATTTGTATGGGAGATGCCGAGAACGATCACCATATGCTAGAGTTCGCAGGTTTGGGTATCGCGATGGAAAACGCCATGGAAGAAACTAAAAAAATTGCTGACTACATTACCGAGAGTAACGACAATCACGGTGTGGCAAAAGCCATTGAAAAGTTTGTTCTGAAGGCTTAATACCAAAAAGCTAGAAATTACGCGACAAGTGCGCATCACGCCAGTGTTGAACTGAAGTGAAAAGCGCACTTTTCAAGGAAAATAATGGGGGGTTTCCGGACTTGGCTTCACTCACCTCACATTAGTACAACTCAACGAAAGATGGTTTGATACTCACCAGTATTTTTATTGATGACATGCTGTTCTTGCAACTGCTCATTTTCCTCGTCATCATCTGCCCAGTAGCCATCATAATTGTTCACACAAGTCATTGAATCGCCATTATCCCAGGCACTGGAAACGGATACTTTACCAACAGTCATACCATGTACCTTCAAGATACCTGCGTACTTTTCGGCAAAATTCAGACAGAACTTTATCTGCTCCTCTTTAAGTGCTTCACGTTTTGCTTTCTGCTCTCGTTCTCTTTTAGCGCTTTCTTCACGCTCTCGTTCCGCACGCTCAAGACTTTGCAGCCTTTGTTCTACAACCGCCACTTCCTTGGTCAGTTTTTTTAATGTCGCGTTCTTATTACTACCACTAAACTTTTGGTGTAAAAGGATATCGGAACTTTTAGCATAAGCAATGGCGTAACCATTATCGGAATTGCCTGCGAGGCTACAAGTGAGAATGCCGTCCTGAAAATCTTCGGCAACGACCGGTAATTCATTCGAAACTAGTGATGACAATGAAAATGAAGGCTGAAACTCAGTATCCTGAGCAACAACTCGTTTACCGAGATCCTGACATTGTTCTATATATTCAGTCGATAACGTGGGATTACTGGTAGGCGTAGTTACACATCCAGCGAGGCCGAACAACACGATCAAGGAGATGATTTTTTTCATATTATACAGTATTTACCTAGCGCTACTCGTCCAGAAATTTGAACCCAATGCTTCTACATAAAGCTTTACCGAAGATGAACACTTTACGTTTCCTATCCTCAATTTTCACTCAACATTATTTTACTTTTATCCATGAACATTGCACCAATATTCACTCAAGCCATGAGTGAAACCTTCATGAATCATTTGGTACACGATGAAATGGAGTCAGAATTCAATTTCCGCATGTAGTCGAGAGATAACAGATCTTATCATATTCGCCTCTATGCTAGGTAATGTCTAAGGCGAATATGTCACTGCAATAGTATTACTGCCCCTTCTCCACTTAATGCGTAAAAGCCTACAGATGGTTGCTAGAAATTACAAATATATTTGCTATTGAAACGGATTCAAAGCGTTACTAATCCTGTTTGATCTCTCAGTTCCAGCGGTACGTTTTGCAAATGACAATTCGATGACAAACCAACGTCACGTAATCAAAATCGCATCAGTTAGTGTCACTCTTCTTTGATGAGAACTACTGTGGTGAGAACTACCGCATATGATTGATAAACTATCAGATGTTGTTGTCCGGAGATAATGGAAAGAGCCCTACTCTAGATAAACGCTGTTTCTAGAATAGGGCATTGATTCGGTGCGTTAGCGTTCAATCTTCGGGGAGTAAATCGAATATGCCGTTATTTGTCCTGCAACAATGGCGGAAAACATAAATAATGCCGACAATCCAATGCTGGGAATCGGCAAGATAGATTGCTCAAACACCGACTGACTCGCGCTGATAAGTACGCGACTGCCGGGAACCAGAATAATAATTCCCTGGACGATGTAGATTGAGCCTGTAAGCTCCATTTTTTTAGCCACCCAGGTTCCATAGAGCGTGATAAGCACGGTAGTGACCCAAGTGCCAACAACCCATCCTGCATCGAATCCCATATAAAATGGCCCCCACATGCCTAAAGCGGCCACAGGTAAACCGAGCAGGATGTCTTTTGGTCTCGCGTTAAATAGGATACTAAGCGAAATTGAAATCAAGAACAGACCGAAAATGTGCATCATAAATGGCACTTCATTCTTGTAAGTCGTCGCAGGTGCCTGCCCCCAAATGGCTTCACCAATATTTAAACCAATAACGATCCCGACAAAGAGCTTGATAAGAGTCAAAAAACTTTGGCCTAATAAACTGGTGCCGGAAACTAAATCGTTAAACGCCAGACACTCCAACGAGTTAGCAATCGATAAGCCAGGAACAAATAAAACAATCGCGGCAATACATAGCGCCCAAACAGGGATAGGTAATCCGGTACTTGCCAGAAACGCGACGATAACACCAGTGACTAGTGCGGAAATAAATTCAACCGCAATAGAGCGTCGGGAGTGACACACTCGCTGGCATCCCCAAATCAAAAAGCCAAGCATGACCGAAATGAACACCGCTTCAAGCGTACTTCCGACCAGCATCAGATAGGCAGGTGGAATTCCCATATTGGCAAGTGCAATAACCCAAGTAGGATAACCTTTAGATTCTGGTACAGGCTCAGAACTCGGTTGGTTTATGCGAATAATCGTATTCGCCAACAAACTAAGGTTTATTGATGCAGGCTTTAAGCGCTTCATAACCACAGCATTGTTGTCATCAGGAAACTGATAGTTGATGCTGGTTGGTGTAGCCTGAATCATGACATCGACGCCGTGTTTCTGTGCATAAAACTGAGTGTATTTTTCAACTTTATAAGGGGCGCATCCACTACGGTGAAGTGTGTCGCCAATCTCAACAATTTTGTCGATTCGATACTGTGACGGCATGGTATGAAAATGTGGTTAGATCAAAGTGGCGCAAAGGTATCAGAGAGTACTGACTAAGACGAGAAACATCGCATTATTTATTCAGATCCCAGTTAAAAAGTGTGATAAAGCTACTTGTTTGAAACGCTCCTGTTAGAACTGCAAACAAGGCGCTTTTCGTAAGTGAGCTTTCGCGCCAGTTGAACAAACAACAGCATCAGCAAAGGGTAATGAAGAATCGTAAAGACTAAAGACCAAAAGCCGCTATACGAAACGGTAGTTGCAGCGTACAAATATAATCGATGAACCAGCACCAATACCAACGTTAGGAAGATCATCTGCCTAGGCTCTATCTGAACCTGCGCCTTGTCGAATGTCATTACTAAGCCCGAAGCAGTAATCAAAACAGCCAGCCAGCAACCAAACACGGGTAATGGCCAAATGGCCGCTATGACTGCACTGGCCCCCGTTATTGCCAACCAAACCCCTTTTGATGTGAGCAGCTTATCAACATTTATCTCAGGGTTGGTTTCCAAACGTAAAATATGCCAGGAGACTAAAATACCTAATAGCGCACCGAACAGCATATCTAAAATAAACGCGCTACCCAGAAAAAACTTAGCGAGAATAATCACAATTAGTGAGCATGTGATAATCCCCGTGGTGGCATTTAAGCCAAAGCTACCCGCTCTTTGCAGCAAAAGTGTGAATACACAGCACCAAACCGCAATTGGTAAACTCGGGAAGCTATAACCACTATTGTGCGTAAGCTCTAAGGTAGGCACATACACATGCGGCTGAGGTAACGAAAACCCCTGCTGAGCCACCAGTACCAAGATCGAAGTTGCAGCAATAGCAAAAAACAGTCGGTAAACGAAGTGGCTACCGAATCGCATCATCACGAACGGAAACAAAAATAGTAAAATGACTGGCATCGTTAACTCTGTGGCCAGCTCGCTAAACTGATACACCGCTAGAAAACTGTTTTCTGAGATTGATCCCACCCAGCTTTGAAACTCAGTCAACCAAGTCAACTCGATCTGACGAAACGCTGGTGCCGAATCAATCAAATGATGAACATAATTAACAGGTTGGAACGTCGCATCATCGAAGTATCGAACGATGTCTTTCCATTGAGAGGGATAGCGATATAAGGATTGCGGCAATTGCTCCGGAGACAATAACATTGCCGATGTCGTTTCAACCCCATAGTGAGGTGCGAACCACATCGGCAGTTCGTGTCCATCCAGCGAATTATTCATCGAAAAGGCGATGATTTCTGAATCTGAAACACAATCATAAAAGACGGCCGTGTCAGTTCGCCCTAACTCTTGCCCGACTGTAACAACCAAACCGGCCTCTTCCCAGGTTTCCCGTTGAGCAGCTACCTTTGGTGACTCACCTTCGATTATGGTTCCGCCGGGCAGTGAAATTCTATTTGTTAGTATTTCGTGCACTAGAACGAGTTTATTGTCTGCACGTATGATACAAAGAGCGCCTTTTACTCCCTCAGAAAATGGTTTTGCCACTGTTACCGGAGAAATAGCGTACAACACTGAGCAGAACGTGAGGAAAAACAACTGTCTCAACACAAAAAGTAACCTTTAAAGATACGGATAATAGCCAACTGGTCGTGGCTGAAAATTGGCTAATGGTTGATTGCAACGAATTGTCGTCTCATGCATATATGACATAAGATCGAATTCAATCGAGATAAAACTTAGTTTCACCCTGACAATTTGCAGGCATCGCGTGCAATATGGCCTCGATTGTGACAGCTATATGACACTAATGTCTGAAAAACTTGCCCTTAATTTATACATTCTCACATTTGAAACGTCACTTAAGTACGTCTGTAGCGTTGTTCTAACTGTGCCTTAACGGCTTTCTCAAGCAGTGAATATGAGGCCCAAAGCCTTGCTTTTGGTAGAGTGACAGCGCTTGTTGGTTAAAATCCCACACCTCTACAAACATCTGTTTTGCTCCGTACTGGATGAAAGTTGATTCAATTTCTTCAAGTAAGGTTTTGGCTACACCTTGTTTCCGGTATTCAGGTAGCACATACAATTCATCCACGCTGCCCATCATGACAGGGTTACTTACCACTGATGTGAGTTCGCCAAAGTGCCCCGAGACAAAACCAATGATTTCGTCGCCTTCTTTCGCAACGTAAACCAGGCACTCAGGATGATCGATATAGCGAGCAATGCTCTTTTCCTGCTCAATTTCTTCCGCCGTTTTAAATAGATCTGGCGATTGGACATGATGTTCATCGTGCAAATCGAACATAAGATCATTGAGACTTTCAAGATCGTCAATACACGCTGGTTTGATTAAAAATGCTGACATACAAAGGGCTACCAATAATTCAACTCATGTAGTTTGTGGGTAAAGACCGAGGATAGCAAGTATCTGCAATAGTAATATGACGCTTGATTGCTTATTCTTGCTACTGCCAGATAGATTCAAACAAAAAACCCCTGCATCTCTTGGAAATACAGGGGTGGAACACAAGAGTTATGACGATTATTTAGCGACGCAATACGCGCTCAATCTCGCTCAGACTCGTTGGATCATCAATGGTAGATGGTACGGTATATTGTTCACCATCAGCAATTTGACGGATGGTTCTGCGTAAAATTTTGCCCGAACGTGTTTTCGGTAAGCGATCGACCACTAGCGCATGTTTAAAACAAGCAACAGCACCAATCTCATTTCTCACCTTACCGACAAGCTCGCCCTCTAGCGCTAATTCATCGACTTTCACGCCATCTTTAAGCACCACGAAACCAAGCGGCAGTTGCCCTTTCAGCTCATCGTGGATACCAACAACCGCACACTCTGCGATAGCTGGGTGACCGCCAACGATCTCTTCCATTTCGCCTGTGGACAAACGGTGGCCCGCGACGTTGATGACATCATCAATTCGACCCATGATGAACAAGTAACCTTCTTCATCAAGATAGCCGCCATCTCCCGATACATAGTAGCCCGGGAACTGGCTTAGGTAACCGGATTCAAAGCGATCATGGTTACGCCACACCGTTGGTAAACAGCTCGGTGGCAACGGGCGTTTAAGCGCGACAAAACCTTGTTGATTAGCCGGGACTGGCTCACCAAGTTCGTCGAGTATTTCCACCTGATAACCCGGAATTGGCTTGGTAGAAGACCCCGCTTTTACAGGCATCATTTCAATGCCCGTTGGGTTACCCGCAATTGCCCAACCTGTTTCAGTTTGCCACCAGTGATCGATGACTGGTTTGTCTGCTTTGCTTTGCACCCATTCAAGCGTAGGAGGATCTAATCGCTCACCCGCCATAAAAATGGTTTTCAGGTTCGACAGATCATATTGCTTTAAGAACTCAGCTTCAGGGTCTTCTTTCTTAATCGCACGGAACGCTGTCGGAGCTGAGAACAAGGCATCCACTTTGTACTCATCACATACTCGCCAGAATGCACCAGGGTTTGGTGTTCTCACCGGCTTACCTTCAAACAGTATCGTTGTACATCCGTGAATAAGCGGAGCGTAAACAATGTAAGAGTGACCCACTACCCAGCCAACATCTGACGCAGCCCAGAATACACCGTCCTTTGGCATGTTGTAGATTGCACTCATTGAGTACTTCAGTGCTACCGCATGACCACCGTTATCGCGTACAACCCCTTTTGGTTTACCGGTCGTACCTGAGGTGTAAAGGATGTAGAGTGGATCCGTTGCTAAAACAGGAACACAAGCATGTGGAAGCGCTTGGCTGTATTCTTGTTGCCAATCCAAATCTCTTTCTTGATTCAGCTCAGCTTCACATTCTGGACGCTGTAAGACAAAGACTTTCTCAGGCTTCCAACGGCTATCCATGATGGCTTTGTCCACCATTGGCTTGTATGGAATGATTTTGCTGATTTCGATACCGCACGATGCCGTCATGATGACTTTAGGCTCAGCATCTTCGATGCGTACCGCCAGCTCATTTGGCGCAAAACCACCGAACACCACCGAATGAATAGCGCCCAGACGTGCACAGGCAAGCATCGCCATTGCCGCTTCTGGGATCATCGGCATGTAAATGACGACGCGGTCGCCTTTTTCAACACCTTGACTAGACAACATACCTGCAATTTTAGCGACTTGGTCGCGCAGCTCACTGTAGGTGTAGGTCTTTTTATTACCTGTTACAGGTGAGTCATAAATAAGGGCAGCGTTGTCACCTCTGCCTTGTTCGCAATGGTAATCCAGTGCTAACCAAGCCGTATTCATCACCCCATCAGGGAACCAGCGCTCAATACCATTCTCATCAGTTTTCAATATGGTTTTTGGAGACTCAAACCAATCAATGTTCTCCGCTTGGGCGCGCCAAAAACTCTCCGGTTCGTTTTTCGCCCATAAGTATTCTTTTTCGTATGAAGACATATCGCTTCCTCCAGTATGTCCTGACATTGCTCTCGTTCTATTCAAAGACCATTTTTTCATTCAAAGACATCGGAGGGTACACGCACAAATCCCTCCATCAGTATTCTCGCACTTCGACTCATGATGGCTTTCTGAACCACCCAGCCTTGTTCCGTTTGCTTCGCTCGAGCACCAACTTTTAACGTTCCTGACGGATGGCCAAAAGTCACCGACTCTTTTTCGCCGCCACCAGCAGCCAGGTTCACCAGCGTTCCTGGCACACACGCTGCTGAAGCGATAGCGACGGCTGCTGTCCCCATCATCGCATGGTGAAGTTTGCCCATCGATAGCGCGCGAACCAACACATCGATATCCGTATCATTTACCGCTTTGCCACTTGAAGACAGGTAGCTTTTGGGTTTCGAGACAAAAGCAATCTTTGGCGTATGTTGGCGTGTCTGAGCTTCTTCAAGATCTGAAATCAGCCCCATTTTTAACGCGCCATGCGCACGGATCGATTCAAACATCGCCAGTGCTGCGTCATCATTGTTGATGTCGTCTTGTAGCTCAGTTCCCTGATAGCCAATAGACTCTGCATCAATGAATATGGTTGGTATACCAGCATTAATGAAGGTCGCGTTGAAAGTACCCACATCAGGCAGTACCAAATCATCGACTAAGTTTCCGGTCGGGAACATGCTGCCTTCCCCGTCAGCAGGGTCGACAAAATCCACTTGAATCTCTGCGGCTGGGAACGTCACGCCATCCAGTTCAAACTCTCCGGTTTCTTGCACGAATCCATTGACGATTGGTACGTGAACCAAGATAGTTTTGCTGATGTTCACCTGCCAGACACGCACAATCACAATCCCATTTTCAGGAATACGATCTTGTGGGATCAGGCCAGCATGAATTGCGAAAGGACCCACTGCCGCAGACAAATTGCCACAGTTACCACTCCAGTCTACGAATGGCTTATCGATCGACACTTGGCCAAACAAATAATCAACGTCATGATCGGCTTGGCTACTGCGCGAAACAATTACCGTTTTACTGGTGCTTGAGGTTGCGCCACCCATACCGTCGATTTGCTTTGCATAAGGATCCGGGCTGCCGATAACACGTAACAACAGATTGTCACGTGCGGCTCCAGCCACTTGCGCTTCTTGAGGCAAATCTTCGAGGTTGAAAAAGACCCCTTTGCTCGTGCCGCCACGCATATACGTCGCCGGCACTTTGATTTGGCTCATTTGATTCGGAGTTTTGTTTTCCATAACCACTCCTTATTGCGCCAAGAAATCTTGCGCGAAACGCTGCAGTACACCACCCGCGTTATACACGTGAACTTCATCAGCGGTGTCTAGACGACAGGTAACAGGAACATCAACTTTCTCGCCGTTGCTGCGTGTGATAACCAGGGCTAAATCAGCGCCCGGCTTAATCTCGCCAACTACGTCGTAAAGTTCCGTACCATCCAGTTCTAGCGTATTGCGGTTAACACCTGGTTTGAATTGCAGTGGCAGTACGCCCATACCAACCAAGTTAGTACGGTGGATACGCTCAAAGCCTTCAGCAACGATTGCTTCTACCCCTGCCAATCGAACGCCTTTTGCAGCCCAGTCACGAGATGAACCCTGACCGTAATCCGCGCCAGCTACCACAATCAGTGGTTGTTTACGGTTCATGTAAGTTTCAATTGCTTCCCACATGCGAACAACCTGACCTTCTGGCTCAATTCGAGCTAGAGAACCCTGTACCACTTCGCCGTTTTCTTTCACCATTTCGTTGAACAGTTTCGGGTTAGCAAAGGTCGCACGTTGCGCCGTTAAGTGGTCGCCACGGTGAGTCGCGTAAGAATTAAAGTCCTCTTCAGGAACGCCCATTTTCGCTAGGTATTCACCTGCCGCACTGCTCGCCATGATCGCGTTCGATGGTGATAGGTGGTCAGTCGTGATGTTGTCACCAAGCACCGCTAAAGGACGCATGCCAGACAGCGTTCTTTCACCCGCTAGCGCACCTTCCCAGTAAGGAGGTCGACGGATGTAAGTACTCATCGGACGCCAATCGTATAGCGGATTCGAGTTTTGCGCCGCGTCATCCAGTTTGAACATCTGGATGTAAACCTGGTTAAACTGCTCGGGTCTAACGTGTTTACCGACAACTGCATCAATCTCTTCGTCGCTTGGCCACAAATCATTTAAGTAAATTGGTTTACCATTTTGGTCGGTGCCAAGTGAATCACGCTCGATATCAAAACGAATCGTGCCAGCTAATGCATAAGCCACAACTAACGGTGGAGATGCCAGGAACGCTTGCTTCGCGTAAGGGTGGATTCGGCCATCAAAGTTACGGTTACCAGACAGTACCGCAGTCGCGTACAAATCGCGATCGATGATCTCTTGTTGAATTTTCGGATCCAACGCACCGCTCATACCGTTACAAGTCGTACATGCGTAACCGACAATACCAAAGCCAAGCTTCTCTAATTCTGGTAGTAAGCCTGCTTCTTCCAGGTAAAGACGTGCAACCTTCGAACCTGGAGCAAATGATGACTTCACCCAAGGTTTACGTACAAGGCCAAGCTCATTGGCTTTCTTCGCGACAAGGCCAGCAGCAACAACGTTTCGTGGGTTACTGGTGTTAGTACACGATGTGATAGCAGCGATGATCACCGCTCCATCTGGCAACTCGCCCTCTTTCTCTTCCCAAGCACCAGAAATGCCACGTTGTGCCAGCTCAGAAGTAGGCAAACGGCGGTGAGGGTTTGAAGGGCCTGCCATGTTACGGCTTACTGATGACAAATCGAATTCAAGTACGCGCTCGTAAACCGCAGTATCAAGATCATCTGCCCAAAGGCCTGTTTGTTTCGCGTATTTCTCTACTAAATCGACTTGTTGATCATCTCGGCCAGTCAGTTTCAGGTAGTTGATGGTCTGTTCGTCAATGTAGAACATACCCGCTGTTGCGCCGTATTCTGGTGTCATGTTGGAGATGGTTGCGCGGTCACCGATAGTCAGGTCTCGTGCACCTTCACCAAAGAATTCAAGGTAAGAAGAAACAACACGCTCATTACGTAGGAACTCAGTGATCGCCAAAACGATATCCGTTGCAGTAATGCCCGGTTGACGTTTACCCGTCAGTTTTACACCAACGATATCTGGCAGACGCATCATCGATGGTCGGCCAAGCATTACAGTTTCTGCTTCCAGACCACCCACACCAATCGCGATAACACCAAGCGCATCAACGTGCGGGGTGTGACTGTCGGTACCGACACAGGTATCAGGGTAAGCAATGCCCTGCTTCGCCTGCACCACTGGAGACATTTTTTCCAGGTTAATTTGGTGCATGATGCCGTTACCAGCAGGAATCACGCTGACGTTTTCAAATGCGGTTTTACACCACTCGATAAAGTGGAATCGGTCTTCATTTCGGCGCTCTTCAATCGCGCGGTTTTTCTCGAATGCGTCTGGTTCAAACCCTGCGTGTTCTACCGCAAGTGAATGGTCAACGATAAGCTGAGTTTCAACCACAGGGTTTACTTTTGCAGGGTCGCCGCCCTGATCAGCAATCGCATCACGCAGACCTGCTAAATCGACCAGTGCAGTCTGGCCAAGAATGTCATGACAAACGACACGTGCAGGATACCAAGGAAAATCTAGATCGCGCTTGCGCTCAATTAGCTGTTTGAGACTGGCTGTCAATGCGTTTGGGTCGCAACGGCGTACGAGCTGCTCGGCAAGAACTCGTGAGGTGTAAGGGAGCGTTTCATAAGCTCCTGGAGAAATACTATTTACGGCTTCGCGGGCATCAAAAAAATCAAGTTGAGTCCCCGGAAGCGATTTACGATAGTGGGTATTAATATTATTTGTGCTCATGGTTTGCTTCCATTCAATCTGTACATCTTGACCTTCTCCCCATCACTCTAGAAACGTTACTCTAGAAAAGTTGTTTGGAGACCTGATTGGAGAACTTTTTGAGATGTAGTCATTCTAGTAACGTTAGTGATGAGAAATACTCCTTCCCCTGTGTGGAGAGAATCGCACAGAGGAAGGAGTAACGCGCTAGCGTTTTTCGATAGGCACCCAGTCCTGATGGTCTGGACCTGTGTAATCCGCACTTGGACGAATAATTCGGTTATTCGCACGTTGCTCATACACGTGTGCCGCCCAGCCAGTTAAACGGCTCATCACGAAAATCGGCGTGAACAGTTTGGTCGGAATGTCCATAAAGTGGTACGCCGATGCATGGAAAAAGTCAGCATTACAGAACAGACCTTTTTCACGCTTCATCACTGATTCAACACGCTCAGATACCGCATATAGGTGCGTGTCACCCACTTGCTTCGACAGCTCTTCTGACCAGCGCTTGATCAACGCGTTGCGAGGGTCGCTTTCGCGATAAATCGCATGGCCAAAGCCCATTATCTTGTCTTTGTTTGCCAGCATTCGCATGATGTTCGCTTCTGCTTCATCTGGCGTTTGCCAATCTTCGATCATTTCCATCGCAGCTTCGTTTGCACCACCGTGAAGAGGACCACGAAGCGTACCGATTGCGGCAGTCACACAAGAGTGGATGTCAGACAGTGTTGATGCACAAACGCGTGCTGCGAATGTTGACGCGTTAAACTCATGCTCTGCGTAAAGAATCAATGAACAGTGCATAACTTGTTTGTGTAGAGCTGTTGGCGCTTTATCTGTGAGCAGTTTTAAGAAGTAACCACCGATGCTGTCTTCCGTCTGATCTTCAGTGTCAATTCGAACACCATCATGGCTATAACGGTACCAGTAACAGATGATTGCCGGGAACAGCGCTAGCATACGCTCAGTGGATTGCAGTTGCTCATCAAAGCTCATTTCCTGCTCTAGGTTACCCAACATAGAACAACCTGTACGCATCACATCCATTGGGTGTGCGCTGGCAGGGATTAGCTCTAAAGCTTGCTTAAGCTCGGTTGGTAAACCGCGAAGGCTCAACAGGTGCGTCTTATACGCATCGAGTTCTTGTTGATTAGGTAAGTGACCGCGTAACAGCAGGTGCGCCACTTCTTCAAATTGAGCATTATTGGCAAGGTCAGTGATATCGTAGCCGCGATAAGTAAGACCTGTTCCCGTTTTACCGACAGTACATAAAGCTGTGCTTCCAGCGCTTTGACCACGTAGACCTGCGCCGCCTAACTCTGCTTTCTTTGCTTCAGTTTGAGGCATTGTTTGAACTCCTTTTCTGTCTGGCTTTACTCTCTTTGGAGTGTTTTTATTCACCAGACAATTTTCACGTTATTGGATTGTAAATTCCGATTATCTTTTCTTGGGCTTCCGTTTATTCTTTACTTCCCCGCTATTTTCCTTCTGAGAATAGCTGGTCAAGTTTGTCTTCGTAATCGTGGTAATTCAGGTGCTGATACAGCTCTTTACGTGTTTGCATTGAATCAACCAGCGCTTCCTGATTACCCACTGCCAGAAGGTGTTTGTAAACCGTTTCAGCAGCTTTGTTCATCGCACGGAACGCACTAAGTGGGTAAAGCACCATATCCACTTTCGCTTTCGCCAGTTCGTCACAGCCATACAGCGGTGTTGCGCCGAACTCAGTAATGTTCGCCAGAATAGGAACATGTTTGCCGGTCGCTTGCTCAAGCGCGTTAGAGAATTGTAGGTATTGGTCAAGCTTGGTCATTGCTTCCGGGAAGATCATATCCGCACCTGCTTCTACACAAGCAATCGCACGTTCAATCGCGCTGTCCATGCCTTCAACCGCAAGTGCATCAGTACGAGCCATAATCACGAAACTTTCATCATTACGTGCATCAACCGCAGCTTTCACACGGTCAACCATCTCTTGCTGGCTAACAATCGCTTTGTTCGGGCGATGACCACAACGTTTTTGCGCAACCTGGTCTTCCATATGTACCGCTGCCGCACCCGCTTTTTCCATTTGCTTGATAGTACGAGCGATGTTAAATGCGCCACCAAAACCTGTGTCGATGTCTACCAGTAGAGGCAAATCACATGCGTTTGTAATGCGGTCAACATCAACCAGTACGTCGTTTAGAGTAGTAATCCCTAAATCTGGCAGTCCGTAAGAGGCGTTTGCAATGCCGCCACCAGATAAGTAAATCGCTTGATGCCCCAGGTTTTTCGCCATCATGGCGCAGTATGGGTTGATAGTGCCGACGATTTGTAGCGGATTGTTTTGTTCAATGGCGAGTCTGAACTTCGCCCCTGGAGATAAACTCATGACACTTTCCTTCTAGTCATTTTCAGCAAACAAGATTTGTTGTTCAATTAACAAGCGACTGCCCGAAATATGGCGTCTCATCAGCATCTCTGCCAATTCCCCATCTCGGTTTTTGATCGCTTGCAAAATAAATTTGTGTTCATTTAACGCTTCTTTCGGGCGTGACTGAGAACGTGGCGACTGGTAACGATACATACGCAGCAAGTGGTACAGTTCATTACACAGCAGCGATATCAGCTTACTATTGCGACTCGCTTTAATAATGCGGTAGTGAAAGTCAAAATCACCATGTTGGTGGAAGTAAGAAGAGCCTTCGACTTCATCAATGTGATTTGAATGTGTCGACAATAGCATTTCTAACTGGAGGACTTCTTCCTGCGTAATATGTCGGGCAGCTAATCTGGCAGCCATCCCTTCCAACGCTTCACGCACCGCATACAATTCAATCAGTTTTTCTGGTGAAAAAGTAATGACACGAGCACCAACATGAGGGATACGCTCGATTAAGCTAAGTCCTTCCAAGCGCATGATCGCTTCACGTAAAGGACCTCGGCTTACCTGATAACGCTTCGCCAGTTCTGGCTCGGATATTTTACTTCCGGGTGCAATTTCACCGTTTACAATCGCTTCAACCAAAGATTCAGTTAGCGTTTCAGATTTCGTATTTTCTTTTTCTGCGCCAACGGCTTTAAGACGAGTTTTTAGTTCCACATTCATTTCAAGTCACTCGCTCTACAACACCTTAGGTGTCTACAATTTCTTAACTTGCAGACATAATAAACTAACAAATTGTCGACAATCAAGAAGATTGTCGACAATTTAGACTAAGGTATTAGTGAAAAGTGAGATCCAAAGCAAATAAACGAAGAAGTAACACTCTAAATGACGATTAAATAGAGTAATTGTCGACAACTAATTCCCGCCGTGAACTTTATGAACACAATACCCGCAATGCCCAATATTCCCTTTATCTACCTTTTACAGACATTCAATTAACAGTTATTTAACCTTTCATCAAATTCAGATTTAAAACTGAAACAACAATAAGACTCATCAAAAAATAGAGTCACTCACATAAGGAACGTGAACATGTTAAAGGTAATCAAACCAACGCTCGCCGCATCTATCATCGCAGCTTCATTTTCATTTAACACTTTTGCTGCAGATCTAGAAAAAATGCATTTCCTCATTCCTGGCGGCGCTGGTGGCGGCTGGGATATGACCGCTCGCGGTACGGGAGATGTTCTGGTGAAATCAGATATCGTTGAGTCTGTATCATTCCAAAACCTGTCTGGCGGTGGCGGTGGTAAAGCGATCGCTCACTTAATTGAAACCGCTGATCGCCAAGAAGACACCCTGATGGTGAACTCAACTCCAATCGTAGTGCGCTCTCTTAGCGGTATTTTTCCACAATCCTTCCGTGACCTAACTCCTGTAGCCGCAACTGTTGCGGACTATGGTGCTATCGTTGCTTCAGCGGATTCGCCATACAACTCATGGGAAGACGTAGTTAAAGCATTTGAAGCAAACCCACGCAACGTAAAGATTGCGGGTGGATCGGCTCGTGGTTCAATGGATCATCTTGTCATTGCCGCTGCGTTTAAAGGCCAAGGTTTTGACGCTCGTAAAGTTCGTTACATTGGATATGATGCGGGGGGTAAAGCCGTTGCCGCTCTCCTATCCGGTGAGACAGAGCTCCTCTCCACTGGTTTGGGTGAAGTACTTGAAATGTCCAAATCTGGTCAAGTAAAAGTGCTGGCTATTACTGCGCCAAAACGCTTGGAAGCAGCTCCAGATATTCCCACTTTAACGGAATACGGTAACGAAACTGTTTTTGCGAACTGGCGTGGTTTCTTTGCCGCTCCAGGTGTTAGCCAAGAGAAAATCAACGAGTGGAATGCGGCGTTTACCAAGATGTATAACACCGATGAATGGCAAGTTGTTCGCGACCGCAACGGTTGGATCGACAACTACAAAGCAGATAAAGAATTCTTCGCGTTCCTTGAAGAGCAAGAGAAGCAAATGGGTGATCTAATGCGCGAATTAGGTTTCCTTAAATAACAGCAGATTGGGGCTGTTCTACTAGTCCCACTTGTTGCGTTTGCACTCTAAGTTTCACCGTATATGGGCATTGTCGACATTCGGCATACATACTCCTTTGTTTATTGATTGGTAAGCATCTCGACTAGCAGCGAATTGCTTAATTGTTAATGGATTACCTTGCACATTAACGCCCATATACGGTCTTTTTTTACTTTCGTTAGGAGTTGAATATGTCTCGTTCAACCAACTTTTTCAGCAAAGAAAATTTGCTTTGTCGCGATCGCGTCGGAGCAATGATTTTTCTGCTCTTTTGTCTTTGTTACGGTTATCAAACCTCTCAAATACAACTGTTCCCTGGTGATGAATATGAACCGTTTACCGCTCGTACATTGCCGACGATTCTGACTTACATCGGCATTGGTTTAGCTCTTCTGCTTCTGGTTACAGGTCAACCTGATAAACAAAGCGGTGCGGTGTTGTCGTTTAACTGGAAGCTGCTGATTTCATTCTTAGTTTTAATGGCACTTTACGGTGTGGGCCTCACGTACTTAGGCTTTGTTATTGCGACCGGCTTCTTCCTGTTAGGAGGCTTTTACTTGTTGGGTGAAAGACGCAAACCCGTTCTGTTTGGCGCATCGTTCCCATTCGTGATCGCCTTTTATCTATTGCTTACCCAAGGTTTGGATATCTATCTTGAACCGGGTTTGATTTTCACCATCTGGTAGCCAAACAAAGGACTGAATTATGTTAGATGGAATTCTACAAGGTTTATCCACCGCGGTAATGCCAATGAACATCATGATGGTGATTGTTGGCTGTTTCGTCGGTACATTTATTGGGATGCTGCCAGGTCTTGGCCCTATTTCAGCTATCGCTTTGATGATCCCAATCACTTATGGTCTGGAGCCTTCTTCTGGACTGATTCTGATGGCGGGTGTTTACTATGGCGCAATTTTTGGTGGCTCTACTTCTTCGATCCTTATCAATGCTCCGGGTTGTTCTTCAACCGTTGTTACCGCGTTCGATGGTTACCCAATGGCGCAGAAAGGTCAGGCAGGTAAAGCACTAGCCCTTGCAGCCTACTCTTCTTTCACAGGCGGTACGCTTTCTGCGATCATGTTGTTAGTCGCGGCACCAGCGCTAGCTAAAGTCTCTTTAAGTTTCCAATCTTCTGACTACTTCGCCCTGATGCTACTTGGTTTGTCAGCAGTCGCGGCGTTTGCTGGTAAAGGTCAGGTAGTTAAGGCGTGGATGATGACCCTTCTTGGTTTGATGCTGTCAACAGTGGGTATCGATAAAGGCGTAGGTGTTGAGCGCTTTACCTTTGGAATGACCGATTTGATGGATGGTTTTAGCTTCCTGCTGCTTGCTATGGCGACTTTTGCTTTGGGCGAGACGTTAATGGGGATCCTTAAACCTTCAGAAGATACTCGTGACGAAGAGCAAGACAAACTGAGCAACATCGGCTCAATGAAAGTAACCAAAGAAGAAGTCAAAGAAGTGGCACCTGTCGCGATTCGCTCTTCTATTCTTGGCTTCTTTACTGGTGTACTTCCGGGTGCAGGCGCAACGATTGCCGCATTCCTGAGTTACGGTTTGGAACGTAACCTTGCACCAAAAGATAAAAAAGAAGAATTCGGTAAAGGCAGCATCCGTGGTCTTGTTGCTCCTGAATCAGCGAACAACGCGGCATCAAGCGGTTCGTTTGTACCATTATTGACACTGGGAATTCCGGGGTCAGGTACCACTGCAATCATGTTGGGTGCATTAATCGCGTACGGTATTCAACCAGGTCCGCGTCTGTTTGTAGAACATCCGGATGTATTCTGGTCAGTAATCATCTCAATGTACTTTGGCAACATCGTGCTGATTATTCTGAATCTACCTCTTATTCCGTACATCTCGAAACTACTTGCAGTACCGAGAACAGTACTTCTTCCGATGATTTTGTTCTTCTCAATCACGGGCGTGTATTTGGTCTCATTCAACACCATGGATGTGTTTGTGATGCTGCTTGTCGCGATGGCCGCTATTGCTCTCCGTCTAGCGAATTTCCCTCTCGCACCGTTGCTGCTTGGTTTTATCCTTGGCGGCTTAATGGAAGAGAACTTGCGCCGTGCGTTAATGATATCCGATGGTGAACTGAGCTTCTTGTGGGAGCGTCCTATTACCCTAGCCTTCACCTTGTTAGCCGTGTTGGTATTGGGTAGCCCTCTGCTAGTGAAAATGTTCCAAAAATTAAAAGCTCAGCCAGTGAAGGTCGAACAATAAAAGTCTGTCTTTCCCCATGATAGACTGCCAGAAGCCACCCTCGCGGTGGCTCTTTTTCTTTGACCTTTCTCTACTATCTTTCTTCTTTCGAGTTCATTAAAGTTAACGCCTTAAAAATACACATAAAAATACAAAAGGACTGTTGTATGCTGCTGGAACTTGGACTGTTATTTGCCGCTGGAGTAATAGGCGGAATGATGAATTCCATAGCTGGCGGTGGCAGCTTCGTCACTTTCCCCGCACTTATGGCGGCTGGCGTACCGCCAATCATGGCAAACGCGACCAATACTTATGCGTCTTGCGCTGGTTATATGAGTGGAGCTTTCGGTTTCAGAGAAGAGATCCTCAAAAAAAAGCACGAATTACTATTTACGGTTGTTTTAAGTCTTATTGGAGGAGCAGTCGGCGCATACCTGCTATTAAACATTCCTGACTCATTATTTTTGGAAGCCGTTCCCTGGCTACTTTTATTTGCGACCGTACTTTTTATAACTGGCTCGCGCTTAACTCTGGCGATTAAAACCTTAACCAAGGGTCACAAACACGCAGGCATTTTGGGCACCATCGCTTTAGGTCTGCTCTTAGTTGGAGTCTCGACGTATGGCGGATTCTTTAATGCCGGATTAGGCGTAATTGTTCTGAGCTATTTGGTGGTCGCCGGGCATCAAGACATCAATTTGATGAACGGATTAAAGTTACTTGTATCGACTTCTGTATCTCTGGTTGCGATTGTCATTTTCATCGCCAATGGCTCTATTGACTGGAGCAAAGGAAGCGCCGTGATGGTCGGCACTCTGGTTGGTGGATATATTGCCGCCCGCATGTCACGCCAATTGAATCCCAAGCACGTGAGAGGATTCGTTGCGGTATTTTCAACGTTTATCACTCTCTACTTTTTCATTGATGTTTATGCTTAATGTTACCAAACTCCGAAGGCACTTACAGACTCCTCAAGCCACAGCCGTTGTATGAACGACCATTCAAACCTGATGCGCTTTGGTATGAAAAAAGTGCCTAAATAGTTTTGATGCAAAGCTGTTCATCAGCGCTGCAGTAATGATTAGCGCGATGCCAACTATCTGATAATTAGAAAAACTCTCATCAAAAAACAGAGCCTGCCATATCGCTGTAAACAACAGGTTGGTAAAAATCAGCGGAGCAAGTTGGGAATTGCTTTCCGCCAGTTTGTACGCTTTTGAGCGGAAAATTTGATTGGCTACGACAGATATCGAAAGACCCGACAGGCACATCCACACCAATGTATTGCTTTGTGGCTGCAACAATATCTGCATGTCTGGTGCTGACAAGCCTGATATGAAAGACAACGGCAGAACGCTCAATGCAGCTATAAGAAATGTCCAGCTATTCAGCACCGAAGGCTTAACCTCTTCTTTGCTGGCACGAAACAAACTCACCTGCGACCCTGCACTAAATATCCCCGAAGCTAATCCAATCAAAAGCTCTGGCCTAAACTGAATGCCCGACACATCTCCTGCCAGCAATAAAACGCCAGCAAAAGTAGCGGCTAAACCAAATTTCGTTTCAGTTTTAATCTTTACCTTAAAAAACAACTTTTCTAACACTGCAATAAACAGCGGCCCTGTCGCAAAAAGTACGGAGCTTTCAACTAGCGATAAGGTGTTCAATGAAACAATAAAGCAGAGTTGACATGCAGCGATACACAGACCTCGGATAATAATTGGCTTTAGAACGGCACGAGGTGGCATTGGCAACTTTGAAGCGAACACCATTGCAAAAAGTAACAATGTCGGCATAACAAAGCGTAGGAACGTGAGAAGCTCAACACCCATCATTTCGGTAAGTTTTTTTAATAGAAGACCGGTTAACGACAGACTGAACGTTGAAACTAGCATATAAGGTACAGCGTGGTTCTTAAACAACATGATATCCTCCCTATTGACCCGCTCATACTAGTGCAATGACAACAGAGAAAAAAACGAATATATTTAAACAAACCTGTTAGATAAACTTACAAATGAATAGACGACCACCTCTGAAATCTCTTTACGCGTTTGTCGCAGTCGCAGAAACCGGCAGCATGACAGATGCCGCTGGTTTACTTAGCGTGAGCCACTCAGCAATCAGCCAAGCGATAAAAAGCCTTGAGTCACTCATCGGACAGCCATTGTTTCAAAGAGTTGGCAGACAAGTTCAGCTCAATTCCATTGGCCAGAAGTACTACAATGACATAGCCCCTGCACTCAAAACGATTGTCGATGCAACAGCAGCAGTGACTCACCAGCCACAATCAAATCGAATCACACTGAATATGATCAACTCGCTGGCAATACACTGGTGGGTGCCAAGAGTAGATAACTTCCAACAATACGCGCCCAATGTGGATATTCGCCTATCAAACTTAATCGGTCCTTTTGATTTAAACCAAGAAGGTGTGGACGTCGCGATCATTCACGGAAAAACCGACGAATGGGAAGATTACTATTGTGAAAAACTCGGAGATGATGAACTGTTGCTGGTATGCAGCCCGGACTTATTGGATCCATCTCAAGGAATCCCTACAGCTGCTGACTTATTACAACGCTATCCTGCAATTTATGCCGAAAACCTTCGTAGAAAACAGGACTGGAGTGTCTGGTGTCAGGGTAACTCACTCCCTGTTCCTAAACAGCGTAATAACTTGAGTTTTATTGCGTCAATCCATGCCGTTCAGGCCGCGATTCGAAAATTGGGCGTTTTTGTCACTCACCGATTATTCGTCCGTGATGAAATTAAGCACGGTTTGTTGGTAGAAATTGGAACGCCAGTGAAAAACCCTTATCTGGAATTTTTCTTTGTCTGCAAACCAGAAAAGCTGCGAAACGAAAATGTTCTTACTCTGAAATCTTGGTTAAGCAAAGAATTTAATGATGCACTAGAAAATTGATAACCAATAACACGCAAGCTAAATTTGAGGTTAGAAATGATTCGAGGGGGTATTGCCCACCCCCTCTTGGTCTAGAAGAAACGCTGTGGTTTACTCAACTTTGCTTAAATCCACGATAGGCTCTTTCACTTGCTGTACCTTTTTGCCATTCAGCAGTTTATTCACATCGTTAACCGCATTGTCGACCTCTTCTGAAGACGATAGTACCGTATAAGTAAGATCAAACTGCTTGCTTTCTCCGGCATGAATCGTTGGAACCAGCCCCAGAGGACGCTGGTATTTAGTGTTGTACGCATAACTGGTACCTGGTTCAATGCCGGTTACATAACCTTGTTGTAAAGTATCGGTGTTTTTCCAAATCGTCAAAACTGGCAGTTGCTGTGTATTATATTGCATTGATACACCTAGATTGCCGGCTTTGTTATGTAACACTGCTAATGTATTGCCGTTTTGATCAGATAGTGGTTTTAGGTTGTACACCATTTCATCAAAACCTTTCGTTGGTTCTAAGTAGGTCTGCCAATCCTTCAGGCCCTTTTCTGCATAGCTATTAAATGGAGAAATTTCACTGGCAGCGGCATACACTTTCGCGCCCTTCTCTAAGATCGGACGTCCAAAGTTTGAATGATAAATAATTTGGTACTCATCGTCGTAATCCGCTTTGTTCGTCAGAGTGTCATTGACAGAAAAACTGTTTTGCCCCGGCGTGATCGAAAATAAGGTTTTAGTCACTAGCTCCGCCTTTTTGAAGGTTCTTTCAGAAACTTCGCCTTCAACAGTGATTGTATGCGGAGCCTCATCCGCAATGATGACTTTAATAGTCGAACTTGGTGTATTTTGTACCCGACCATGTAGGCTCAATAACTGACCGTTGTCATCGATTCCTGGATGCCCCGTCCATTCATAACCACAACGCACCATCATTTCGTTAAAACCATCTAACCAGCCAAGTCCATTACGACTTTCCAAATCAATGTAGGCAGGATTAACAATTTCTTTTACTGGTGAATCCCAACCTAATACTCGTTTCCCGTCTTTCTTAACGTTAAAAATGCCCATTCCTCTGGTTGGTACTAAGGTCACTTCCAGTTCACCATTGTTTATTACAATAATATCGACGCCTTCTTGCTTACCGCCATGTAAGCGCACTTTTTCTACACTAAACGGAGTGCTTTCAAAGCCAAGTTTTTGATTGGTAACATTCCAATTCTCAACATAAGTATTTGTGGCCGCATCTGACAGGGTAAATTCGACAGCGAAAGCATAAAACGGTGTGATAGGTGTGATAAGAGCAAGCGCAGAGATAAGAGGTTTTACTTTCATAATGTGATCCTTTAATTTTTTACATCTAAGCTGAATCGTTTCAGCTAATAATTTATAGACGATAAATTAAGGATCAAAGTGCTGAACAAATAGATGTGATTCAGTTCATTGGCTTAGTTGATTTTTTAGCCATTTATGGTTGATGAATCACGTTCAGCATTAACTGATTGATTTGTCAGAATTAAATTTAAAGGCGTAAATTTTATTTTCTCATCGTCACACAGAAGCCGTGTTCGAAGGAGACATAAATAGCAAGGAATCTTAACTGGGAGCAGCAAAAAGCCCCGTATGTTACGGGGCTTGAGTAGCACTGCTTTTTCTTACAAATTTAGATGAATCGAATTAGAAGAAACCTAGTGGATCGACGCTGTAGCTAATCAGTAAGTTCTTAGTATTTTGATAGTGACCCAGCATCATTTTGTGTGTTTCACGGCCAATACCTGACTTCTTGTATCCACCAAATGCAGCGTGTGCCGGGTACGCATGGTAACAGTTGATCCAAACTCGGCCTGCTTCAATATTACGTCCCATTCGGTAAGCAAGGTTTTGATCTCGTGTCCAGACACCCGCACCCAGACCGTACTCAGTATCGTTTGCTATCTCAAGTGCTTCTGCTTCATCTTTGAAAGTTGTAATCGCGATGACTGGTCCAAAAATCTCTTCCTGGAATACTCGCATCTTGTTGTGACCTTCCAACAACGTCGGTTGAATGTAGTAGCCTTGCTCAAGCTCACCATCTTGTTGCGCGACATCACCACCGAAGACTACTTTCGCGCCCTCTTGACGACCAATTTCAAGGTAACTCAGAATCTTATCAAACTGCTCCTGAGAAGCCTGTGCACCAACTTGAGTCTCTGTATCGAGAGGGTTGCCCTGCTTAATCAGCTTCGCTCTCTCCGCGACTTTAGCAACAAACTTGTCGTAGATAGACTCATGAACCAAGACGCGCGAAGGACAAGTACAGACTTCACCTTGGTTGAAGAAACCTAGCAGCGTACCTTCAATACATTTGTCTACGAACTCATCTTCGTGATCAAACACATCCGGGAAGTAGATGTTTGGCGATTTACCACCTAACTCTACCGTTGAAGGAATGAGGTTGTCTGCCGCACATTTCAGAATATGGTTACCCACTTGCGTCGAACCAGTAAACGCAAGTTTAGCGATACGGTTACTGGTCGCCAGTGCCTGACCAGCCTCAGAGCCGTAACCGTTGACCACGTTTACGACACCTGGTGGAAGTAAATCAGCGATTTTTTCCATAAGAACAAGAATAGATGTTGGCGTTTGCTCTGCAGGTTTCAGTACCACGCAGCAACCGGCTGCTAACGCTGGCGCGAGTTTCCATGCCGCCATCAAGATTGGGAAGTTCCACGGAATGATCTGACCTACTACACCGATTGGTTCCGGGAAGTGGTACGCCGCGGTATTTTGATCGATCTCAGCAGCGCTACCTTCCTGAGCTCGAATACAGCCTGCAAAGTAACGGAAGTGGTCAACAACAAGAGGAATGTCGGCCGCTAGCGTTTCTCGAACCGGCTTACCATTTTCCCATGTCTCAACCAAAGCAAGTTCTTCAACGTGCTGTTCAATACGGTCAGCAATTTTCAGCAAAAGATTAGAGCGTTCTGTAACGCTGGTTTTCGCCCACTGTGCTCTGATGTTGTGTGCAGCATCCAATGCTAAATTGATATCTGCTTCACCAGAGCGGGCAACCTTACAATAAGCTTTACCATTGATAGGTGAAATGTTGTCGAAATATTCACCTCCAACGGGTTTAACCCACTCTCCACCGATGAAGTTGTCGTAATGTGACTTGAAGTTCACGATGGCATTTTCACTACCTGGCTGTGCATAAATCATAACTCTTCCTTTTGTTTCTCGTTCAGTTAGTGTTTGAAACACTTTGTTTTTATTGCAGTGTTAACGAAGAGTATTACGCAAGTCACAGGCCAACTAAGATGCACTTGTTGTTAACTAGATGTAACACTATGATTACCAAGTGATAACAATTTATGTGAGTAATGTTTGAATAGACGTATGGTGTGAACACCAATGTTCAAGTGTTCCAAAATGGCACATGCTCACTGTGACAAAATGGTACAGTCATGGAACTTCAGCATATTACCGATAACAACTGGCTTTCAACTTCGTGGCTCAGAAGCGAACAAGCGGGTTTAAAACAGCGTCGACGTCCGGAAGATGTCCGAGTGACATCAGCGACGCTCAAGGACAGACGCCATCAACTCAACTTTCTGCTAGAAGCCGTTAAGCAGTTTGCGCTCCCGCTGTTTAACCAGCTTTTTGCGCACAGTCATAGTCGCTTAATTCTTACCGATTCAGATGGCGTTATCATTGGTAGTTGGGGGCAGCCGAAGTTTAGTGAGAAACTGACCGAGATCGCTCTTAGCTCCGGCGCATGCTGGCAGGAAAAACTGAAAGGGACGAACGCCATTGGAACTGCAATAGTAGAAGCAAAACCAGTCTGCGTCATTGGTGATCAGCACTTCATTCAACATCACCGCTTTATCAGTTGCTCCGCGAATCCTATTTTCGACCATCAGGGAAGACTGCTTGGTGTATTGGACATCACCAGTGAGCAGCAAAAACATGACCTTTCGACGCAACTGCTGGTACAGAATATGGTTCAACTTGTAGAGAACCAAATGTTAAACCAGATTCCATGTGGTCATATCCGGGTTGATTTGGCGTGTGACAAAACTCTGCTCAATAGTGGCTGGCAAGGGATAATCATCGCCAACGAAGATGGTCAGATACTGGCTCATAACCAAGTAGCATCTCAGTTGCTTGATCGTATCAACGTAGTGGGACATTCATTGGAAGAGATTCTCTCTCAACAAAATGCGAATCCGTCGATCGTATATAGAACTGAAGCGTTAACAAAACGAAAAATTCAGTCTCGCGCCATCAGTGTCTCCAGTGACCTCCATTACGGTGATTCCCGGGTGGAACACTGCTGGCAACAAGCAAACCGTGTTATCGATAAAGACATCAGTTTACTGATTCTGGGTGAAACAGGTGTCGGCAAAAATGAGTTCGTAAAAGCGTTGCACAACAATAGTCAAAGAAAGAGCGGACCTCTTGTTGCGGTTAACTGCGGAGCACTGCCAAAAGACCTGATTGAGTCGGAGCTGTTTGGCTATGTAGCGGGCGCATTTACCGGAGCAAACAGCAAAGGCTATCAGGGTAAAATTCGCCAAGCACATAAAGGTACTCTATTTCTTGACGAGATTGCCGACTTGCCTTTATCCGCGCAAAGCCGGTTGCTGCACGTACTCCAGGACAAAACCGTACTTCCTGTTGGTTCAAACCAAAGCGTACAAGTCGATGCTCAGATTATCGCGGCGACACACAAAGATCTCGAAGCATTAGTTGAACAAGGTGAGTTCCGACAAGATTTGTACTATCGCCTGAATGGGTTAATTATAGAGTTACCGCGTTTAGAGGAACGAGACGATAAGCAGAAACTGATTGAGCACCTTCATCGTCGTCATGCGGAACCAAATCAACAGCTATGCCCTAACCTGCTATCGTTGTTACTTTCATATTCATGGCCTGGTAATCTGCGTGAACTCGATAGTTTAATCAAAGTTTCTGCATTAATGGCGCAAGGCGAAGCGATGCTAGAACTTACCCATGTGCCAAATCACCTGGCTAAGAAACTCAGTCAAATACGTGAAAAAGTCAGTGCAGAGCCCACCTCTGATATGCGTGCTACCGTGGAAGACAAACTCGTGAAAACCTATCAGGCGACTCAGGGCAACATCAGTAAGACATCTCGTATGTTAGGTGTCAGCCGAAATACGATTTATAGAAAGCTAAAAAGTATGGGGATGATCAAATAGCCTTCGTTCAACTTAAATACAAGGCTAAATAGCAGAAGAGCACCCGATTATGGGTGCTCTTCTTAAGTTTTTACAGGCCGCCAGCTTGTTGTGCCTGTTTGACTAATGCCTGTCGCTGAGCTTCTTTATCAGAGATCACATTGGTGTTCTTTGGTTTTTTCTGAGCTATTTTTACAGGATTAAAAGCAAAGTACTTATTAATAGTCATCGTTAGTACCTCTATCGGTTATGTTTGCCACCTTCGATATCAACAAATCAGTGCCAGTAAAAACGGCTTCTTCTGACGGATTGTTGTTGGTGTCTAAGATAGGGAGTTTGAAAAACTCAAACATCCTCCATTTGTGGAAATTTCTTAGGCGTAGTTCAAGGGCTTACCCGAGACTCTTTGCAGAAAAATATCCTCTTTCGTCTACAGTTGACTGTACGAACACTATTACATCTAAAGCAACTTATTGTATTAAATGGAAATAAATCATCCTCCACCCAGACGAATACAGGAGGAGAAGAATTAACTGGATCAGAGGAAATATCCCAGAACAACAAAGGATGCCACTTAGGCATCCTTTTAATTTGTATTGGTTTACTTAAAACGTATTAAACGTCGTAAGTAGTAGACGCTGTGTTACCGCCTGTACCAGTCCAGTTCGTGTGGAAGAATTCACCACGCTCACGGTCGATACGCTCGTAAGTGTGAGCACCGAAGTAGTCACGTTGAGCTTGAAGCAGGTTAGCAGGTAGACGTGCAGTTGTGTAACCGTCTAGGAAAGTTAGCGCAGAAGTCGTACATGGCATTGGGATGCCTGCTTCCAGAGACTTAGCTGCAACTTTACGCCACGCTACCAGGCTGTTTTGTAGGATGCCTTTGAAGTAATCATCAGAGCCCAGGAACGCTAGTTCTGGGTTCGCTTCGTATGCATCACGGATGTTGCCCAGGAACGCAGAACGGATGATACAACCACCACGCCACATTAGTGCAACGTTACCGTAGTTTAGATCCCAACCATTCTCGTTTGATGCTTCGCGCATTAGCATGAAGCCTTGAGCGTAAGAGATGATCTTAGACGCTAGTAGAGCCTGACGAAGTGCATCAACCCACTCTTGCTTGTCACCTTCAACTGGCGTGATTGTCTTGCCGAATAGTTTCTCAGCTTCAACACGCTGGTCTTTCAGTGCAGATAGACAACGAGAGAATACAGACTCTGAGATTAGCGTTAGAGGAATACCCAGGTCTAGCGCGTTGATACCAGTCCATTTACCTGTACCTTTTTGGCCAGCCGTGTCTAGGATCTTCTCAACCAGAGCTTCACCGTCTTCATCTTTGTAGCCAAGGATGTCAGCGGTGATTTCTACCAGGTAGCTGTCTAGCTCAGTTTTGTTCCAGTCAGCGAATACTGCTTGCATCTCGTCTGCAGAAAGTCCAAGACCGTCTTTCATGAACTGGTAAGCTTCAGTGATCAGCTGCATGTCGCCGTATTCGATACCGTTGTGTACCATCTTAACGAAGTGGCCCGCACCGTCGTTACCAACCCAGTCACAGCAAGGCTCGCCAGCGTCAGTTTTTGCAGAAATACCCTGGAAGATAGGCTTAACCGCTTCCCAAGCTTCTGGTGCGCCACCAGGCATGATAGATGGACCAAAACGTGCTCCTTCTTCACCACCAGATACACCAGTACCGATGAAGTGGATGCCTTTTTCACGTAGTGCAGCAACGCGACGGTTAGTATCTGGGTAGTTAGTGTTACCACCGTCGATGATGATGTCGCCTTTGTCTAGCAGAGGTACCAGAGCGTCGATGAATGTATCTACAACGTCACCAGCGCGAACCATTAGCATCACTTTGCGTGGTGCTTCTAGCTTTTCTACTAGCTCTTCCAGAGAATATGCACCAATGATGTTTGTGCCTTTCGCTGGACCTTCCAAGAACTCGTCTACTTTTGCAGCAGTACGGTTGTGAGCCACAACTTTAAAGCCATGGTCGTTCATGTTTAGGATAAGGTTTTGACCCATTACTGCCAGGCCAATTACACCGATATCACCTTTCATTGTTTCTCTCCAATTGTGTTCCATTGACGAGCAGGCTTATTAAGCAATTTTTGCTGCCGCGTCTAAATCTAAATACCATTCCGTAAGACCAGATTTTGACTGAACCTTAGCAGCCGGATATGGCAATGCTTCCGCTGGTGAACCATTAATTTCTTCAACGATATCCGCTTTACCTGCGCCAAGCACTAAGTAACTGATGCGTTTTGCTGCTTCTAAAACGCGAGCGGTTTTTGAAACTCGAAGTTGGCCTGATTCCGGGTGTGAAGCAACTACAGATAGGTTTGCATCATCGTAGTTGGTTTTTCCAGGGAAAAGTGAAGCTGTATGACCATCTGCGCCTACACCAAGCAAGATCCAATCAAATACTGGCGTACCGTTTAGAGAAGGAATGGCTTCTAGCATCTCTTTCGCAAAGCGCTCTGCTTCAGCTTGAGGGTCATCTTCGCCGCGAATACGGTGTATGTTCTCTGCAGGCAGATTTACTTTGCTAAACAGAAGCTCGTTCGCTTCACCGTAGTTACTTTCTGCATCATCAGGTGCTACGCAACGCTCATCACCCCACCAGAAATGTAGGTTTTGCCATTGAACGGATGTCGCATAAGCGTCCGATGCTAATAATTTAAACAGCATTTTTGGCGTGCTGCCACCCGAAAGAGAAATATGAACAGGTCGGCTCATTTCGCTGAACGTCTTCATGTCGTTCGCCAGGCTTTCTACAACCTGTTCTGCAGTTTGGTAGATTTTATGGTTGATCATAGTTCACAGTAGTCCGTATCTGTTAGGTTTTTACACGGGAAACGCCAAGCGCGGTTATCACGCTGTAGTAAGTTATCTGACTCTTTTGGCCCCCATGTGCCACATGCGTATCCGTAGAGTGATTGAGGATCTTGTTTAAAGTCAAGAATTGGCTGTACATATTCCCAGCACGCTTCAACTGCGTCGCTGCGCGCAAATAGCGTTGCATCGCCGTTGAGGGAATCAAGCAACAGACGCTCATAAGCGGTTAGCATTTGAGTTTCTTTTAGCTCTGCGTAATGGAAGTTCATCTTCACTTCCTTCGCTTTGAACCCTGCTCCTGGCTCTTTCAAGCCAAAACTCATCTGGATGCCTTCATCTGGCTGGATACGAATGATCAGCTTGTTCTCTGGCGCATTCTGCCCAAACACTGGATGCGGTGTCTGTTTAAAGTGAATCACTACTTCAGTAACACGAGTCGGAAGACGTTTACCTGTGCGAACATAGAATGGTACTCCATTCCAACGCCAGTTATTGATGTATGCCTTTAGACCGATATAAGTTTCTGTACGAGAATCGTCTGCCACGCCGTGTTCTTCACGGTAACCAGGCAGGTGCTGACCACGCACGTCAGATGCTGTGTATTGACCAAGCACAAGGTCGTTACGTAGCGCTTCTTCATCCAGCGGTTTTAAACACTGCAGAACTTTCACGACTTCATCACGCATTGAATCAGCATTGATTTGTGCAGGTGGTTCCATACCTACCATCGCTAATACTTGCAGTAGATGGTTTTGGAACATATCGCGTACGGCACCAGAGTTATCGTAGTAACCACCACGCTCTTCAACGCCCAGGAATTCTGCACCTGTGATCTCTACGTAATCAATGAAGTTACGGTTCCATAGCGGCTCAAACATCGCATTTGAAAAACGGAATACAAGTAGGTTTTGAACCGTCTCTTTACCTAAGTAGTGGTCGATTCGGTAGATTTGATGCTCTTGGAAATGCTCGTGGATCTCTGTGTCCAGAATGCGTGCTGATTCTAGATCGTAGCCGAATGGCTTTTCGATGATAAGTCGTTTCCAACCATCTTCTTCGTTGTTTAAACCATGTGCGGCAAGGCTTGCAGGGATCACGCTGTATAAGCTTGGAGGAGTCGCTAGATAGAAAAGCGTGTTACGCTGCGCTAGCTGGTATTCAGTAGCGAGTTGGTCTAAACGAGTCACCAACTTTCCGTAATCTTGAGTGTCAGAAGTATTGATAGCTTGGTAGTGCAGATGGTTAATAAATGCATTAAGCGTTTCTGGCTCTGTTTTTTCCATCTCCTGAAGCGATTTCTTCAGCTTTTCGCGGTAGGTGTCATCACTGTATTCAGTACGACTTACACCAAGAATTGCAAAATTCTCTGGAAGCTGCTTGTTCGCATAAAGGTGGTATAAAGCAGGAATTAACTTACGGTACGTAAGATCGCCTGAAGCACCAAAAATAACGATGCTGCTGTTTTCTGGTATTACCATCATCTTTCCCTTAAAAACGAGGTACTTATTGTGTGCCTGGATATGGCTAAAAGATGAGCCTACCCTATCAATGGCACTTCAAAATAGAAAATTGCTCCTACCTATTACGTTGATAGGTAAGTCAACTAGGCCCAAAGAACCTCAAGAGGTTGCGCTCATCATTAACATCAAAACACGACTTTTTGAGGCCATTTAGGTCAATCACGTGTCAAGAGCACACCCTTGCACGCAGTGGAGGAGAGTCCGACACGGGGTCGTATTGTCTACGACAATTTGATTTACATCAACACTTGCTAGTGCAAACGTTTAAATAAGTTGCAGAAATCACCCTAACCAATTGAATTTAAACAACATAAAATATTTAGCCAAGTTTGACCACAATTTGAGTAAAAACTCAATTTAGCACAGAAAACACTCAACCATCATTTCCACTTTCGTTAGTAGATAGAAAGATATTAGTTCACTAAACAAAAACGGTGACTCTAAAAGCCACCGTTTTTGTTTTATACATTCATTTTCCAGCGTTTTTTTAGCGCGTTATGTATTTCCAGCCGTTGATGTTTTCAAGCGATTTAGGTTATCAAGAAACAGTTTGATAGCTACTGCGTGACTTTAGCTACTGAGGACTATTCGCTACCGCGTCACTTTTTTATAGCAACGCTCGGGGCGTCCAACCGTTCCGTAGTTAAGATCCGCTTGCAACTCTCCCGAACTAATTAAGAATTCCAGGTATCGTCTTGCTGTCGTACGGCTTGCACCAATTTTTTCTCCCGCTTCATCCGCGGTGAGCATTTCTCCACCTGGAAATAGTGCACGAATTTTGTCTAACGTAACGCTATCAATGCCTTTAGGAAGACGTTTAGCTGCCGTATCAGTGACCCCACTTGATTGCAGCATTTTGTCGACCATGTGCTGATCGAGACTCTCTGCAACATTCAGACTTTGACGCTGCGAAATGTACTTTTTCAGAGCCATTTCTAAGCGCGGAAACATAATAGGCTTCAGTAAGTAATCAACCACTCCACCACGCATGGCTTGTTGAAGCGTATCCACATCTCGTGCAGCAGTAATCAAAATGACATCGCAAGTTTGATTTTTCGCACGTAAAGTATTCAGGATCTCCAGACCAGTTCCATCAGGGAGATAGACATCCATCAAAAGCAAATCTGGTTTGAGTATATCCAGCTGCATTTCGGCTTCCATCCGTGTGGTTGCAATGCCCACTACTTCCAAACCTTCGAGCTGGCTAAGGTATTTGTGGTGCAACTCTGCAATCGCAAAATCATCTTCAATGATCATTACTCGCGTTGCCATGCTCATGATTGTTCTTCCTTAGGCAAATACACGGTTATTCTCGTTCCATATTCTGTGTTTGGTAGCATCTCAACGTGTCCATGGTAACGTGTGGCTAATTGGTTCACTAAATGAAGCCCTACGCCTCTGTTGTGGCGGGATTTGGTTGAAATACCTTTCTTAAAAAGTGTTTTTGGCTCAATGTGATTTGGTAAACCACAGCCTAAATCACTGACTTCCATAATCACTTCGTTACCGTAGTCACTCACAGAAACCTCGATGTTTCTTCGCTCTACGGCAACGGTTGATTCATCACGAATAGCGGTTAAAGTCGCGTCAAAAGCGTTGTCGATCAAATTACCCAAAATCGTGACCAGATCTTCTGAGTTCAACCACTCGGGCAGTGGTTCTAAGCGACTTCCATCTTCCACCACGAGATTTAAACCAAGTTCGCGTGCACGCTCTGTCTTACCCAACAACATACCTGCAATAAGGGGATCTCTGATGGTGTCACGTAAAAACTCAATCATGGCCTGATAGTGTGCGGTTTCCTGGCCGATAAGCCGCTGGACAGCATCGAGCTCGCCCATCTGCACAAGTCCGCTAATTGTGTTGAGTTTGTTTCTGTGTTCATGTGTTTGCGAGCGCAGCAGCTCTGCATACTCCTTGGTTTGAGAGAGCTGCTCTGTCAATTCACTAATTTCATCACGCAGACGAAAACTGGACACAGCACCGACTATTTTGCCGTCAGCATAAATAGGTGAACGATTAGCAATCAGTCGTTTGTGATTAAGGAAAATCTCAATATCGTTATCGACTTGACCGGTTTCCAGCACCGTATAAAGATCACTATCGCGAAGCGTATCTGTCAGTGGTTTGTTAAGCGCGGTTTCTCTGTCGATACCTAAAATTTGACAGGCACTACGATTGATCGAACGAAGTACGCCTTGCGAGTCAATACTTAGTATCCCCTCTTTAATGGTGCCCATCGTCACTTCAAGTTCACCATATAAGCGGCCGATTTCTTCTGGCTCAAAGCCCAAAATTGCTCGTTGAAGCTTCCTTGACGCATAGTTGGAAACGATAGCGTTGGCTGCCACTACAACCACAACCATAAGAATCAAAAAGGCTAAAAACGGCTCGATACGGTCCTGGAGGCGGTCTAGCAAATACCCCACCGATACAACGCCTATCACGTTGCCTTCTGCGTCAAATATTGCTGCTTTGCCTCGGACTGAATCCCCCAAAGAACCACGTGCTGTTGAAATGTAGGACTCACCTTGATCTAATGCTCGTTGGTTATCACCGCCTCTCATCGGCTGACCAATTCGCTCATCAACAGGGTGAATTAAGCGCACGCCGTTACTATCACCAATGACTATAAATGCCGCTCCGATAGCTTGAGTGAGTTCGCGAAAACGGGTTTGATACGCTTCAGGATCATTACTCTCTACCATCTCTCGGACGATCTCTGAGCTGGCTAAAAACTGCGCAACACCGAGAGCCTTCTCACCCATTTCATGCTCTTGATCCACTTTCAAATAAGTAAAACCTGCGGCGACAAGCAGTAAAAGCTCAATCAAACCGGAAAGCGTCATAATAATGAGCATGCGCTTTCGAAAGCTAATGGTGCTCCAACTCACAAACAATTCCTCAACAAAAGCTTCTCGCCCATAAGTTAACATTGAGTTAACAGACAAGCTGTCGTCAGATGAAAAATCTGTGAACAGTGCGAACAAACCACCAAATTAGTGGTCAAATTATAAGCTGAACGAAACATTACAACGCCATAAAATATGGCTTAAAGCACTACCACTTGATATTCAACACCACACATAATATTTACCCAAAAAGATGAATTTGATCACAGTAATTTTCCCGAATTCTAAAGCACCTGAAGAGTTTCAGGCGTATAATTTTCAATCAAAGAGGTCTGTAAGAACCTTAATAGAAACATAGTGACGCCGGAAGTCTATAAAAAGCTCAACATAGTTGTCAGTACATTCGAATATAAAATCATAACAATGAAATTACTGAAGATACGACAAATAGTTAGACACCCTCTGGATACTGGAAAACGATAAACAGAGGTGTTTTTATAGTTAGAAGGAACACCAAATAATGGAACGTGATAATTTCGGAATTTGCCTTGATAAGGCTATGTTGTCTGAGTATATGCATTCAACTTTTACCCACGTCAGAGCGTACGAGAAGAACGATGGTAGTGCTTCTGATCTCAGAGTGTTGCTTTCGTTTCCTCAGATGAGCGGTAAAGACTTACTCAATACCATGCGCGGATCTCGACAACTTGAATGGCGAGCAGAGTTTCACTGTCCCTATCAAAAATAATTCGGCGACATTTTAGCGCCCAGTAATTCTCATCGATGGGCTCTGTTGTAACACGAATTTCTCAACAAGCCCACTTAACACAAAACTATTATTCCTCTATATTAGAGCTATTACTCTATAGCAAAGCAGCCACTATGAAACAAACTGGAAAGTTTTGGGTACTCGGCCTCATCAGTAGCTCTATTTCCTTTGCCTGTTACTCCGCTCCGATCACTCTGGATACGGCATGGCAATTACTGTTAGAAAATAACTACTCTCTAAAGGCTCAACGATCTAACGTCGACAACTATCAATATCAAGAGCACGCGACGAGTAACCTCAACTTGCCCCAGATTACTCTGGGTGCAAGTTATACTCGCCTGGACACCGATATAACTCTCTCTGGCAAACAAATTGTTGAGAGTACAGGTGCAGAAATCGCAGTTCCTCCCGCCTTTCAGGGTATTTTAAGTTCATTAGGCAACACCACTTCCACTATTACTGAACGGGATGTTTTTTCCTCCTCGATTCGTGCAGTTTGGCCAATTTTTACTGGTGGTCGAATTTCTGCTGCACAGTCCGCAGCAGAAGGAAAGACACAAGAAGCTAAAAGCCAGTTCGCAATGGAACAGCAAGCACGCTTCGAAGATCTGTCCAAGTACTACTTTTCTGTCGTGCTTGCGAAAGAGGTGTTAGCAACTCGTCAGGCTGCCGAACAAGGTCTGAGGAAACATCGAGACTTTGCAATCAAAATGGAGGAGCAAGGACAAATTGCTCGCGTAGAACGATTGCAGGCTGAAGCGTCATTGGATAAAGCCTCGGTTGAAACCCGCAAAGCCATGAGCGACTTAACCATCGCTAAGGCCGCACTTGAAAAACTGCTTGCACAAACCGAGCCTGTCGAACCCGCCGAAACCCTGTTTATTAACGATAAGCTTCCACCTCTGAATGCATTTATTGACCAAACCATACTCACCTACCCAGGGCTTGATCTTCTTGAGGCAAAGCATAAACAAGCGTCCAGTTTAATTAAGGCAGAAAAAGGTAAGTACTACCCAGAAGTTTACCTATACGGTGATTACAGCCTTTTCGAAGACGACTCATTAGCAAGCCAAATGAAGCCAGACTGGTTAGTGGGAGTTGGCGTTAGTGTTCCTCTGATTGAGTCGTCAGGTCGTAGTGACAAAGTGAAAGCGGCGCAAAGTTTGGTATCTCAAGTTGACGCACTGAAATCTCAGGCTAAACAAGATTTGTCTTTGTTGGTACAGAAAACCTACCTCGAAGCACAGCAGGCCATTGATGAAGTCCAAGGACTTGAGTCAAGTATTGCACTTGCAAACGAGAACCTTCATCTACGTGAAAAAGCATTTACTCAAGGGCTTTCTTCTTCTCTGGATGTCGTTGATGCTCAGCTTTATGTCGCTAGCATTGAGACTCAACGTTCAGTCGCACGATTTCGTTATCTTATCTCTTTGACTAAGTTATTAGCACTCAGCAGTGAAATCGACAGCTTCAAACAATACCAGAGCACCGCATACACCCCAGCTTCAACATCGAAAGAGGTAAATTAAGTCATGGCTGCAAAATCATTGAAACCCGTTTTACTATCACTTTGCGCTTTGGGTGTTGCTTCTTGGGTTGGTTACCAGTTTTATCAAGCCTATCAGCCAGAGCCTATCCGCCTTCAAGGTTTGATCGAAGCACAGCAGTATAGCATTTCGTCAAAAGTACCTGGTCGCATTGATGAAGTAATGGTGCGTAAAGGTGATGAGATTGAAAAAGGTCAGCTCATTTTCACGCTTCACAGCCCAGAGATCGAAGCCAAATTAGAGCAAGCTAAGGCCGGTGAAAAAGCCGCAGATGCACTCGCACAAGAAGCCGAAAAAGGTGCGCGTGAACAACAGATCCAAGCGTCAAAAGATCAGTGGTTAAAAGCTAAAGCTGCAGCAGATTTAATGCAAAAAACCTTTAACCGGGTTAACAACCTTTACAAAGATGGTGTTGTCGCGGAGCAAAAGCGAGATGAGGCATTAACGCAATGGCAAGCTGCAAAATACACGGAAAGTGCGGCTTACCAAATGTATGAAATGGCGAAGGAAGGCGCGCGTAGCGAAACCAAAGTGGCTGCGGCTGAAAAAGCACGCATGGCCTCTGGCGCTGTAGCAGAGGTAGAAGCCTACGCAAAAGATACGCAAATCCATAGTTGGTTTAACGGTGAAGTTTCTCAGGTACTGCTGCAAAGTGGTGAACTGGCACCGCAAGGCTTTCCTGTCGTCACTGTCATTGATACGCAAGATGCATGGGCAACACTTAATGTCCGGGAAGATCTTCTTAAGCACTTCACTAAAGGCACCACATTCAATGCCTACTTACCTGCTTTGGATAAAAAGGTTGAGTTTAAAGTCATGCACGTTGCTGTAATGGGTGACTTCGCAACATGGCGCTCGACAGACGCAGCGAAAGGGTTTGATCTGCGCACATTTGAAGTTGAAGCACGACCAACGCGACCAGAGCCGGAACTTCGCATGGGCATGAGTGTTGTGGTTGAACTCTGAGTACACCTAATTGGTTAAAGTTATGACGATTCAGATTTCACAGCGGCATATATTACGGCGCGATAAGTGGTTGTTATCTTGCCTCACTTGGGTGCCCATTTTGCTTGCTGTCACTATTTGGGGTGTATTCTCTGCTGGCATTGCTCGCGACCTGCCTATTGGTGTCGTGGACTTACAGCACTCTCATCTTTCACGTAAGTTGATTCAGTCTCTGGACGCCTCTTCGACTTCGTCAGTGGATTACTATTACACAAATGTCACCGAGGCAAAAAATGCCATGATTGACGGTGAGATTTATGCGTATGCGGTGATTCCTGTAAAATTTGATCAGGATATCCTTCAGCACCGTCAACCGCAGCTATCTGTATTTTTCAACAGCCAATATATTCTGGTCGCGAAGTTGATTAATTCTGCCGTTGCACAAGCTCAAGGCTATTTTGATGCGCAGTTGCAAGTCATGGGTAATCTTGCCAAGGGCGATACAACTGCACTAGCGGCTGTCGGTCAAGCGGTACCCGTTTCAACACAGATAACCGCACTGTTTAACCGCAATACGAACTACGCTCAGTTTCTGGTTACTGCCATCGTGCCTGCTATCTGGCAGATATGTATCGTGGTGAGCACCATTTTGATTCTCGCTGCGCACTTTCGTATTTATGGCTGCAAAAATGGATTTGAGTTTTTAGGCGAAAAACCTTACTTACGAGTCGCCTCCATTTTATGCAAGTATATACCTGTGTTTATGACGCAGGGTGCAATATTTCTCTACTGGTTTTACGTTCTGTTAGATTGGCCAATGGAAGGCAGCGTACTTGTTATCTTAATCGCTCAATGGCTCACTATCATCGCTTGCATTATCATGGGTGCACTGTTTTTCTTCTTGTCTATGGATCCAGCTCGTGCGATGAGTTTCGCCGGAGCGTTTACCGCGCCTAGTTTTGCTTTTATGGGGATAACTTTTCCTGTAACAGACATGAGCACACTCGCTACGACCTGGCGTTCACTATTACCTGTCAGCCACTATATTGAAGTACAAGTCGCCCAAGCGAGTTATGGTACAGCAGCTATTCAATCGATAAGTTCGTTATGGACAATGATTGGTTACGTCCTACCTTTGCTCCTTACTGCAGCGCTGATTCGCAAACACCGTATCACTGCGTTCCATCATCAAAACAGGGAGACCTCATGACACTCTGGCAACTGATTAAAGCGGAGATTCGCACTGTTTTTACGAACCCTGTCGTAACGCTAACCGTCTTCGGTGGTGTGGTATTTTATTCATTCCTGTACCCACTACCCTATAGCCAGCAAACGCCAAGAGAGCAGCCGATTGCAATCGTCAATCTGGATGGCAGCCAAACCAGTCTGACATTAGAGCGTATGGTCGACGCCACACCGCAAGTAAAAATTGTTTCCAGACTGCATACCATTGAAGAGGCAAAACAGTCGTTTTTGAACCACGATATCACTGGTTTTTTAGTGATTCCTGAGCACTTCTATAAAGATCTGATGTTAGGTAAAAGCCCTACGTTAGCCTATGCTGCCGACGCGTCTTATTTTTTGGTTTATGGCACCGTCGTAGAAGGATTGGCGCAAGCGGGTGGAACGTTAGGCGCACAAGTAAAAGTCAGTAAGTTGTTGATAGAAGGCGTACCTCTTAGTATGGCGAGTCACAATTACTCAGCCTTAAAGCTCAACATGAAACCGACCTTTAACCCAACGATGGGTTATATCGAATACGTGGTACCCGCCGTCTTTGTGCTCATTTTGCAGCAAACATTGATCATGGCTGTAGGCTTACAAACGGGGACACAACGCCATGGTCGGGGTTATTGGTCAAAAGTTTCGACCTCTTCATTGCTAATCGTCCGAACACTGGTTTTCGTCGCGATATATTACCTGCTTAGCGCATATTATTTTGGGGCAAGCTTTGAACGTTTGAGTGTCAATCACATTGCTCAATCGGCTGAGCTTCTCACATTACTCTTGCCATTTCTCTTGAGCTGTTGTGGCTTGGGTTTCTGGCTTGGTTATCTTCTGCCGAGAAGAGAACTGGTCACGTTAGTCGTACTGTTAAGTTCGATGCCACTTATCTTCCTTGCTGGATTCATTTGGCCAGTAGAATCTATTCCGGCCCCACTACTTTGGATTGCTGATTTAAGCCCGAGTACGTGGGCAATCAAAGGCTTTCTAGCTTTAAACCAGATGGGAGCAACGTGGCAACAAATTGCGAAGTACTGGACGGCACTTTGGTTGCTAACTGCGTTGTGGGGAGCTGTTGCGTATTGGATGGCAAAACGTCATGCAAAACCTGTCGTAACAGAACGTCTGGCCTGATTTTAGATCGCTGATTCAACAACATCATCGAGAACAAGGGGCATTAATTTGCCCCTTTTGCTTTATCGTTGTTCGTATTCACCGTTTGCAGAATCAAACACACGCCGATCAAACCAATCCCTAGCCATCCTAAAGCTGGAATTCGTTCTCCGACTATCCAAACCGCCAACACTGCTGCTACTACGGGCTCGAATAAAGTGAGCAATGTAGCACTGCTCACCTCAACATGCCGTAACCCGTATCCAAAAGCGAGATAAGCGATGCACATCGGAACCACGGCCATATAAACCGCCACCATCGAGTTAGTTGCACCAGCAAACAAGTTGTCACCCGTAAACCATAAGCTGGGAAGCAATAACAATGCGCCACCAGCAAATATACTGCCTAACGCTGCCTGAGATTTCACACCAGCATCAATCATAGACTTCGCTACCCATGAATAAGAGGCATAAGACAAGCCAGCTAGCAGTCCCAGCATGATGCCAAGTAAATAGCTGGAGTCACTGGCAGATGTTGAGTTGCTTCCTCTCTCTAAGACCAAAAGTACGATGCCAACAACTCCTAAAGCGAAACTAATCCACCACTGTGTGTTTACTCTCATACCTTTGCCGAAAAGACGCTCAATAAAAACGGTAAAAAATGGGGCACTGGCGATAGAAATGACCGTACCGATAGCCACACCTGACAACTTCATAGAGGTGTAAAACGCAAGTGGATAGGCAGCTAAAGCAACACTACTTACCATTAACGGCAGTTTAAACACCCAAATTTGAGACGCACTGTTTGTAATAGCCTTCAGAGAAAGTAGTGCCTGAATAACGCCTCCAATGCCCATTGCGAATGCACCTATCGCAAGGGGACTTACTTGCTCAGAAAAACTCGCAGCAGTTCCCGTAGTGCCCCATAGAATAGAGGCAAATAAGATTGAAAACGCCCCACTCTGATACTGACTGACCGATTTGATTGCAATAGACATAACTTAAGCACTTCTCTTTATGACGACTTTATAAAGAAGCATTTTATTGGAAATCAAAATAGTAACTTTGCTAAAAGGACGCAATAATTGCTTAGTTAGACTTTATTGCCGAGCAAACTCGCGTGGTGATAATCCAAAGTGAAGTGAGAAACGACGGCTGAATGCAGAAACATCACTATAGCCAACCCGTTCTGCGATCAACTGAACAGGTAAATCAGTATGAGTTAAAAGCGCTTTGGCCTTTTCCATCCTTAACTCCGTAATGTACTGCAATGTACTGATACCAACACTTTCTTTAAATCGCTTTTTAAACTGGGTGGGACTTAAACAAGCGATCTTAGAAAGCTCAGCAATGGATAACGGCGTTTCTAAATTTTCAGAGATAAAGGTCTGTACCGCGCGCATACGCGGATCAACTGGTGCCACCTGAGTTTGCTGTTCAAGCAGCATCATAAAGACACTTAATATTGAACTCTCAAGACCACTATCCACTTGATGCTCTAACTGCTTCTCTATGAAGTGAAGATAACTGAGTAAAGGTGGTGTAACTGAAAACGAAGTTAAATCTGCATCTGTAAAGTGACTAGGTAAATTGCATAAATCCGCGACAATAAATCTTGCTACTTCGTCCGCTTTGAATCCATGTTTCGTCCCTGCAGGAATGACAGCACATTCTCCAACGGTGACCTTACCGACAAAATGAGGCATTTCAATAGAGATATTGCCTTGAATTGGCAGTACCAGTTGATGGTAGTCATCGTGAATGTGACTCTGCAGTCTCTTTGTATAAGCACGAATGCTAAGGCTATTTTTCATGTCACACGAACGCGAGATTCAAAGTAATTGCGCTAGTATAGCGACTCTTTTTATTAAGAGAAAAGTTAGGTATCGATTTAATTTGAAGTCTTTACATAAAAACAAAGGAGCCAATAAGAAGGCTCCTCTTGTAACCGATCTATTGCGAATAGCGAAAATTAAATGCTAAGCAACATCGACTATTGCGTCAGAGTTTTCTAATGGCTCAAAAAATTCGTCGTGCAGAGCACAAATTGCTCGTTGATACTCTGTATCGCTTACAACAAATTGAACATTAACATTGCGCAATGATGAGTGAAGAGCAACCGGAGTCACCCCACTGTTCATTAAAGACACTACGCCTTTCGCCAAGGTTTTATTGGTGTCAATCTGAGAACCAATGGCTGAAATCAACGCTACCATACGACCTTTAATCGACGCATGCGGATAACGCTTTTCTGCCTTATACAGAACTTGATTCAAGCTGTCTGCATTACCACCCAGGTAGTAAGTAATAGAGTTGGCGTTCATCTCTTTACCAACCAATGTCACGTGGGCATCAGATATGATTTCCATCAACTCGTAACTCACGTTGTCTACTTTGCCAACCATGGCTTGATCAAACAGGTGTAACGCAAATACTTTCTGCTTGCCTGCGATGATCTCTACTTTATCTCCGTCTGGACGATAATCAGACGAAATTGAAGTACCTTCATGTTCCGGTTCAAACGTGTTCTTAATCTGCAGTTCGATGCCACTTTCACGTAGTCCTGCCGCTGCATTAGGGTGGATTGCTTCCATTCCTAAGTTCGCCAGCTGATCAGCTACATCGTAGTTGGTGCTGCCAATTGGCAATACTTTTTCCGGCCCTACAACACGCGGGTCTGCGGAGCTTAGGTGGTATTCTTTGTGGATGATCGCAAGGCTGGCTTTTGTGATCGATGCAACTCGACTGAACGTCATCTCACTGTAGCCGCGGTCATAGGTATGCATAAGCCCTTCTTTGCAATACGCATAACCAGTAACAATAGGTAATTCTTTAGAGACGTCTATATTGGCAAAAGCATCACCAATGGATTCATCTAAACTTTTCGGCTCTTTTGTGTCCCAACCGGACAAGTCGACAAACTTAGCGTTAATACCCATGTTTTTCAGTTTCAATGCGGTGTTATACGCACTGTGTGCCTCGCCAATTGAAGACAGAAACTCGCGAATTTGAGGTAGGTAGTGACGCAGTGAAAACTGACCGTATTGGCAAGTTTCGAGAATATTAGCGATACAGTTTTTCGCTTCTGAGATACGGGATCGAATAAACTTGTCTGCTCGCATGCGATTCATCGGATCAGCGAAAATATTTTCATTGGTCAGTAGCATACGGTTTTCTACGTATGCCAGTGCTTCTTCCCATTGATCATCGCGTTTGGCGAGCAGTTGGTATACACCCGCTTTACTGGTTTTTTTACATTCTAATAGCGCATCGGTCATACCACCGTAAGCCGATACAACGAAAATGCGATTGTACGGTGTCTTGGGACGAAGAATAATGTTGTCGAGAACAGCATCAAACGCTGTCATTGAAGTACCGCCGATTTTTTCTACGGTAAAAGTCATGATAAGCCTTTCTTGATTGGTAATTTTAAAAGAAGAAAGAAGACAAAATTGAAATGTGAGGTGGAAACCACCTCACAGTAACTTTTTATTAGTCAACAAGAGGGTACACGCCGTTTTCATCGTGTACTTCAGCACCTGTGATAGGTGGATTGAATACGCACGCCATTACCATTTCTTTATTTTTATATGCTCTCAGGTAGTGCTCGTCGTTTTTGTCCAGAATGTACAATGTTCCTGGTTTAATCGGGTAAGTTTCACCACCAACGACTTCGATTTCACCCTCTCCGCTCATACAAAAAACAGATTCCAAGTGATTTTGATAGTGGATATGCGTTTCCGTGCCTTCGTAAATAGTCGTGATATGGAAAGAAAAGCCCATCTTGTCATCTTTCAACAACATACGGACACTTTCCCAAGTATCTGCTACGACACGTCGCTCACTATTGCGACACTCTTCGAGTGTTCTAACGATCATTATTAATTTCCCTTATTAAGATGCTTGTTTGAAGTGCTTTGCAGCGATGGTTTCTACTGCATTTTCAAAAATGTTCAGTCCCTGCTCTAACTCTGACTCACTGATAGTCAGTGGACAGAAAAACTTAACCACTTCATCGTCTGGGCCAGCAGTCTCGATGATCATGCCGTTATCGAAACACACTTTTGTGATTTCAGAAGAGAGCTCGCCGTTAATACACTCGATTCCGATCATCATGCCGCGACCTTTTTTCTGCACGAACATCTGCGGGAATCGACGTACACAGCGGTCAATGACTTCGCTGACGTTTTCTGAACATTGTTTAATGTGCGTTTGAAAATCATCAGTGGCCCAATAGATTTCCAGCGCTTTAGTGGCTGTAATGAAGGCATGGTTGTTACCGCGGAACGTACCGTTATGTTCACCCGGCTTCCATTGGTCAAACTCAGGTTTAAGTAGTACAACCGCCATCGGCAAGCCGTAGCCGCCAATAGATTTAGATAAAGTGACGATATCTGGCTGAATGCCTGCAGGCTCAAAGCTAAAGAACGTACCCGTACGTCCACAACCCGCCTGAATGTCATCAACAATCATAAGAATATCATTGGCTTTACAAATTTTGCTCAAACGCTGTAACCATTGGTTTGAAGCGACATTCAAGCCACCTTCACCCTGCACGGTTTCCAGCAATACAGCGGCAGGTTTGTCCATACCAGCTGAATTGTCGTTGAGCATCGTTTCAAACAGAGCCAAGCCATCAACGCCTGCGTAACCTTCAAACGGAAGACGCGTGACATTGTGTAAGCTCGAACCATTGCCCTGCCTGTGATGTTGATTACCTGTTGCAGCCAATGCACCAGCTGTACAACCGTGGAAGCCATTAGTGAAAGCAACTACGCTGCTTCGGCCCGTTACTTTTTTAGCGAGTTTCAACGCGGCTTCTACTGCGTTGGTACCAGTCGGTCCGGTGAACTGAACTTTGTAGTCCAGCTTTCTTGGTTTAAGAATGTAGTGATCCAGTGCTTGAAGAAATGCAGCTTTCGCTTCTGAATGCATATCCAGGCCATGAGTAATGCCGTCCATTTCAATGTATTCAAGTAACGCTTGCTTAAGTACTGGGTTATTGTGGCCGTAATTTAGAGATCCCGCTCCAGCAAGAAAGTCTAAGTAACGTCCACCTTGTTCTGTTTCCAGCCAGCAGCCTTTCGCTTTGCGAAATACGACTGGAAAATTGTTTGAATATGAGCGTACATTGGATTCCTGCTTTTTGAAAATATCCATGATGAGACCGTTTTAAATTCCTATTTTTAGGGGATTATTTTAGGGGGATACGATACAAATACTCTGTATCGTGCTTGCCTTTAAAATGAGCTTTTTCGTCCAAAAATGTGCTTACCTGGCCAGAATTGCCGTTCATCGCATCTAACTTTTTGAACAGCGCCCATGAGGCTTTGTTGTCTTCTGTGATGGTAGTTTCTACCAAGTTGACGTTAGTCAGATCCTCTCTTAAAAGAAGTTCCTTCAGCATGCGTAACGCCAGACCATTACCTCTGAAACGAGGTGAGACTGCAACTTGCCAAACAAATAGCACGTCCTGCTCTTCAGGTTTCTGATAACCCGAGATGAAACCAGCAATTTCGCCGTTGTACTCAACCAAAATACTGGTCTTACTGAAATGTGTTGATTGTAAGAAGTTGCAATAAGAAGAGTTCATATCTAGTGGAGGACAGTCTGCGATTAAGCTGTAAATGTCGTCTCCATCAGAAATTTTAGGTTCACGAAAAATCCATTTTTTTCTTGTTCCCTCTTCAATTTCAGGATAGAGGACCCAAGGTGCTGACGTGATCATGTGAAAATACATATCCTTTGATGTCTAAATAAAATTCCTTTTTATTATGCGCATCCATCGCCACCAAAAATCAAATTATTAGCCAAAATAACCATATAAATGTGACCAATATCACATTAATTACAACTTCAATAACACAAATAAATAGTTTGATGTCTAAATTATTGCAAATTATTTTCATTCATTGAGCAAAAATCACACTCTTCGAAGTCTAATCATTAACTATCGTTAAAAAGTTCTAAATGATACGAAGCTTCATCTACGCCAGCCAAATAAAAGCGTAATACAATCTTAAAAATTTAACTTCACGTTACTTTTAATCTCATCAATTACTACAAACAAACTATATCTTATTGTTTTTATTAGTTTAAATAATAAAAACCCCTATCTGGCACACGCCTTCAACATCGATGGCTATAGCCCGTAGGCATGATCTCGTTCATTGAACTTTCCCTGAATTTTAATTAGAGTACGAAATATTAGGCACATAACAAGGACGATTAACATGGATCCCATACTAGAAGTAAAGGGACTTTATAAAGTGTTTGGAGAAGAGCCGGAACGTGCTTTCTCACTCATCAACAAAGGTGTCAATAAAGACGACATTTTTGAACAAACCGGGTTAACTGTCGGGGTAAACGACGTTTCTCTCTCAATTAATGAAGGCGAAATCTTCGTCATAATGGGGCTTTCAGGATCAGGTAAATCGACTCTTGTTCGACTCCTCAATCGACTCATTGAGCCAACTAAGGGGAGTGTCTTCCTCAAAGGCAAAGACATTGCTCAAATCTCTGAAGATGAACTAAGAGAAGTTCGTCGTAATAATATCTCGATGGTTTTCCAAAGTTTCGCACTTATGCCGCATATGACGGTGGTTGAAAATGCGGCTTTTGGCCTTGAACTTGCTGGTGTCAGCGCCGAAAAAAGACGAGTCAGCGCCCTTTCTGCACTAGAGCGAGTAGGATTAGATACCTATGCAGAGTCCTTCCCCGACGAACTGTCAGGAGGTATGAAACAGCGTGTTGGCTTAGCAAGAGCTCTCGCTTGTGACCCTGATATTCTGTTGATGGATGAAGCTTTTTCAGCACTTGACCCGTTAATTAGAACTGAAATGCAGGACGAGCTAATTCGACTGCAAAATGACGACAAACGAACCATCGTTTTCATTTCTCACGATCTAGACGAAGCGATGCGCATCGGTGACCGAATTGCAATTATGCAAAACGGTGAAGTCGTCCAAGTAGGTACGCCAGATGAAATCCTCCACAACCCTGCCAATGATTATGTTGAAGCCTTCTTCCGAGGCGTAAACATAGCAAGTGTTTTGACGGTTAAAGATATCGCTCGCAAAAAACCAGCTGCGGTATTTAAAAAATCAGACAATGACGGTCCGGGTTCAGCACTTCAGATTCTGATAGAACAAGACCGTGAATACGGCATCGTTATAGATAGGTCCAGCCATTATTCCGGTATTGTTTCGATCGATTCATTACGTTTAGCTCACAAAGAGAATCGCTCCTTGGCGAGTGCGCAATTGCGAGGCGAAATTACACTTCAACCAAATCAGTCAATTAATGACATTTTGGGTGTGGTTGCTGATGCACCATACGCCGTACCCGTAGTCGATGATAACGGTACTTACTTTGGTGTCGTGACCAAATCGCGTCTTTTGCAAACACTGGATAAGGAGTAAGACGATGTCATCAGAACCAGCAAATAATGATCCATGGACACAACCCTCTCCTACTCAGGATGATCCCTGGTCGCAGGGTTCAGACGCAGCAGCCAATAGTGACTGGCTAAGTTCAGAGCCTATTGAACATGCTCCTTTCGATATCATGAATCCGTTTCAGGAAGCTGTACTTCCCCTCGATGATTGGGTAGAAACCGGTCTAAACTGGCTGGTGGATCACGGCCGTCCTGTTTTTCAGGCTATACGTATTCCAATCGACTTTATTCTGACATCCTTTGAAACCACACTGGTCTCAACGCCAGCGCCGATCATGGTGCTGATTCTATTTCTACTCGCATGGCAGTTTTCTAACTTTAAGCTCGGCTTATCGACACTTGTCTCTCTCGTATTTATCGGGCTAATCGGAGCTTGGTCAGAAGCGATGACAACACTGGCTCTGGTCCTAACATCGGTATTTTTCTGCTTGCTGATAGGTCTACCGATGGGGATATGGCTGGCGCGAAGTAATACTGCCGCAAAATTTGTCAGGCCAATCTTAGATGCAATGCAAACCACGCCAGCGTTTGTTTATCTGGTTCCCATCGTGATGTTGTTTGGTATCGGAAACGTTCCGGGCGTTGTGGTTACTATCATTTTTGCGTTGCCGCCAGTAGTTCGCTTGACCATTTTAGGTATTCAACAAGTGCCGGAAGAACTGATCGAAGCGGGTCATTCATTTGGTGCAAGTAAAAAGCAAATGCTTTATCTCATTCAATTACCTTTGGCACTCCCAACGATTATGGCGGGTGTAAACCAAACCCTGATGCTTTCGCTCTCTATGGTGGTGATAGCTTCCATGATTGCCGTTGGTGGCTTGGGCCAAATGGTATTGCGTGGTATCGGTCGACTCGATATGGGATTAGCGGCCGTTGGTGGTTTGGGTATCGTCATTCTCGCGATTCTTCTAGACCGCATCACTCAGGTATTGGGTGTAAATGCAGGCAATACCAAGCTTCGCTGGTATCACAAGGGACCTGTTTCATACCTATTAAAACTGAAAACGAACCAAGACGACCAAAAACTTAGGAGAAAAACGAATGAATAGTTCATGGAAGACAACGCTTTCTGTTGGGGCACTCAGTACCCTTGCTTTTTCTACGTACGGCATTGCAGCTGATTTACCCGGTGAAGGCGTGACCGTTCAACCAGTACAGTCAACTGTTGCAGAAGAGACGTTTCAAACATTGATTGTGAATCGTGCTTTGGAAGAGCTTGGCTATGATGTCAAACCAACCAAAGAAGTGGACTATAACGTTGGCTACACTTCGATTGCTAAAGGTGATGCAACGTTCTTAGCCGTAGGTTGGTTCCCTCTTCACGCAGACAAATACACCATGTCTGGCGGTGACGACAAGTTCTACCGTGAAGGACAGTATGTCAGTGGCGCAGCGCAAGGTTACTTGATCGACAAAAAAACCGCGGAGAAATATGGCATTACAAATATTGGCCAATTGAAAGATCCAAAACTAGCGAAGTTGTTTGATGCTAATGGTGACGGCAAAGCAGATCTAACAGGTTGTAACCCTGGATGGGGCTGTGAAATGGTCGTTGAGCACCAGCTTGATGCCTTTAAACTTCGTGACACCGTCACTCACAACCAAGGTAACTATGCCGCAATTATCGCAGACACCATTTCCCGCTACAAGAAAGGCGACCCGATTCTTTACTACACTTGGACTCCATACTGGGTAAGTGGTGTATTAGTTCCGGGTAAAGATGTCGTTTGGTTAGAAGTGCCATTCTCTTCACTGCCTGGCGAACGAAAAGACATCGACACGGCACTTCCGAATGGTAAAAACTACGGTTTCGAGATGAACTCAATGAGCATCGTCGCCAACAAAGAGTTTACCCAGAATAACCCAGCAGCAGCCAAATTGTTCGAAATCATGAAGCTCAACATCAATGATGTAAGTGCACAAAATATGATGATGAGCCAGGGTAAGAACAGTACAGAAGACATCGAATCTCACGTCAACGGCTGGATTAAAGCACACCAAGAAATGTTCGATGGTTGGGTGGAAGAAGCGAAAAAGGCAGCCATGTAATACCGCGTAAAACTCGCTATTTTTCAGTAACACCTCAAGAAGCATACATAGCTAAGAGCCAATTGCGTGACGCAGTATAGAGTAAAAACTACGTTTTCTTCCGGGTTAGTGACAGCCCTTTTGTAGTTTTACTTCTGGTGCAATATGAAAGCGTACATACTATGTATTATGGTGTGTACGCTTTTTTATCCCCCCCGAAGACTTAGCAAGGCGATGGTCTCACTGCGTGAAACCATCACCCAGCCACAAAAGTATTTATGGGAGTGATGGTCAAGTAAAACAATCAGCTAATCCTGAAGCTCACACCGTACGTTAGGCGTTTAGACCACAGGCGTTTAGACCACCCTCTTGACAAATTTCTGGACATTTTCGAGTTACGCTCTCCCCTAAGCAAAGCAATAATGGATTCCTTTTTGTATCGCAAAGTCTTCGCTAAATTTCTAATTTTCAATAGATATAATAATAAAGCGCCCAAACTGGGCGCTTTGTTCGATAAGTCGTTGCGAGTTACTTACTAACTTTTAACGTAGGAAATGCATATCCACCCTGCTGTATTTCTTTGCTCGGTCCATACATCCGCAAGATAATGTAAGCATCTTTTTCTGGAATTGGCAGCCAATTGGTATCACTTTCTTTCCCAGTCGAACTTAGCTCAATCTTATACATGCCGTCCGCATCGGGTTTAAGAGTGCGGTCGCCGCGGCTGTGACGGTTAATCTCGTTGTGAGCCATCAGACGGTTATCAGACCCATATACAGTGAACGACCAGAACTGGCTCACATCAGGAGCTTTGAAGTGCATAACATATTTTTTGCCATTGGAGCCATTGATGCTTTTACCGTCTTCCCCTGTCTCTGCTTTTAAGTAAACAGATTCATCAGGCGGCAATCCCCACTGTCCCAAGTATGTACCTTCAGCAAACAAATCGCGTTCACCATCTCCCAACTGCTCTCTAGTACCAAGCAATTTACCTGCATTAGTCATTTTCGGAGCGAGTTCTTGAAGGTGTTTCATCCCTAACTCTTTACCCACTTTGGCTGCAGCTAACTGTTCATTGGTAAAGTCTTCTTTGCAAGGTTCTAAACCAATGTCTTTGTATTGCTCGAGCCATTTCTTATCAGCAATACCCATGTCACCGTCACATAGAACGTAATTAACTCGTTGTAACCAGTTCGTTTCGTCATATTTCGGATAGGTTCTGACTTTTTCTTTAGGTCCAGAAACACCAAGGTACGCCGATAACGTTCTAATGTTCCAATCATCCATATAATTTAGGGCAACTTTTTCATCCTCTTTGCCCACTGCCATGATTCGCCCCATCAACTTAATGATATTTGAATCGACATAAATAACTTCATCAACACTTGCAGGCACATCCCCTGTCCATGAGCGGGCTGCAAACATAAAGCTGCCACCTTTATTCCCTCTTAAACGAGAGCCAATCATAGATGTTGTGTAGTGGCCCATATCCATCGTGTGTAGAATCCAATAGCGACCTTCATCCATATCAGGAACACTTACCACAACTGGCTCTGCGGCTACATCTAACCACCCCATTAAATGTAAAGTGTCATTGTTTATGGTTACATGGGCAGTGTATGAGTCGTCAGCAATATGACGAATATTCTGAAAACGATTTAGCGGTGTATCGGTTTCGACAGCAGTTTCGTAGAAAAATTTGTAAGCTTCATCGATAGAATAAGCATAAATAAAAGCGTCTTGAGCTAGCTTATCGGGGATAGGCTTAGCAAAAGCGAGCTGAGTAGCAAAAGGGCTTAACATCGCTGAAGCGACTAGCAACGAGACAAGTGGTTTTTTACCAATCATTTTCTTCTCCGAGAATATGAACAATGCACCTAATCAACCTATTGAATATAGTTAAAAATTAGAGCCTATAAACTAATTGTTGCTATATTATTAGGAATTTCCGGAATGTGAGAAAATTCAATCTTGAATATTTTTCAATTTAACTCGAAATTAGGAGCCATCAATGCGCTTTGACCTCGACTTCAATCTATTAAAAACGTTGCTAGTGCTTGCGGAAAAGCAAAACCTAAAAAAAGCGGGGCTTACCTTAGGTTTAACAGAAAGTGCGGTTAGTAAGCAGTTGACCCGCCTTCGAGAGCAACTTAATGACGAACTGTTTATTAGGATGTCTGGTAAGCTTGAACCGACCAGTTATGCTCGTTCTATTATTCCCAAAATAAAAGTGGCTCTTAGTGATTTAGAAGAAGCCGTCACTACCACACACTTTGATCCTTCAACATATGAGGACGCCATTAACATTGCGTTGCCAGATTTAGTTATGGAGAAGTTTGGCATCACCTTGTACGAAATGCTGTTACAGAAATTTCCTATAGCATCAGTGACTCTCCATTCTTGGGGAGATGAGACTGAAAATAAGATTGTGCGAGGGCAAATCAATTTTGGTGTACACCTACTTCATCCAGAGCGATCATCAGGCATCTATCAGCAAAAAATATGCGATGACAGATTCGTTATCGCGTCTGCCATTAAACATGGTAAGTATGATTGGGATGAAGTAAAAAAGTGGCCTTTTATTAAACAAAGAGCCATTGGATGGAACGAGCAAAAATTTCAATATATAGAACATTTACAGTCACAAGGAATCGATCTCAACTATTCACATCAGGCCGACACGGCTTCCTTTGCTCTAAAACTAATGGCAAATCGAAAAGTTGCGAATGTCTTACCTAGCAAGGTATTAGGTAACGAATTTGTTCAAGTTTCAGGCACAGAGTTTATCGATTACAACATAATCTGGGCTGCTAATGTGCGTGTTACAGATCGTAAGTCTCCCCTATACCAACACCTGTACTCATTAATGTCGCAGATATTGATTTAAAACCTAATAGCAAAATGCATTTTTTAATATAAGAAAAAGTAGGGAAAAATGTAGCCACGAAACATCAAAGACACTATTGCTTAAAATTGGAATGGGGCAAAAATACGTCAGCCCGGCTGTGCAAGAACTCTGAATTTTTGTGATTCCCCAATGGGGTCAGCGCCCAATATCATTTTTGTATAGTTGCAATTGTTCGTTTAACCAATATGCAATGAGGTGATTTTTGTCACGATTTTGAGTAAATAGACTAATCATTTATCTTTATGTTTTTTAAGAAAAATAATTCTAACTAACTACTATTAAAGCATTAAAGTACTAATTAATGACAACGAAGTCCTACCTGCTAATTTGAAGCGGTAACATGTGATTTCTATTCTAATTTTGGGCGAAATAGCGATTGGTTTCTCATTCTTAATGGGACCAGTGTTTGTGCCTGTTTGCCAGAGAAGAAGAGCAATGTTGCATCAACTTCTTATCATTTTAGGTTGTTATTTAGAATGGATTAATCATCAACATTTAACCATCACTAAACCAAATATTGCGCTTGAGGCCGAGCGTGGATTAATTCCGAAGATGCGTAATGCTGCCTCACTTAATTAACCAACAGGCAGGATTGCCAATTTTGGGGAACATAAAAATGTTAATGGATTTAATTTTTAAGCGTGGTGTAAATATAGTAATGGGGGGTGTGGCTATTTTGCTTGCTACATCAGCGTTTGCAAAGGATACAGTTTACTTTGATGGAGTTACCAGCTTAACGATCAATGGTGTGGAAGAAACTATTAGCAATTGGTTGGATGATAGTGGTGCACCACAACACCGAAATGTGACGTTTAAAAATACATTTGTTGGTACTTCAAATATTAAATTAACACTAAAATGGTCAATAGACGAAGGTAATGGTAGTCCAACCCAATACTCTAAGACTGCGGCATTTAGTGCTGAAACATCTAACGGTGTAATTGTTAGCCCTATTAATGTTTCACCTGACGCATGTGAGTTGATAGACAAAAATTCCACATGCTTTTTAGATATTTCATTCGATGTTCCAAATACGGAAAGTGCAATACAAATTAAAGTTAACGCTGATACAGACAAAACCGGAAGTGGTGGGCTGTTAAATCAAAGTACGTTCGTCAATTTTACTGTCATCGAGCAAGACATAAGTGCTATTGGTACCACTTTAACAGTACCGGACACTCAGTGTTTTCCGTATCAAACAGGTGAGGCTAATTTAAAAGCTCATTTAGCAGAAACTGAAAGTAGCAATCCTATTCTGGCAGCAACTTTAAACTATTCTATTGACGGTATTTATGTCGGTTCAGAATCGACTGGAGATAATGGCTATGCTTATCTGTCTCACAATATCAATAGTCTAGAAGCTGGAGATCATAACTTATTTGTTGCCTATGCGGGCGATGGTAATTTTAACCCTAGTGATGATAGCGGGATTATAGGCATTTACTACAATTTTGTAGGCTTCCAACCACCGATCAATCCCGCTGGGAATAGTATTTTTGGCAATGGTCGTGTCATCCCAGTAAAAGTCAAAATTGTTGATGCTAATTTGAATCCAGTTACAGAAGCTGAGCCTACTGTTTGGATTTATAAATGGTCAGAAGGTACTGGTCTTGGTGAAGATTTTGAGCCAGCTACCTCTGTTTCATCTGCTGATACTAAAAATATAATGAGATACGACTCTGATGAGCAGCAATATATTTACAATGCTGATTTGAGTGCTTTAACCAATGGCACCTATGCCATTGTGATAGATCCGGATGACAGCCGCGTATGTAATAGTGGGCCCTATCAAGCCATTATTACTGTTGCTAAAAAAGGGAAAAAAGGCTGATGGATACATGAATGGGCTCTCTAACCCCATTTATCAGGTTCAATTACTATAAAGCAGGTATCGAAGGGGGTTGACTAACATTGTCAGCCCTTTTTAATTCACTCCTCTTCAGTAAAAGATCGAACGCGAAGTGAAGATAATAAGGTCAGCCCACGCATTAGAATAATTGGGTAAAATATGATAGCCATGGATAGCTATGGGCATCGACTCGGGGCAGATCTGAGCTAGCCAAAATAAGATTATGCTATGTTCAGAGAAAATCTGTTTAAGTACTGTAACCAGCCGGGGCTAACCTTTGTGTCACCACCAAGGTTTTTGAGGTATCTTTAAACAAGTTGCAAATAAAGACATACAAAGAGGAGCAGCCTAGTAGCTGCACACTCATTTGTCGTCTTTAAAGCGAGGCTAAAAAAAGCCACAGCGACTGCTGCGGCTGAAAGCTATTTGATTTTACTCTCTAATCAGTATTGAACGGCAGGTTTACCCACCGGACGATCGTCATTCACTGGCTCAAGAATAAGTTCATTATTTTCCACCCACTGACGTTTCTCTTCTTCTGTAGCTTTCGGACAGAATTTACCGAACGCCGCATAAATAATACCAATTAGTGGAGATGCCCAGCACGCGACGGCGCAAACAATATAAAGCAGGTTTTCCGTCTGACCGGTTGCAATGCCCAGCCCCAGAGCGTGAATTACGAAAGCGCCGCCAGCATTCCATGGGATAAGCGGAGAAATCAGTGTACCGCCTTCTTCTACAGAGCGTGACAGACACAAAGTTGAGTAACCCATCCCACGGTAAGCCTGACTGAACATACGGCCTGGCAGTGCAATCGACAGATACGGGTCACCTGCGACTAGGTTGGTGCCCGCTGCGGTCATGGTAGAGGCCAGTTGCAGGCCAAAAATACTTCTCACCCTGCTCATGATAGACAATACAATAGTTTCCAGGCAGCGAGTTTGTTCCAGCACACCACCCAGAGCCAGTGCAATCAGAACCAGAGTCAAAATCCACGACATTGACTGAATACCACCACGGTTAAGCAGTGCATCAGCGGTCGCATTACCAGTATCGACACTAAATCCACTTTGCAGGTAAATCAGTGCATCATGAATAGTCACATCCTGCACCACAACAGCAATACCCATACTGAACAGCACACTGGCCATCAGACTTGGGATCGCCGGCATCTTCATCAGAGCCAGACCAAGCACCACAATCGCGGGGGTTAGAACCAACCAGTTAAATTCAAAGTGGTCGAGAAGTGCTGTGCTCAGTGCGTCAATTTTTGCGATATCTACTTGCTGCGCATCAATGATGTTGAAACCGACAAATAGGTACACCACCAGCGCTATACACATCGCAGGGAAAGTGGTTGGTAGCATATTACGAATATGGGCAAAAAGGTTGGTGCCGGTCACCGCTGGAGCTAGGTTGGTGGTATCAGACAGCGGTGACATCTTATCACCGAAGAATGCTCCAGAGACGACAGCACCCGCAGTCCAGTACATCGGAATTCCGAATCCTTCACCGACGCCCATCAAGGCCAGACCAACGGTTGCAGTCGTGGTCCAGGAGGTACCCAGTGAAACAGAAATGACCGCACACAGGATCATTGCTGCCGCCAGGAAGGTTTGCGGAGTCAGTACCTGGAAGCCGTAATAGATCATCATTGGTACCGTACCACTGGCAATCCAGATACCGATAATCATGCCGATGATCAACATAATCAAAATGGCAGAGGTTGCTACTTTAATCACGTGGAACAATCCCTGCTCCATATGATTCCAGCGATAGCCTCTGAACCAGGCAATCACACAGGTACACACAATACCGATTGCCAGTGGCGTATGAGGGGTGAAATCACCGAAATAAAATAGCTGAATACCCAGCAGACCGATGGTAATCGCGATAGGCAATATCGCCAGAAACAGTCCCGGACGTTCAATTTGCTCTTGTTTAGACATGTTGCCTCCTTGCGCAGAGCAGAAAATTATGCGGATACCAATTCCGTTGAATTGGTATCTTAATTTGTAGCCTTATTCGATCTTTAAGTCGCAAACGGCGAGTAACAGCTTGTAATTAAGTTGTAAATACAGCTCATTACCACCAAATCAAACAAAAACACTAATCACAAACATAAAAGCAGATCTTTAATCTAATCGTTAATCATTGGTTAAATGACAAGTTCCGTCTATAGCACAAAACTAATGCAAAAAGCTTCACTCCCTTGCAGCTAGCCGTCGCCCGTAATTACTGGGTTTCAAAACAGTAGGACCAAACCACAGCTTTCTGCAGCACTCATTTAGTGCAAATGTTGCACTTTTGTAGAATGTTCGTTTCATAACACTCACCACAATGCAATCGACCTAACTAGTATTTAAAGCTCTGTTTATTAATATCAATGTGCAGTAATACTTTGTAAAATTACACTAATCATATGTGAAAAGATGTAAACATACGGGATTAAAATGTAGACTGCTTCATCTCTAATAACTATCAGCCTTGCCTACTTACTCATTTAATATTTACAGTTGGCATATTAGGGAACGGCCCTTGCTAGACATAGTGCCGCAATAGAAAGGATTCTAATTATGACCCCTGTGTTAAACGTACAAGCTCAGATAATGGTAATTGATGACTCCGACGTCACCAGAGAAACGCTAGTCAGCTATTTCGAAGAAGAAGGCTTTATTGTTTACTCAGCAGAAACTGCCGAACAAGGCGAAGAGCTTCTGGCAGAGCACGATATTGATATGGTGTTACTGGATATCCGACTGCCTGGTAAAGACGGTCTTACCTTAACTAGGGAACTGCGTGCTGGCTCTGAAATTGGCATTATTCTGGTCACCGGCCGCCAGGATCAGATTGACCGCATAATTGGCTTGGAATGTGGAGCCGATGAGTACGTCACCAAGCCCTTTAATCCACGCGAAATTCTCGCTCGCTCAAAAAACCTGATCCGTAGGGTAAAATTACTCAAAACGTTGGAACGTAACCAGGATAAAGAGCCTGGAGGACTGATTGAAATTGGGCCGTGGAAAATGGATATTCATCGTCGCTGGCTGAAACAATCCGATACAGACGAACCAGTGCAACTGACCGAAGCAGAATTTCAGTTACTCAATGCCTTGGTTACCAACCCGGGACGCTCGCTGTCAAGGGATGAGTTGATGGAAAGGTTACGTAACCGCTCATGGAATGCCACTGATCGCACCATTGATGTACTGATTGGTCGCATCCGGCGTAAACTGCAGGACGATCGCTGTAATCCCAGATGGCTCATCACAGTGCATGGGGTCGGATATCTCTATTCTCCTGAATAGAGCGCTCCGCCATGCAATATTTTGTCGCTCTTCTCTGCCTGCTTCTGGCTCCGTATACTCTAGCCGCCAACCTAGACCATAGCCGTACCTATAAAGCTTGTGGACTGCCGATCTATCCGCCCATCTCCTGGGTCGAGAACCATCAGGTCAAAGGCGTTGGTGCTCATTTACTGCAACGCTTGTTCAGCCAATTCGACCTGACATTATCGTTTGAGCAAGATTTTAATTGGCAACGCTGTTTAAAAGAGATGGAACTCGGTAATGTCGATGTCGCAACTGCCATGTATAAAGTGGCAGACCGTCAGAGTTACAACTATTACCTCTCAACGCCGATAGTCAAAGAGCCCATCGTTCTGTTTTACAACATTCACCGCCCACAGAACTTCGAAAGCAAAACTGATCTGGAAGGAAAAGTCCTGGGGGTGATTCTTGGCGACTCATACGGTGATGAAATGGATCAATGGATAGAATCTCATATGCAGGTTGAATATGTTTCTACTGGGGAACAGAACTTCGCTAAATTGATACGCGAGCGCATCGATATGATGCCGCTGGGACGCTACGGCGGCCAATTACAGAACGAGCGGCTTGGTTATCAGGATGTCATTGTGCCGCTTAAACGTCCACTGACCACCGACTACTGGTACATTGCCATTTCAAAAAAATCATCTCTCGCAAGCCTTCGCGCTGAGCTTGACCAAGCGCTACAACAAATTACCACACAGACCGATATCGGTGAACTGATGGCTGAGTATGCCAAACAATACCGGGAATCTGCCGGACTAGGAGACTCTCATGAGTAACATTTCTTACGTTTCCTGGTTTGGTAAAGCACGCGGTTACCACACCGAACATCCGCTGGTCTATCAGGTACTGAAACGTTTTCTGCTGTGTGGTGTAATACTGATTGTAATCACGACTGTACTGCAGGTCATATCCGATTACAGCCGAGAGCAACGCAATCTGCAAAATCGCCTCACTTTGATAGCTTCGTCTCAACTGGATGGTATTGCCAAAAGTCTGTGGAACCTCGACAAAGAGCAGGTCAATCTGCAGTTGCAGGGTATTATGAACTTTCCCGATCTCCAGGCGGTAACACTCAACAGCACCGATTGGCCAGAAGTACAGCAGTTTGGCGAACTGACCGATAAGTCGCCCGTATCCGACACATTTCCGATTGTGTATCTCACGTTACAGGGGGAATCACGTCAACTAGGCAATTTAACTATCTATCATGATATCGACGCGATTCACACGCGTCTGATAGAGTCTGCGCTTTGGATCTTTATTGTTCAATCGCTGATGATCCTTGTCACTGGGGTAGTACTGTTTACCATCGTCCACTTTAATATCACCCGTCATCTGGAGCGCATGGCGCAGTTTACCCGGCAGGTTAGTAAAGCCCATCTGCAACACCCCCTGACCTTACAAAAGCAACCTGACGAGCGCTACAGTAATGAGCTGGATCAGGTCGCAGATGCCATCAACGATATGCGTCAGGCTATTTTGCGCGATATCGAGAGGCGGGAGTCAGAGCAACAGGAGCTGAGATACAGCCGGGATCAATTACAGGAGCAGGTCGAGCGCCGGACCCAGAATCTACTGGAAGCGAAAGAGAGCGCTGAAGCAGCCAGTCAGGCGAAAACCAAGTTTCTCGCCACTATGAGTCATGAGATCCGTACTCCGTTGAACGGAATACTGGGGATGGTGCAACTGCTGGCTCGCACCGAACTCTCAGCAGAGCAAAAAGAGCGCCTCAATACCATTTATCAGTCCGGTGATGCGTTGCTGGAAATCCTGAACGGCCTGCTGGATTACGCCCGACTGGAAGAAGGCGCTTATGTACCCGAACAGCAAGTGTTCTCTCTGCACGAGCTGGTCAAAACCAGCTGCCATCTTTTTTCTGCTGGCGCGCTGGAAAAAGGGCTGAGTTTACAATACGACGTTGATGAACAGTTAATGGATATCTGCCAGGGTCCCTCAGGTGCGCTGCGTCAGATGCTGGGCAATATGATCGCCAATGCCGTCAAATTTACCCAGCAGGGTTTTGTCCATATTACGCTGACCCGACTCCGAACCGGACCAGATAAACAATGGGTCCGTTTTTCAGTCAGTGATTCTGGTATCGGTATTGCGGCCGGCGATCTCAAGCGCATCTTTGAACGTTTCAGTCAGGCCGATGACAGTATTACCCGTCGCTTTGGCGGCACAGGGCTTGGTCTGGCGATTACTCAGAAGCTGGTACACAGCCTTGGCGGCGAGATAGGTGTCACCAGTGAGCCAAATAAGGGCAGCACTTTTTGGTTTGAGATCCCGTTGTTCACACAGGTTGAAACCAACCCAGCTACAGACATTATTGGCAGTACTACCGTCCCTGATTTACCCACATTGGACATCCTCCTTGTTGAAGATACACCTATTAATCAAGAAGTTACTATCGCTCTACTGACTCAGGACGGGCACAAAGTTAAGCTCGCGAAAAATGGCCATCGGGCTCTGCAGGCCGCTGCGGCTCATCGGTTTGATGTCATCCTGATGGATGTTCATTTGCCGGATGTCAGCGGATTAGATGTAGCGCGAAGCATTTCACAACTCGACCTGAACCGTGACACACCAATTATCGCTCTGACTGCCAATGTTCAGCCGAGCCTGATTCAGGAGTATCACGCGGCTGGTATGACCGCCATTGAGCCCAAACCACTTAAACTTGGACGCCTATATGCGCTGATGGGACAGGCCATCCGCTTACCGCAAATGATACAGAGTGCAGCAAATCCAACAAAACATGAACTAATTGATCCTGTCGTATTTCAGTCCCACTGCGCTATTTTGGGAGCGGCCAGGGTCAATAACCTAATCAAGACCTTCCAAAACAGCTGTGAAAAAATCCTGCCGCGCATTGAGCAGGCAATGCAGCGTGGCGATCATTATGATGTCGGAGAGCAAGCGCACCGTCTGGCGGGAGACGCAGAATCACTTGGAGCCAGCAAATTAGCCCGTCAGTTAAGGAGCTTGGAAGACCTTGCACAACAAGGGACAACTGAAGCACTGTCGTCTGAGCGCTGTGCCGAGCTGAATCACTGCATTAAATCAAGCCTAGCTGAGTTGGTACGAGTAGCGGTAGCAAGCAAAAGTGAGTAGCCTGCTTACTGTCTTACTGGTGGAAAAGTAGGAATCGTAAGACTCTCAGTTGCCTCTATACGCAATATACAATACACCCCGAGAGTTACTGTATATAACCTATCACAATTGGCTCTTATTTTTTGTCTTCCCTTCCCCAATCTGACCAAAGCTCCACCAGCCTATACGGTGAGAAAAAAGTTCTTGTGTTAAATAATCATCTAAATTTCATTCCTTAAGAGTTTCTTAAGTTTCGCATTTTATTTTGTTGATGACTAAACAATAAAATGGAAGCGCCAATGAAAAAACATGCACAGACTTCTATACAAGGTTTTACTTTAGACATCGTAAATCCTACTCACCCACTTTGGCATAAAGTGATTGAGCATGTTTCTCTGCGTTATCAAGAAGCATTCTTTGCAGAACTTAAATTGTTCATGCCTGCGTACTTAACGCTTATCGAAAACGACAACATTATTTCTGTGTGCGGGTTTCGTATCGCCGAGCAAGAACCTTTGTTCCTTGAACAATACCTGGAAGACGAGGCTCAGAACCTTGTCTCAACCACTTTTCAATGTAATGTAAAACGTTCCAATCTGGTCGAGTTTGGCCACCTTGCCTCGTTTGCTAAGGGTATGTCTGCCCTGCATTTTTACCTTATTGCCCAAATGCTTGTCGATCTCGGTTTTGAGTGGTGCATTTTCACCGCTACTGACCCTCTTCACGCCATGATGACTCGCCTTGGTTTAGAACCACACGTCTTAGCGCACGCGGATCCTAATAAAGTCCCTGACGCGCAATCGACTTGGGGATCCTACTACGAACACCAACCACGAGTGCTGGCTGGAAATTTAGTTAAAGGGTTGGAACGCCTCCGATTAGTTCAAGAAAGAAAACAAAAACAAGCATAGGTGTAGTATGAATATTCTCCTTAACGAGATACGTAAATGGGCAAAAACCAAGCCAGAACAAACGGCGTTGGTCGGTATTGATGAACAAGGAAGAACCATTCAAATCACTTATGCCGAACTGTTACTTAAAATCCAAGATACCACTGAAGCGTTGAAAGCGCAGAACATCAACGCATTAGCATTGCGTGCCGAAAACAGTGTGAACTGGGCGATCATCGATCTGGCTGCCATGGCTGCAAATATTGTCGTCGTACCTATTCCAACGTTCTTTTCAGATGCTCAAGTGGAGCACACGTTAAGTCAGTCTCGCGTCGATGCATTGATTGGCGATTGGGGGAACGAATACGCTTCAGCGCAAAATGCATCTAAATCGGAACAGCTTGCAAGCACTAAAATCGCAGGCTTAACTGTCTTGCGTAGAACAAGTCAAGGTCCTGCTGCTTATCTCGAAGGAACAGGAAAAATAACCTTTACTTCGGGTTCCACAGGACAACCAAAAGGCGTCTGTTTAAGCAATGATCACTTATGTCAGGTTGCCAAATCGCTCGCGCAAAGTGTCGATGGTCTGGCGCAATCGCATTTGGTTTTGCTTCCACTTTCGACCCTGTTAGAAAACATAACCGGCATTTATGTCCCATTAATATTGGGCGTGACCTCGTATATCTTGCCCGGTAAACAAACCGGTCTGATTGGGTCGAGTCAGTTTGATATGAGTCTGTTTGCTAAAGCGTTGGCTGAGATAAAACCCGATAGCTTGGTATTAACCCCTGCTCTATTACTCGCTCTTATCCATATCGTCAAACAGCAACCTTCGCTAGCGAACTCTTTGAAATTCGTCGCCGTTGGAGGAGCGAGGGTTTCATCACAACTGATTAATGCTGCGCATGCACTCGATATTCCTGCGTTTGAAGGATATGGCTTATCTGAGTGCGGTTCGGTGGTTTGCTTAAATACCCCTTCTGCCTTCAAAGCTGGTACTTGCGGAAAACCACTGCCTCATACACAAATTCGTATCGCAGAAGACGGGGAGCTCTATGTTAAAGGCAACATCGCTCTGGGATATTTGAACGATCCTTTTAGCCAAGAATGGCTAGCAACCGGGGATTTGGCACACCTTGATGAACAAGGCTTTGTGACTTTATCAGGTCGCAAAAAGAATCTTATCGTTACTTCATATGGGCGAAATATTTCACCTGAATGGATTGAATCAGAAGCTTTGGCATTTCTACCTAATTCCCCACTTATTGTGACTGGTGACGGGCAACAATCGTTATGTGCCGTCGTTGCAGCCAGTGACAACTTAGTGGCAAAGATTTCTGCGCTAAATAATACGCTTCCTGATTACGCCCGAATCCAAACTTTACTGGTGATTGATAACCCAAGAGCCGTCGCTGGCTGGTACACAGAAAACGGCAAACTGAAACGCGACGAAATAGAACACAGTGTTGCTCAACTGATCAATAACACCAATTCCGAATTCATGCTGGAAGGCCAAAAGGTAGAAAGAATTGACCTGCCTTTCCAGCAATCAAAAGCTTCTTAAGGAGAAGGTTATGACCCTTTTTTTCGAACAACTAAAACAACAAACTTCGGCTGCTCAACAAGCTATGCTAACCGCTCCGATTCTTGCTGACGTACAACAAGGTCATATTTCAAAACAGATGTATATTGCTTTTCTTACTCAGGCATACCATCACGTAAAACATACGGTACCGCTATTGATGGCCTGCGGAGGCCGATTATCCGCTGAATATGAATGGGTACGCGAAGCCATTGCAGAATACATTGAGGAAGAAAAAGGCCATCAGGAATGGATTCTCAATGACATTAAAGCCTGTGGCGGTAACGCGGATGCCGTTCGCAATAACCAAGATGAAGGCCGAGTTGGACAAGCAATAGAGCTGATGGTGTCGTACCTGTACCACAACATAGACCGAAATAATCCGTTGGCTTTATTTGGCATGGTATGGGTACTGGAAGGTACCAGCGTTGGTATTGGTGGACAAATGGCTGACAAAATTCAGTCTACGTTAAATCTTCCGGCTTCAGCGATGACCTACCTCGTCTCTCATAGCGTGTTGGATCAAGATCACCTGCAGTTTTTCGAGTCTCTGATGAACAAAATCACCAAAGAGGAAGATAAACAAGTCATCATCGACTCCGCCAAAATGGTGTTTTCTCTGTACGGAGAAATGCTGCGCACCTTGCCAGCTTATTCGAATCAGCAAGCAGCGTGAGGTAAGTCATGAACATCAAAGACAGTACGATTTTACTCACTGGCGCGACTGGCGGTATTGGTCAGTCGATCGCGACCGAATTGGCGAATCGCGGTGCTCAATTGCTCCTGGTCGGACGAAATGAGGATAAGCTCGTCGCGCTCAAAGCCTCGCTGGCAAATCCTGAGTCCCACGACGTTGTGGTCGCAGACATCCTGACAGCAGAAGGTTTAAGTGCGATAAAAGAACGAGCGAGGCAAAAACACAAAGTGGACGCTTTGATTAACAATGCTGGATGTAATGACTTCTCGCTATTAAGCCAAAAGCACCCGACACAAGTCGAAGCTGATATTCAACTCAACCTGGTTGCGCCTATGCTTCTGTGCCAATCCGCGCTCTCTTGGCTAAAACAACCAGGCGTTATCCTCAACATTGGCTCGACTTTTGGTTCTATTGGTTATCCCGGATATACCTCTTACTGTGCGGCGAAGGCGGGACTGCACCGCTTTACGGAAGCACTGGATCGTGAGCTGTTTGCTACAGGAATTCGAGCCTTATATCTCGCTCCTAGAGCCACAGAAACTTCATTAAACAGCGACATTGTTAATGAGATGAATCAGAAACTTGGCAACAAAACCGATTCACCCAACGTTGTCGCAGAACATGTTGTCACCATGCTGGAAAAAGAGATTTCAGCAAAATGGATCGGCTGGCCAGAAAAGCTGTTTGCACGCATCAATCAATTGCTGCCAAACGTTGTTTCATCAGCAATTAAAAAGCAGCAACAAACCATCCATCAATATGTAAACCGCGTAAGCCATTAAAAGGACACTAACGATGAATGCTAAACAATTACTATGCACTTTAACTGTATGTTCAACGTTGGCTTCAACCGCTGCGTTGGCAGGAAATACCCCACTTCAGGACGTGCAAAAGAAATGGGCAGAATGTCAGTACAGCACCCCAAGTGGTGATGAGAAAGAACAGTGTTTCAATCGCACGATTGCAAGAACAAGCATTTACTTGGACAGAGAGCCGGGAAACCCGGAGCTGACTGTTTGGTTGGCCATCAATAAAGCATCTCTGGCTGGCGCGAAAGGCGGGCTAGGTGCATTATCTTTAGCGAAAGAAGCAAAGTCGCTGCTCGAACAAGTGATTGAAACTTCGCCACAAACTCTTGAAGGATCGGCTTACACCAGCTTAGGTTCACTGTATTATAAAGTTCCGGGGTGGCCAATTGGTTTTGGCGACGACGATAAAGCAGAACAAATGTTGAAAAAAGCTTTAGAGATCAATCCAAATGGTATCGATCCAAACTATTTTTATGGTGACTTCCTTGCAGAAGAAGGCAGAGAGCAGGAAGCGAAAGTCTATCTGACTCGAGCTATGCAAGCCTCTCCTCGCCCCGATCGTCCTTTAGCTGATAAAGGCAGAAAACTTGAAATCGAAGCAACATTAGGGAAACTAAAATAATCTATGCGCTTATTACTGGTAGAAGATGACAAACTACTCGGTCAATCCATGGTGACTTCTCTTAATCGCCATGGATACACCGTGGACTGGGTTGAAAAAGGGGCTGGAGTGACAAGCGCACTAAAAACTGAAGAGTTCACCGCGGTGATTTTAGACCTTACCCTACCCGATATTGATGGATTAGAAGTTCTGCGTAACATTCGCAAAAGCGGATTTAAGCTAGCAGTAATGATACTCACGGCAAGAGATGACATCAGTGACCGTGTTCAGGGGCTGGATGGCGGTGCCGATGATTACTTAGGTAAACCATTCGCTCTGGAAGAACTCCTCGCCCGTTTACGGGTGTTGATTCGTCGCCAATCGGGAAGCGCGGATGAGCTTATTCAAGTTGGCTTGTTGTCCTTGTCTTTGTCAGAACAGAGCATCCGCTATGACGATGTGCCGCTGAAACTGACGCGTAATGAGTTTAAGATCCTGACGAGTTTGATTACGAATGCGGGCCGAGTCCAAAGCAAAGAGCAATTGCAACAATCCCTGCACGGTTGGGATGAGGGAGCCAGTGACAACGCGATAGAAGTACACATTCATAACTTACGCAAAAAAGCGCCGAACGTTAACATTAAAAACATTCGCGGTGTGGGGTACATTCTTGAAAAATAATAAGCCGTACTCTTTAAAGCGTAAGCTTACTCTCTGGGTCGGATTATTGGTCTCCGCATTACTACTGATCTCTTTGGTATTCAGTTACCAATCCGCCAAGCACGAAGTAGAAGAAGTTTACGATGCGAGACTTGGTCAATCTGCAAAACTGATGTTTCTCGCTCTGTCTGTTTCCAAAGAAGAAAGCACCCTCGCCAACCACAGCGAGCAATTCCAGCAATGGATGCAAAACATTAAACAACTATCGAAAGATGATGGTGAAGACGCGACAAAGTTTGGCCATCCCTATGAGCAAAACCTCGTATTTCAGTTTTTCCGAGACAATAAACTGCTATGGAGCTCTTCTCCTGATTTAGTCTCACTCTCGTCTTCCTCAAATAGTAGTGGCTATTCTGACATTGAACTGGAAGGTACTCAGTGGCGGGCTTTCCAACTCTCTTTCCCTCAAAGCACACATGAAAATGAATACGTTGTGGTCGCCGAGAAACAGAAAATCAGGCAAGAGATCATCCGTGAAATTGCAATGTCGACGTTGATAGAACAAGTCTTGCTGCTTCCCACATTGCTACTGTTACTTTTTTGGTTGATTGAGCGCTACTTCCGTCCTATCAATGAGCTCCGAAGCGCTATCACTCAGAGGAATGTTCATCGTTTAGATCGAATTCATGTGACTGACCACACTATTGAACTGGATCCTTTGGTAGAAGCCTTAAACTCATTACTGTTTGAATTAGAACAGGCATGGGAACGTGAAAAGCGATTTACACGCGCTGCGGCTCATGAACTGAAAACACCACTAACCATCCTGCGCCTTAACGCAGAAAATGCGCTGCAAAGTAATGACCCGGACCATTTGCGTAGCGACTTGCAGAATATCCTCAAAGGCATAGAACGGACTGACAGGCTTATTCATCAACTGCTGACTTTAGCCAAAGTTGAGAGCTTGTCGGAGCGCATATTCGAAACCATCGAGTTAACGCCTCTACTGCAAACCGTGGTCGCCGATCTCGCTCCTTTGGCGTTAAGGCAGGATCAAGACATAAGTCTCGAATCTATTCCCGTTCAGCTATCAGGAGACCCAATGCTGCTCGGCGTTCTGTTCCGCAATCTCATCGACAACGCGATTCGATATTCTGGTGCAAACAGTGAAATTCAAGTGACGGTATCTCAGGATGCCAATCTCATTCATGTTTCGATATCCGATACGGGTGAAGAGATTCCTCAAGAGACTCGCGATAGAATTTTCGAGCAGTTTTATCGGGGTCATTCTGAAACCGGAGATGGGGCTGGCCTCGGTATGTCTATTTGTAAAGACATTGCTACCTTGCACGGTGCAACTATTAACCTAGCGCCTCGAGAAAATGGACGGAATACTTTTCTGATCGCGTTTCCCAATACCTAACCTGCCAACAGACGGGCTGAGACTGAACTATTACTAATAAATGCATCAGTGATATTACTCGCATACAGAGTAAATAATCCAATACTTTCAAGTTTGTTTTATAGATTGTGGTTATGTTTCACGTTTATTTCACATCGAGTTTGATAGAAACAGCGCTGCATTACTATTGACTCTATTAAAACGTAAATATGAGAAGTACCTTAAATAGGCCCTTTTTTGGGCCACTGCAGCCAATTGCTGTTTTTTCGTTGTTTTCACTCGCCTTTTTATCACTATCTCGACTGTTATTGCTGCTTTGGCAATCCGACCGAATAGAAACACTCGGACACTCCATCCATATTCTCAGCCAAGGTATACGAGTTGATGTCGCAACATTGTGCTGGTTATTTATTCTCCCTGCTCTGCTCTCTTCCCTGCTACCGCTAAAGGGAAAAATTGGCGGTTGCTGGAAGTGGACTCTTCGCCTCTGGATGGTTGCAGGTCTTTGGATACTGGTCTATATGGAGTTGGCGACTGCACCATTCATTCAGGAATATGATCTGCGCCCTAACCGCCTGTTTATTGAATATCTGATTTACCCTAAAGAAGTCATGAGCATGCTATGGGCAGGTTACAAGTTAGAACTGTTTATTGGTGTAGTAGGTTCTACTCTCACTCTAATATTAGGTTGGAATTGGAGTAAAAAGCTGACTGATGCCTCGCAACAAATCAACTGGAAATGGCGTCCTTTGCTCGCCATATTCGTGGTTCTGCTTTGTATTGCTGGCGCGCGTTCCTCTTTTGGTCATCGTCCACTTAACCCAGCGATGGTTGCATTTTCTAGCGATCCGCTGCTGAATGACTTGACGCTGAACTCATCTTACTCTCTGCTGTTTGCTGTGAGTAACATGAAGTCAGAAAAAAGTGCTGAGCAGTTTTACGGCAAGATGGATACCCAAAAAATGTTGGATATCGTTCGTGCTTCTTCCGCGAAATCGGAATTTAGCCCTGATATCTTACCAACGATGAATCACAATACTGCGACCTATAAGGGAAAGCCTAAGAACTTGGTTATTCTGCTACAGGAGAGTTTAGGGACTCAATTTGTTGGATCGATGGGTGGTCTACCTCTGACACCAAACCTCGATAAATTAATCGAAGAAGGCTGGCTGTTTACTCAAATGTATGCCACCGGTACTCGGTCTGTACGCGGTATCGAAGCTGTAACCTCTGGTTTTCCGCCATCTCCTTCTCGTTCTGTAGTGAAACTGAGTAAAAGCCAGACAGGTTTCTTTACTATTGCGGATTTATTGAAACAACAAGGCTATCACACACAGTTCATTTATGGCGGTGAAGCAAACTTCGACAATATGAAGACCTTCTTCTTCGGCAACGGTTTTGAGCAAATTGTTGAAGAGAAAGATTATCAGAATCCGGGCTTCGTTGGCTCTTGGGGGGTAAGTGATGAAGATCTTTATACCAAAGCTGATGAAGAGTTCAATCGCTTATCTAAAGGTGACAAGCCGTTTTTTAGTCTGGTATTTACATCGAGCAATCACAGTCCGTTTGAATACCCTCAAGGCAAAATTAAGCAGTATGATGAACATGAGATGACGCGCAACAATGCGGTGAAATATTCAGATTACGCACTGGGCACCTTTTTTGAAAAAGCCAAACAATCTTCATACTGGGACGACACGGTATTTATCATCATTGCTGATCATGATGCACGCGTTTCAGGTGCTAACCTGGTACCAGTGAAACATTTCCATATTCCTACATTGATCATCGGTAAAGGTATTGAGCCCCGTAAAGACGATCGAATTTCTAACAACATTGACATGCCGCCAACGCTGTTGTCCCTAATTGGCGTTGATGCAAAAAGCCCAATGATTGGACGCGACCTAACCAAGCCGTTAGCCAGAGAAGATGAACGGGCGATGATGCAATACGATAAAAATTTCGGCTATCTGACACGTGATAACCTAGTCGTACTCTCTCCCGGAGAGAAAGTGTCAGCCTTAGCATACGATTTTGATAACCACACAATGACGCCTTTGGATGTTGAGGAATCGGTTATTGAACGCGCAAAAGCGCATGCCCTGTTTGCTTCTAAAGCCTATAAAAACGCTTGGTACTCTTCCCAACGAACAGATTAGCCCCCACTGAATCAGAAATCTAACAGGAGCCATTTTGGCTCCTTTTTCTATCGTTTCTTCCACTAAATAAAAATGCATTGTGTAAGGCGATGAGTGTGAACTGAATGCGGAAAGTACAACTCTTTTCGCCACAACCCACCCAATGCATGATTATTCACTAAAAAAGATTAAAAATATCACTCAAATTATCTCTAAACCATTCCCATTAAGACGCCAATAAATTAGACTCTTGTGAATACCAACAGCTGTGTAGAAGACAACAAAAAGGAATGGCAATGAGCTCTAGTATGATCCTTAGTGAGTCCCTGATTGAAAGCGGACGTGATATCCCACTTACCGAACTTTTGTACGCCAAACGCGTACTCGATAACTACATGGCAGTGGCGAAGGATAGTAGTCCTTTAGAACTACTTACAGAGATGAAAGCGGCAGCTCAACAAGTCGAATACTTCAAAACCTTCGATAACCCTTGTGAGGCTCGTAATGCCATCAGCAGTATGATTGACGAAATTGGCAAAGCGACGTCGTTTGCTGAGTTCAAGACTTTTGCAGGTAAACCTTCTCAAGCATTGAATGAGCTAATTGAAGACCGTGCGCAACTGATTAAGCGAGAAAGAGAACTACTACTGGCTTCTGGTTACGACGCGTCTCGCATTTAAACCAACGCAGTAAAAAAGGAGCGATCGTGCTCCTTTTTCTTTGATACGAAACTGGTTAAGACGGCCTATAACCCCATATCTTCACTCATTTCTTTGATTTGTTTTAAGTCCATTTTGTTGACTTCAATAAGCTGTTCAACTTGGCTTAAGCGTGATATAGCTGCATCATGTTTATTACACGCGTCAGATTTCATATCCCAGGATGTACCTTCTAAGTAAAGATCGCACTCTTTCTTGAGCTTTTTGATTCTTGGGATCAGTTTTTCACGCTCATTCGTCAGCGACTCTAAATCTTGTGTAACTTTAAGTTCTTTTTGAAAGACTTCGCGAGAACGCTCCAACATTGTCGCTTGAATACCGCTCTGGCGAGTCAGTTTTTCATTTTCCGATTTTGCCGTAATGACCTTGTCGCTTTGCTGCTTGAGCTGAGACTCGAGCGACAAATTTACCTTCTCAACTTTGGTCAGTTGTGACTGCAACTTATTCAGCGCTTTCTGATGCTCTTCTTCTTGTGCCGCAAGAAGTGCTGTTACTTTGTCCTGCGACTCTTTTGCTAAGCCTTCTTCACGCAATTTCACCTGCGATAGAATTTCCGATTTATCCTGAGTAAGAGCTTCGTATTTCTGTTCCAAAACCTGATAAGTCGATTCCCATTTCTTAGCGGTTAAAGAAGAACCGACCAAGCCACCAAAAGCTAATCCCAGTACCGCCGCAATAGCGATATAAATATTCGTGCGCTTGTCTCGCTGTTCGATAACAACCACGTCTTCTTGTTCTTCAATATTGTTCTCAGAACTCACCGTATTTAACTCCAGGATTCTTCTTACGCTAGCGAATCAGTTCCGCGATCATAATGGATGCGGTGTAAATCAGGAACGCGCCTATCAAAACAATGACAGTCGCTTTTTGGACTTTTGCATTGGTTCGATAACGAAAAAGCACGAATGCTATCGCAATCAAAACCGCAATGGCTAACAATCTAATCATACAGCCTCCTGGTCCAATTGTGAGTTGTTATCTACGTCGATAAGCGGTTTCACAAAGTTGTATTGTAACCTATTTCTATGATTTTCAACGTCAACATAACGTAGATTTTGAAAAGAGTACGCTCGATTGGATCAATTTTGTGGCCTCAATTGAATCAGTTACCTCGATTTATCGAGCGACTTATTCCCTGAGGTAATCTTGGAACTCATCAACATTACCAAAAATAATAGTGCTGGTAATAAGGTAGATAACGCAAAACTTTCGTCTGTTCACGATTATAAGTGCTCTTCCACAATAATCTCTTGAAAATAAATCCACATTGGGTGTTGAAATGGTCAAAAAACATGATAGAGTTCTCACGTTAATGATGACCAGCATCATTAACTAACCTTTACTCACATCATTGAGTAATTGTTCCGAAGAAGACTGCAGGAGAGTGGTTATTAATCAAATTTTAACATTTGATTAGCATAACTCGCCGAAGAATTAACTATTTCAGGTGCTACTCAGGTAGCGGGGACTGTAGTTGGAGGAACCTCTGGAGAGAACCGTTAAATCGGTCGCCGAAGGAGCAAGTCTTGTGCCATTGCACAGGGTGAAACTCTCAGGCAAAAGGACAGAGGAGTGGAAAGTAAAACCTGACTACTTATTTGGCGATCCCGTCTTTTTAATAGCTTGGGCTCTATTGGAGATCTTGTATCTCATCCTTTCCCTCTTCTCCTTATTAGTTGTTTTATTAAGGGGAAATCATGAACGACCTACAATCTTTACTGCAAACCATCGATAACTTTGTCTGGGGTCCACCACTTTTACTTTTGCTCGTGGGTACCGGTGTTTACTTTACTTTTAGCCTTGGCTTAATCCAGTTTAAACATCTACCGACAGCGTTAGTGATGGTATTTAGTAAAGATAAGTCATCTGATAAACAGGGTGACGTTTCTAGCTTTGCAGCATTATGTACCGCGCTTTCTGCAACTATTGGTACAGGTAACATCGTTGGTGTAGCGACTGCCATCAAACTGGGTGGTCCGGGAGCACTGTTCTGGATGTGGCTTGCAGCCCTATTCGGAATGGCAACCAAATACGCTGAATGTCTACTAGCCGTCAAATACCGCCAAGTCGACGACAAAGGCCAAATGATTGGTGGCCCAATGTATTACCTGCAAAATGGCGTGGGTTCTAAAGCGCTAGCGATAATGTTTGCAGTATTTGCATTAGGTGTTGCTTGTTTTGGTATCGGTACTTTCCCTCAAGTGAATGCGATTTTGGATGCAACAGAGATTTCTTTCGGTGCAAACCGTGAGCTGTCCGCTTTCATCCTGACTCTGTTAGTCGCTTTCGTCACTTTAGGTGGTATTAAGTCTATCGCGAATGTTGCAGGTAAAGTCGTGCCAGCAATGGCTGTCTTCTACGTGCTCGCGTGTCTAAGCGTCATTATCATGAACGCAGACCAACTCATGAATGCGATTGAATTAGTGCTGGTCTCAGCATTCACTTCAACTGCAGCAACGGGTGGTTTCTTAGGCGCAAGCATTATGTTGGCAATCCAGTCTGGTATCGCGCGAGGCGTATTCTCAAACGAATCTGGTTTGGGCAGTGCACCAATGGCAGCGGCGGCAGCGAAGACAGATTCTTGTGTGAAACAAGGCCTGATTTCAATGACGGGTACATTTTTCGATACCATCATCATTTGTACCATGACTGGTTTGGCTCTGATCCTGACGGGCGCTTGGCAAAGTGACTTCTCTGGGGCAGCGATGACGACACACGCGTTTGCGATCGGTCTGAATGCAGACACAGTGGGTCCAATGTTAGTATCTATCGGTCTGATGTTTTTCGCGTTTACCACTATTCTTGGCTGGAACTACTACGGTGAACGTTGTGTAGTGTTCTTGTTCGGTACTAAAGCAGTACTGCCATACAAACTGATTTTTGTCTGTTTAGTGGCTTCAGGCGCATTCCTGCATCTGGATATGATTTGGATTCTGGCTGATATCGTAAATGGGTTGATGGCAATTCCGAACCTGATTGGTTTAATTGCTCTTCGTCACGTTGTTGTAGAAGAAACCAAAAGATACTTTACACAAGTGACTTCGACTCAGAGCGATGAAGTGACTGCATAAATCGTTACCATTCTAGAAACATAAACAACTCGATGCGAAGCCAGTCAGCTTCGCATTTTTTTGTTCCAGTTACCTAAGCTGAAACAAATACTTCACTCCATCCCCATTCAATCCGTTCTAAACTTATGCCAATCTGAATTTGATTGCTATTACCTCAAACTCAATCTGAGCATCAAGATGACTGGACACATTTCTCGTGAAATACAGCACATAGAACAACTCGCTGAGCAATACCCTCAACAACTACGTTTGCACCTTCTTGATGACATTTATCACAAAGGGAAATCCCTACCGATTTATACGCTCGAATTAGGCTCAACTGACAGCGATGCATCTTGTCTGTTTTTCATCGGCGCTATCCATGGTGTTGAACGCATTGGTAGCCAGATTATTCTCGCTTTTATAAAGAGTTTGCTAACAAGGTTGGAATGGGATCGACAACTTAAAGCATCGCTCAATAACTTGCGAATTGTCGCGGTGCCCGTCGTCAATCCTTGGGGCGTCGCACTAAAAAAACGAGCAAATCACAATGGTGTGGATTTAATGCGCAATTCCCCGATCAATAGCGATAACCCTGTCTACCATCTTTATGCCGGTCAAAGTTTTACTTCATGCTTACCCTGGTATCGGGGAAACCCAAACGAGATGGAGCAGGAGCTGCGCGTGTTGTCACACTACATTCTCAATTACACTAGGCAGTCTCGTGCGAGCATTCTTTTAGATTTGCATAGTGGATTTGGTACTCGTGACCGATTGTGGTTTCCTTATGCCTATCAAACCAATCCTCCCAGCAATCTTGCTCAATACTATTTACTGTATAGATTGTTTCGCAAAAGCTATCCGCATTATGAGCTCTATCAGTTTGAGCCTCAGTGGCATCAATACACGACTCACGGCGATTTCTGGGATTGGATGCTGATCCAACATCAGGCGCAGTCAGATCATCACTTCTTGCCACTGACTTTGGAATTAGGATCATGGCTATGGGTGAAAAAGAACCCAGTGCAAATGCTTCGGTTTAGTCAGCTTTTTCATCCAACGAAATCCCATCGTATTAAACGAGTTCAACGCCGCCACAGCACTTTTTTAAGTTATTTAATACAAGTGCTCGATAATGATTTGATAGCAGGCATGGATGCTAGTGTAGAAGAGAAATATTTGGAGAAGGCAAAAAAGCTATGGTACCGATAGTGTTAGTGAGAGGGTTATTACGAGAAAGTGGCCATTGGCAAAATATGCTTAATGCACTAACACAAGCCTCGCCAGAGCTTATTCTCATCACCCCTAACGTACCTGGCAACGGAGAAAAATATCGTGAATTAAGCCCGCTGAAGATTGAACAAATGTTCCCATCGATGCTAGAGCAACTCCCTGACCACTGTGACCGCTATCATCTGGTCGCCATTTCAATGGGTTCAATGCTTGCGAGTCACTGGGCACACACCCTGCCCAATCAAGTTGCTAGCCTAACACTGATCAATCCAAGCTTTTCTCGTTACAGTCCGTTTTGGCTCAGAATCAACATCAACGCGCTGGCAAGCATCGCGGGTTCTCGCTTAAAAGGGAACGAGGCTTTCCAAAAATCGATACTTAAATGGACAAGCCCAATCAGTGTTAATCACCCTGAAGTCTTGGAACATCATATCAAGCTAGCTCGACAACATCCGGTCAGTGCCTGTAATGCCATTCGCCAGCTTTATGCGGCAGCGCAGTTTAAAGGTCAAAGTTCACCACCAGATTGCCCGAGCCAAATTATCGTCAGCACTGAAGATAAACTCGTTGATAGCCGATGTGGAGAAGCCATCGCGAAGGCCTGGCAAGTCGAAATATCACATTTTGATTGTGATGCGCACGACTTACCATTGGCCCAGCCACATGAACTTTCACATCACCTCCTTCATTGGCTAGCGCATGTCGATCGCCTGACAAATGCTCCCCCACCTAAGTAGTTTGACAGAGTGCAACTCCCTTCTCGATATTCCTCCAAGTTATAACTCCAAACTACCTCATTGATGATATAGGGGTTTATTTCGTGTCACATTGACTCCACATAATATGAATAAAGCAAGAATCATTGAGGTCATATGCAATTCCCACGAATCTCTATCTTAGATTTAGCCCCCGTAACAGAAGGCTCAAACTATACGGAAACCTATCAAAAATCGGTTTCCCTTGCCCAACACGCAGAAAAATTGGGCTACCACCGCTTTTGGCTCGCAGAGCATCACAATATGCCAGATATCGCTAGTGCAGCGACTTCGGTTTTGATTAGTCATATTGGAGCTCATACTCAATCTATCCGTCTCGGCTCTGGCGGCGTTATGCTTCCAAACCACGCGCCTTTGGTTATTGCAGAACAGTTCGGTACATTAGAAGCGCTGTATCCAGGACGCATTGACCTCGGTCTTGGTCGGGCTCCGGGTACCGACTATCCAACCATGCATGCGCTGCGCCGCGACCCAGAAAGAATGGATCCGGATTTCGCTGAATTACTTGAGGAGTTGCAGTTTTTTATGGGCCCAGTCTCTAAAGCACAGCCTGTAAAAGCCTGTCCTGGGGCAAACTCTCAAGTTCCCATTTGGCTACTGGGTTCGAGTACCTACAGCGCACATTTGGCCGCTATGAAAGGACTCCCTTTTGCCTTTGCCGCTCACTTCGCACCCGATGCTATGATGCGGGCATTGGATATATACCGAGCAAACTTTCAGCCGTCTGAACAGCTTGATAAACCTTACGTGATGATTGGCGTTAATGTGGTCGTTGCAGAGAGTAATGAAGAAGCAAATTATTTAGCGACGACGGAATATCAGAAATTCTTGCAACTGATTCGCGGTGGCCAGGGAAAAATCCCAGCGCCTGTTGCCGACATGGATCAGTTATGGCAACCTCATGAAAAGCATCAGGTCACTCATCAGCTAAGAGAATCGATCCACGGTGATAAAACACTGGTGCTAGAAAAATTGAAATCACTGGTTGAACGCACACAAGCAGACGAAATCATCGCCCACTCGATTATCTTTGACCACGAGAAGAAGCTACGATCTTATGAACTGTTAGCTGAGTTGAGAGACGAACAATAAGTACGATCAAAAAGAGCGACTATCGAGTCGCTCTTTTTTCATGAGTGTAAACGAAAAGACTATTTGTCTTCTAACATCAACTTCAGGCCCAGCCCCACCAGCACGACACCGGTAGTACCTTCCATCCAGTTCATAAAGCGTGCGCTCTTAAGCAAATTTTTCGCCGACGTTAATGCCCCTGCCAAACCACATTGCCATACCATCGCGATAACAAAATGGATGGCCGCCATAAAGGTCGACTGTAAAAGCGCCGAACCTTCCGGATTAATGAACTGCGGTAAGAAAGCAAGATAAAACACGGCCGTTTTAGGGTTTAAGACATTGGATAAGAACCCTTCTCTCATTGAGCGAAGGAAACTGAACTCATGACGTTTGATTGCTCCTGACGCCGCTTGTGGGCCAGCAGAATTACTCCACAAGCCTTTCAACGTAGTAAAACCTAAGTAGATAAGGTATGCCGCACCAACCATCTTAACCAAATGGAATAGTTCTGCAGACTGAGCAAGGATCGCAGAAATACCAATCGCAGAGAAAGTTGCGTGAACAAAGAGACCAAGGCAAATACCAAGGCTCGTGACCGCGCCATCTGTAAATCCACCGCGCGAAGAATTGCGAATCACCAACGCGGTATCCAATCCTGGAGTGAGCGTCAGTATAGTTATAGCAATTAAAAATGCTTCAAAATTGTGTATCAAGCTTACATCCACCAAGCAATAAGAGAAAACTGATCCTTTATTGTCATATTTATGCATTTATTTCAATTAATTTTACTAACCCAACGATAAAATTCTATTATTGACGGCACCAAACAACCGAATGTATATGTTTCTTTAGTTGCAAGAAGTCTAACTTTCTGTGCGAATCACTTGGTAACCCCGTGGAGGGTTGATAGACTTTTATTTTCTTTATAGTCATGGAAGGCGACACATGAGCGCATTCGAAAAACTCAAAAAACACTCACTAAAACTCTCTAATTTTCAACACCTCGCCGCAATTTGTGGCTGGGATCAAGCGGCAGTAATGCCTAACGGTGGTAGTCAGGCTCGCTCAGAAGCGATGGCAGAATTGTATGTTCACATGCATCACCTGCAAACTCAGCCGCAACTATCAGACTGGTTTGCCGAAGCCGAGCAAGAATCACTTAGTGTTCAAGAACAGGCCACACTGCGCGAACTAAAACGCAACTGGCAGCAAGCTAATGTTCTGCCAGAAGATCTGGTACAGGCAAAATCCCTCGCTGGCTCAAAATGTGAACACGCCTGGCGCACTCAGCGCGGTCAAAATGATTGGCAAGGATTTGAAAAGAACTGGGCAGAAGTCGTAAAGCTTTCTCAGGAAGAAGCGCAAATCCGCGCTGAAGTCACGGGACTTTCCGCCTATGACGCAATGCTTGATATCTATGAACCTGGTACAACAACAAAATCATTAGACCTGCTGTTCAGCGACGTAAAATCTTGGCTGCCAGAAATGATTGACCAAGCTATCGAGAAGCAATCATCGGAAAAATACATTGAGCCACAGGGCGTCTTCTCAACCGAGATACAAAAAGCGCTGGGGTTGGATGTCATGAAACTACTTCAATTCGATTTCGAACACGGCCGACTCGACGAAAGCGTGCACCCATTTTGTGGCGGAGTCCCTACTGATGTGCGCATCACCACACGCTACGATGAAAGCGAGTTTGTACAGTCATTGATGGGAATTGTGCACGAGACTGGTCATGCGCGTTATGAGCAAGGCTTGCCGAAGTCCCTGGCTGGTTTGCCTTCTGGTCAGGCACGATCTATGGGAATTCATGAATCTCAGTCACTGTTCTTTGAGATGCAAATTGGTCGCAGTAATCACTTTATCGAACACTTAGCGCGTCTAGCAGGCTCGCACTTTACGGGTCACGATACTAAATTATTCTCGCAAGAAAACTTCCAAAAGCTCTATACCCGAGTGAAGAAAGACTTTATCCGCGTTGATGCAGATGAACTGACCTACCCTGCTCACGTTATCTTGCGTTACGAGATTGAACGTGACTTGATGAATGGGGCGATAAAACATACCGATGTACCAGAACTATGGGATCAAAAGATGCTGACCTATTTAGGCTTGTCGACGAAAGACAACTACAAAAACGGCTGTATGCAAGATATCCATTGGACAGAGAGCAAATGTACAGTGCATAACTACAAGAATGGTTGCTTACAAGACATTCACTGGACTCAAGGTGCATTTGGATACTTCCCGAGTTATACACTAGGCGCAATGTACGCAGCTCAGTTTATGGCTTCGATGAAGAAGACAGTTGATGTGGACGGAGCTATAAGATCTGGCAATCTATCTCCAATTTTCAACTGGTTATCGGCCAACATTTGGAGTAAAGGTAGCTTACTGACCACTGACGAACTAGTGAAACAAGCTACTGGTGAGACATTGAATTCTGCTTACTTTAAAGAGCACTTGATTTCAAGATACTTGTAAACTTAACTAGGCAGGTCAAGATAGTAATAACAACTACGAGCCTGCCATTTATAGCGATAGGTGACATCAAAATGAGAGATACTCTCTGTACTAAAGACGCTCGAATGTAAATGACCTAAAATTTCATCATCGTCAACCACCCACTTTCCAATAATTCAAAGTGAATTGATTGACATGTATAATCAAACATCCAAAATCTCACGGGATTTCTTGTAGTTCGGATAGATGCATGTCAGTATTACCTGCACAATTAGTACCAGTATTGATCTATAAGGAATAATAGTGAGTTTTTTTGTATCAGAGCGGTTCTCTAAAGTCCTAATTTTTTTAGGCGTATTTTTACTGATTGTATTTCTCTTATCCTTTTCTTATAAATCTATATTTTTCAACTTTGATGTTCCAATTAAAACAGACGTTTTCGGGCAATTTGGAGATATTGTAGGAGGTGTTATTGGTTCTTTATGGGCGTTAGCCGGAGTTATACTTTTCTATGCGGGACTAACCGAACAGCGTAAAGATATCCAAACTAACCAAAATGCACTTGAAAAACAAATTTCTGCTTTAAATTACCAAAAAGAAGAAATGGAACTACAGAGAAAAGAATATGCAATGGCTCGAAAAGTATTCGAGGAACAAAGGGAAGCCTTAAAAGAACAAGCAAAAACATCTAGAGTTCAGCAATTTGAGTCAAACTTTTATTCATTACTTGATATTTACATAGGGATTCGTAAAGATATCGCCAGCCAAAGCGGAAGTTTTATATCTAAAGTTAACAAAGAACTTTCCTCTTTAGATATACATAACACAGAAGCAAAAGATAAAATAAAATTAATAAACAATAAATATCAAGAAATATATTACAAAAATAAAGACAACATTTCCCATTATCTTAAGACTATTTATCGAATTTATAAAACTATTGATGAACAAGAAGATTTAAACATCAAAAAGAAATATTTCTATTCAAAAATAGTTCGTTCTCAATTTACTGAAGAAGAGTTATTTTTAATATACTATAACGCTCATTCTTCTTATGGTGTTAATTTTAGACCTCTAATTTTAAAATACAACATTTTAAAACATTTAATGCCTATTTCAAAAGTTGAATTCAAGTTTATTTTAGATGAAGACAACTCAGTGAATATGAAGAGACATTCTATTACATCTTGGTTAGATAGCTTTTTAAGTTCCAACTGGCACTATATGTATGATCTAGAAATAGAAAATCCAAGTTATTCATCTGAGTTAGCTATAGATAGTATAGGTAAAATTATGATTCAGATGGAATTAGATATAGATGAAAATATAATAATTAAGATTACCAATAGCTCACTTGATATTGAAACTAAATTATGCTTAGAAAAAGGAAAGATGTTAAAATTCATAGAAAATTATTTTTACGACAGGTTAATAAACAGTCATTTTGAAGAATTATCAACTAATGATTACATTGACATTGTAGAGAAAAACGATTCTATATTAGCTAAAATTAGCATTGAAAAAAATATCAACTTTGTAAAAGATTTTGTTTAATAAGGTATCATACATGGAAAACGAATTTAACAGGTTATTTAAAAACAATCTAAAAATAAACACTCGAACTATATCTGTGAAAACCTTATTAAGTGAGCGAAATCTATCAAGAATAAATTATAAACCTTATTATCAAAGAAATTATGTTTGGGATGCGAAAAAAGCTACATTTTTCATAGAAAGTATTCTTTTAGGTACCGATATCCCACCACTTATTTTTTTCAAATCAGGTAAAAATATTGAAGTAATTGATGGCAGACAAAGATTTGAAACGCTGAAAAGATTTAAAGAATCAAGTTTTAAGCTTACAACTCATGGGTTGATGGAATTAAAAGTTCTTCAAGATGAAAACTTCAACACACTTAATCCAGAAATTAAAGACGCTTTCTTAAATACTAAAGTTAGATTATTTGAATTTGAAGTAGTTAATGAGCCTCGGTTATCTCTAGAATTAGAAGACAAAATCAAAAAGGAAATATTTAGAAGATACAACACAGGTATAACTCCTATTAATTCAATGGAATTAGATAATGCTAAGTACGATGAAGACTCTTTAACGACTGTGATAAAAGAGTACCTAGAATCGAACAAAGATACTGTAGTAGATATAATTAATTGCTTCTTTAGTAATAAGAAAAGAAAATCGGATGTAACTTCTTCATCGATAGCAGATTTTTTGCGTAGGTATATAACGTTATCTCACTTTCCAATATATTCATATGCTGGCAGCGGTAGTAGAACAGACATAAGAGAACTACTTTATGAATTTATTACTGACAATATCGAAGATAACGAGATATATTTTAATAATTTCATTTCATCAGTAAAAGACGTAATATATATCCATAAAAAGATATCGATTATTGAAGACTTAGATAATAAACTTATTTATGAGTGTATGCTTTGGGCTTTTGAAATAATGAAAAGCGAAGGAGTCGAATATATCATTGACGATAATATATTTCCAAGCTTGATTGAACACTATAAAGACAACCTGCACCTATACTCTTTAGATGGTGCTCACTATTATGGCAGCATAGTAAAGCGATTTGAAGATACTAGCTCATTTTTTGGTAAAAAATACAACTTTGACTTTGGTATATATATAAAAAAAGATGGCTTTAGCTCTCAGATTAAAGAGATGAAACAAACTGAAGAAGATGGATTAAAAAGAATTAATGTTTTAGATAAACTTAGAGTATTAAAGCCAGAACCGTCATCAGAGCCAATCGAGGAAGTAGTATCTGATCTAAACACTAACAAATATATGTTAAGACCTTCTTACCAAAGACAAGAAAGAATTAGTATAGCTAAAGCATCTTCCATTATAGAAAGCATTCTTCTTGGTATTTATCTACCTCCAATATTTATCTATAAAAATAAAGACGGTGTAAAAGAAGTAATTGATGGTCAGCAACGCTTACTTTCAATTCTTGCTTTCATGGGCAAACAATACTTAAATGAAAAAGGTCAAGAAGATTACTCAAAAAATAATAACTTCTCTTTGAAAGGATTAAAAATACTGACTGACCTTAATGGTTCTAAATTTAGCGCTCTACCAGAGAATTTATCTGAGAAAATATATGACTTTGATCTAAATATCATTGAAATAGATTACAAGCTAAACAACGCATTTAAACCCGTAGATTTGTTTATCAGACTAAATAACAAGCCATATCCTATCAAAGAAAATTCTTTTGAGATGTGGAACTCTACTGTTAGTCTGGATGTTATTCAGAAAATAAAAGATATAACTGAAGCCAACATTGATTGGTTTTATTTGAGAGTTGTAAAAAAAGATCGTGTCAACGACCGTATGGAAAACGAAGAAATGATTACTGTTTTATCGTACCTTGATCATTTGGAATCAACTAACTCACCGATTAAAGGCGTAGAGTTTTATCTTAAGCAAGATAGACTAAATAGTCGGATAACGAACAAATCAGGAATATCAAACTTTTTAAATAGCTTAGATTCTAATCCAGCGAAGAAAAAGGAGTTTGTCGACAGCATCAATAATACTAAAACTTTTATAGATAAAATAAATTTATTGCTCGGAGATTCTAACGACAAGCTTTCAGAATTAAATGACATGTTCAATGTTAAAAACATCACTGCTTTTAAGCGCTCCCTTCAAGACATATATTTACTTTGGATGGTAATACATAAAATAGACATCAAAACAATAGAAAATTCCAGATTAGAAATAAAAAATGATTGTGTTGAGTTATTAAAGAGCATGAAGAATACAGAATCCAAGGAAATAAATGAACAATATATGTTACAATTTATAAAACAAGTTGATATTGTCATCGAAAAGTACTCTAAACCAAGTAATCACTAGTTTATATTAGCTAGGCCTGTATATACACAGGTCTAGCTATCGACTTTTAATTTGCTTATAACTCTATGAATTGTAGCTCTACTCGTGTGGTATTCTCTCGCCATCGCTGAGAACGAAGCTCCACCAACAAGTTTTGGTCTAATCTCTTGGCGCTGTGCGTCATTAAAACAGACTTGCGATCAACTTTGTTGCCTATCCGCTCTCTAACACTTTGTAAATGGTCACCAATAATTGAGTCTTCTAGTTCCATAAATACATCAATGACTTTAAGGAACACCTAAGAATTCGATGTCGTTAACTTATATAGCTTAAAAAGGCTCACTGACTAGAAAGCTAGTAGTGCCATTAACTTTGTAATCATACAATAGCAATCATAAATATCTTCAAACAGGAGATATTTAAATGAGACCAACATCAACTACTCTGACATTCAACGAATACCTAGCAGAATCGAGAACACTTGACGCAGCTCGTAAATGGTTGAGAAAGAACACAGCTAAAACAGGCAAGGTACTAAACAATAGATTGAAACTACTACTCGAACGCGCTCTATCAAGTTTGTTTGAGCCAAGTGAAGCAACTAAGTTAAGTCGCCAAATCAACGCTTACACTACAACTCTTGTTTCTTCTTTTGAAGAACTGCAACAACTCGCCAAAGTAGTCTTTAACGACACCAACGACCAAGCCAATCAATCTAAGCAGCTTAAAACCCTTGCGATACAAATAAGACAAATGACCAGCCAGTTTTTAACGACTCTAGAAGACTACCGACGTTCAAGCACTAAAGGCGGTAAATTTGCTCGTGGTGGCAAAATCGATGAAAAGCTATACGCCGAAGCTATTCGTAAACTTGAAGCAATAGAAAAGCTCTGTGACCACACTTCAAAGGCAGCGGCATTTCTGGCAATAGACAACGTAGAAGCCGCTAGTAAACAACTACAAGCTGTCATCAACGCAAAACTTTAATCCCTCTAGCCCTCGCATCATGTCGAGGGCTTTTTGTGTTCAATAACCTGCTCAAAAACTCTTTATAAATACTTGCATATGAGAAATGCATCTTCTCATGCACCGAATGATTCCAATTCCTGCTAGTCAGCCGCGCTAGTGGTGCACAAAGCGGCAATTCTAAAATTACAACATAGAGGCAATAACATGAAAAATGCAGGCGGCAGACCAGAACGGTTTGATGAGATAGCCAGTGCCGAACTGGCAATATTGTCTTGTCTAGGTATCAAATCGATTAGCTCTCTAGCTCGTGAGAATGAATGCTCACGCAACACAGTAATCAAGTACGTTAATCGTTATTCAGAAAGACTAGAGGTACTTGGGTATGCAAATTAACTTGAAGCACGTTCAACGTGACACTTCAAACCGTTGGCTGTTAAGTGCTGTTCTCGATGCCATTCAATATCAAGCACCTGAGGCGTTTCAAGTTTCTTGTCGTGTTGCTGGTGGACTTGATCAATGGCTAAACGAGAAAGAGCTAGAAACACTCTTATCTGCTCATGAAAACGAGTTAAAGCAAATTCAACAACAAGCCGAGTATGAACAACTCAAGAAGACTAAAGAAGAGTCTAGAGTTCTATATGCCTATGACAAACATAACGATTCAACTAAGTGGGTTGTGGGTAGAACGACGTTAGACCGTGAGCAAATGACGTTTACTAACTATCAATTCAAGAACTGGGTTCAACGCCAACTAGATCGTAAAGACATTACAGTGTCACAACGAGAAGATCTATTAGCTGCCAACTACTGGCTAGCGAAGGCAAAGACAATAATCATTAAAAACGGGATTTAAAATATGTACTTCCAAGAATTAAAAAAAGCAGCTTCAGCTTTGGACAGTGGCTTTCTTTACAGCGTCGTTAGTCGATTAGCGACACTTGAACAACAGTCACCAAACGCTGTTAAGGCTTATCAAGCAGAATTCGACAACGTATTGAAAGACAAATCAATTGAATATCTTGCAACAGTAGAACCGCGTTTAGGTAGCAAGAAATCGATGGAAGACTTAGCCGATGATATTAAGTACTTGCTTCATGGCAAGCACCTCGACCAGTTCATGCGCGAGTGTCAGCACTACTCTAGCATGCCTAAACCAGTAGCTAAAACAGATAGCCACGCTTTCCGAGACTGGCTTCGAATCAATAGAAAATAATTAAAGGATATTGGACATGCGACTAACTAAAGAACAAAAACGAATCGCTGAACTTGAAGCCGCTTTGTACTCTGCCGAGTTAAAATTGGAACGCTTAGAAGAAGCAGAAGAACTAAAGATTACTAAATCAAGCATTACAGTTAAGCCTGTTGAATTAACTAGCTTTAGACAACATAGCCGCGCTATTGACGATGAAATTGCAAATAGCGATTACCTATCAACAAGTGTTACCGATGCATTGTCGGAACTACGTTGGATGGTTATTCACTGTAGTTCTCTTGCTCAATCTATTGAGTATGAAAAGCAGTTGATGCGAGCCAAGGCAGCAATTGTTTCAGATACCTACGTTGGACAACTAGCGCGTGATGTCGCCAAGAAGTCTGTACTAGGTTCGAAAGTCGCTAATCAACTTGCTGTTTTTAATGCCTTGTTTGAACTAGATAGAGTTCAGGAAGAAATGGACGTGTCTGACTTTACTGATGATTTGTTAAAACATGATGCCACTTCAATTCTTAACAGTTCAACTGGCAAGTTGTCTGATTTGGTGGCTTTGAGAAAGGCGCGAATGTGTGGGTCATACGGACAGATCGAGAAGGCTATTGATAATATTTTAGGTAATGATGAATAAAATCTTGCTAATACATTTAAATTGTACTGCTGTGATTACCAATGGAGGCTGACAGCATTAATTATACCCCCTGACTCGATCATTTAGATTTTAACCAGCTAACTTACGCTAAACCAATTACAATTGGTATTTCTATACAGCACATTCCACAAGGGAATCTTTGTCATTCCGAACCACCTTTACTACAGTTACATTTGTGACCATGGCTTAGGTTGACGACAATGGCAAGAGATAGCAAACGACTCATTCAAAATCATATTTTTAGTAAATTGAATTACTATTTCACTTTCAATCCAGAGGAAATAGTTCAAGTTGGTGATTATGGACCACTTACGGATTGGTCATTCGATAAAGCCGGACACCTAGATATCAGGACGCGGAATTGGCTCAAAACCGATAATTCAGTAAAAAGTCAGGGTAAGAAACTAGGTTGCAACTTTTCGATTGACAAAAAAGGCATTGCTAAAGTCGACTCTGTGTCTGATAGTGGACAGTTAGCTTTTATGTTACATGGGGAAGGTGCGTACATAGCCCACTACAAAGATAAAAAAAAAGTATACTTGAAACACAGAAGAGAAATGCTGGCTAAACTAGCAGAAGAAATAGCTAGCGGCCAAATTCCGTGGAATGATGAAGATTACCTAGTGACGGATGTACTAGTTGTTCAACCATTAGCGTACGCTTGGTCTGACGGCGAGGCAGCTACGATTGAGTTTACTGTTAAAAGTAACGCTACACTTAGAGATGATGAACATACTACTTTATTCGATATAGGGGCTACATACGCTAATAATACATCATCTAGTGGATTAGTAAGTAATGTGTTGCTTGAACAAAAATGTTACCCATTTGTAAAATACTCCGAATTCGTTTTAATCCATTTGAGAGAAGGTTTGAACATAATTTGGAAACCCTTTGACTTCTTGAGAAGGTTATATACATCTGGAAAAAGACTAAAGCACGTAATGGTCTCCTCTTACACTCCCTTTCAGGATTGCAAATATATTGATCCAGACTCTTCGATAGGACTTGAAGATGAAACTGGGCATTTGTACATACTTTCACTTTACGATGTTAAACCGGATGACATCGAAGAACGTGAAAGTTTACTTGCAATGTATGAAAATGATATTCGAATCCAGGAACTTCAAGAAGCAATGGAGCAATCGCAAGCGGATTATGTGCTTCAGCAGTTGAATAAGCCTATTCATCCTTCTTCTATAGATACACATTCAATAGATACAAAGTCAATTAAAGGTAACCACTAGTCGAATTATCTTAAGTGTTTTAATCATAACTTTGGGACAAAATCTATCCTAGATTAACGTCGAAAAACAAGTAGTATAATAGTTTTGAGGACTAACTGATTTGGTTCTAACCAACGCATTTAAGATGTTGTGGTAAGTAACCATCACCACTTGATGCTGATCGCCAAGCGCTCTGGCGTTGATGACACATTAAAGCTAAATTCCTCTTTCTCAAAATACGACCGTAGCCAGTCAACCAGCTGATATCTAGCGTTGGCGATATGGTCAAGAGTTAACTCTGCTGAAGTCTCGCCTAGCTCGGCTTTCTTTCGGACTTCTGCAACAGCGAAGTCTACGACACGCTGACGCGCTTCTGTTACGTCGGTCTTGAAACGTATGGCTGGTTCATATGTCGCGGCTCTGATTGATTCAAGAAGCATGTCTACCACCCCTGAATTCTTTTCTAAACTCACTAGGCGTTGCATCTGCAAGTTCCAGTAGCTCTTCTTGGCTCCATTCTTCAATAGCCGTTAAGAGTCGGTCAAAGTACTGACAATCGTTATCAGTTAAACCATTCCTTCTCTTTTGATCGGTTTCGTGGATTTGTTCCCAGATACGTTCAACAAAATAAGAACGGTCGAATTGTTGACTAGAAAAGTGTTCTTCTGGATTGATGTTTTGACTTGATAATAAGCTTGGACAAAGCATTTTGATTCACCTCTTTTTCGTTTGTTGTATTTATCTATCCATAAAATTCAAACCAAAAAAAAGCAGCCTTACGGCTGCTCAACAAAACGAGAGGTTTTACGATTGAAGTGAATTAACAAATTCAATCGTATTTATACAAGCAGTCTGGTAGACAGCTTAAAAACATCTAAAAGGTTTACAATCAAGAATTCTGAAAACATTCAACTGTATTTATAAAAGGCAAATGTATGTCAAAAGCATTTTAACGTCTAGATTCGACTCTAAGCGAATTTAAAGACTCATTTAACAAAGTGCACTACTAGCCAGTTGAAACCATCTTAGAATCGCGTTGAAGAGCATCTAGCTTGCGCTATACAAGTCAAAGATAACTAACAAGCAATCAAAAGCTAAACTGTCCGGTAGCACGCAGTGCTATCGAAAGACGGTGACTGCGTAGCAGTCTCTTAGTCTACCAATAGAGACTATTCAAAGAACCACAAGTACCATCTACTTGTAATAAGCGAAGCGATAACAAGGTGAGCCGAAGGCGAACGGGCGAAGCCCCAATTGAAGACCTATTGAAGCCGCGTTCCAAGAACGACCAATTAGACGCTTCGCGTCGGTCGCTTCGCTCCCAGTTCTATTCTTGTTGTTCTCCCTTGGACTCTCGTTCTCTTTCTCGTTACTCGTATTAGTGTTCCTCTTAAATCTAATCTCATAACCTATTGTTTTTACTAGGCTAGTCTTTTTAATATGTACGCAAAAGTGTACTTGATATGTACTTCTAAACGTACGCAACACTTAACTAAAATGTACGCGAAAGTGTACGTGAGATTGAGTCAAAGTGTACGTTGAAACGTACGCGAAATTGCGCACTACTCCACTGTGTCACCTGCCCGTTCGAAAGTAATTTCAACTTTTTTCACTCAAACCATCAATCCTCGATCTGACTTGTTATAAATAGAAGTGTAGAAACAAGAAAAGAGAGAATGATGAGAATCAAAAAACCACGTAGAACCCCAGAACAGAAGCGATTGATTTACGACTTGTACTTGAACAGCGAACTGACCATCGATGAGATAAGCAAGCAATACAGAATATCAACTTCAACTATCTACAAAATCGTTAGAGAAATCGAAAATGAGAGCTAAGGCATATTTGAAAGTCAGTGTTCCTATCGCTATAGCTGAAGCACTGCAAGAACTACCTGAATACAACAAGATATCTATTACGCAAATTATTTTCGACCTAACCCAAAGTAAACTGAAGAACAACTCCAATGAGAGTAATGAGGTATCACATGAATCAACCATTAACTAAAAAAGCAACGCTATTCACCAATAGCAATTTAATTCAAGTTCGATTGCAAGAACAAACTGGTCAACGCTCATATAAAGAATTAGTCAAACGTGTGACGTTGAAGAAAACCGATAAGTTAAATGTACGTACATTGATTGAATACGACCGCAAAGATAAGCAGCTTGATTCAAAACATGACCAACTGTCAAAGAAGATTTCTCGTAAACTACACAGCACTGCCGAGTTGTATACGGCTGTTACTGGCAATTACTTTATAGCTCTTGATGCAAGTACCGCTCAAGTACTATTTGCAGACATCAACAGTCATGAAATTGCAATCGCTTGTGTTAAACATGTAGATAGTAATGATCTCGGTGAAGTCCATAACGGTGAAGCAAAAATCGTGCACGGAAAACTAAAAGAGACTACAACTCTTTTAATCAATGACGAAGTCAGCTTCGGCGCAATTATACAAAATGCTTGTGATACATTTAACCGTTCAAAAGACGAAATACTATCGATTATTAAAAGTAACATCGAGGAAAAGCAATTGCATGAGGCTAAACCAAAACGAATCCCTGTTGAGGCTAATCTTACTTTGAACTGGCAAGTAGAAGAAATCGAATTAGTTATTGAAGAGGATGAGATTGAAGCTTTATTTGAACAAGACAACGACGAAGTAGACCTAGACAAAACAACCAATAACTTGATCAGTTCATTAGCGATTAACTACAACCGTGACTTGCTAAAGGCGATTAAGCCGTTAGTTGAACCAGAGCATGTCGAATACCTTGAAGACATAGTTAAGCTACTTGATAAAGGCATGAGACTGCTGCCAGATAGGTTCACGATTGAGAAGATCACTCAGTTCTATCCCTTGATGTTCTGCAACGCAAATTTCCGACAAACTGAAAAACTTATCGCCGAAGAAGAGTGCCGGTTAGCTAGTGCTGCCCTAGCCTATAAAAACTGGTCTGAAGAAGAAGCACAATTTGAATTGCTTGAAGTGTAAACTAAACTGTGACGGCTATATGCAAAAGATAACCCATCTCACATTCGAAGTATATTGATGCTAATTATCCAGATTTTCACTTGACTGAGGCTTACAAACGAGAAAGATTAAAGTTAAATCATAATAGACTGCAATTTAACATGAATATCTGTACTCGTTATCAATGTGATACTTGCGACACCTTAATCGACTGCCGTATTGGAATGTCTAACCGCCAAGTCCAACGATTTCAGTTCGCATGTCCTGAGTGTAATGAACAAATCACTTTTACCTTAGGTCTTGATGATCTTGAAGGTGCTACCGAAATCAAGGAGTTTGAAGGTCTATTTTCAGGTGAGAACCCTTTTATAGACCTACACTTAGACTTTCCAGTATCATTCGGCAACTATGAGCAAGGGAACACCGCGTTTATGCGTGTTATCCATTCAATCGGACAAGATTCTTATCGCCATTTGTTTACTCGTTTAGATTTGCTCAATAGATTGAGTGGTCATCACCGAAACTTGCGTAGACTAATATCTCAATACAAACGTGGCGACATAAAGGCATTTGAGAAAGTAGTTAAAAGCCTTGCTGATTTAGAGTTTGTAAAGCTCAAGTCTCACAAACAAGAAGACGTTATTGCAGCTCTGTATTCTGCTACGTCGATTATGTCTTCTCCTCTTACAGTGCATGAACACAATACTGAACTAAGTAAGGGAATGCCGAAATTGCTTTTTACATTGTACTCTGAACACAATGACAACTTAAACGCCTTCTTCGATAGTATACTCAAAACAGGATTTCTAAAGACTGTTCATCATGACTGTATAAGCCTATACCCTAAGTTAATTAAGTTAGAATTACCTCTTCGCCCAGCTTTGTATTACGACTACTCTGAAGAAGATCTTGGTGACGTTCCGGCTAGAGTATCAACAGAAAGCTTCGATACTTGTAACAATACATATAAAGACCTCGCCGAAGTATACTCACGACAACTAGTTTTAGTCGCAGGGTTAAACAATTTGATACATCGAGGTGACTTCAATTTATTTTCAGACGAAATTCGAATAAGTAAGAAAAATAATAAAGTGATAAAAGAGTTCTCTTCTTTAGCCGAATATGCCAATGTTGACTTAGGCAGGAAACTCGCAGCTATAGATAACTCTTTCTTTAATTTTGATGAAGATGCAATAGATACGCGCTTAAGAAACGGCATAGCGCATTACAAGTACGAGTACGATGAAGCGAATCAAATCATCACTTACAGCTCGGCTAAAGAAGGTCTGACTAGAGATAAAACCATTGAAATGAGTTTTATGCTCTTCTTGAGAAAAATGCTTCTTCTATTTCGTGAAGTTCATAGCCTGAACCATGTCATCAAAGCACTTCTCTATCATTGTGTTTTGGTTTTAAAGAAAGAAGTTTAAATCAGGGTCACAACGATGAAATAAATAAAGCCCCTTGATGGGGCTTAGATTTACCATTTAACGTCTGAACCACTGTTTATTGGTTTACGTGCTGATCGGAGGTCTTGACGAACTTCACCTATATCCATTTCACTAACTTCTTTTAACTCTTGTTCAGACAGACCTGTATTGCAATACACTATACTTTTCTCATACGCTTGGTGATAAGACTCTACAGCGAGAGTCGCGTCATCAAAATATGAGTACCATTGAACGTAATTCTCTAGTACGTCATCAGCATGACACTGACCATATGAATAAACTCCAGCATCATAGTCAAGACCAACTTCATCTGAGTTTCTTTTGAAACTCTCGAAATCGTCTTTTTTAATGCTCGTTTTCAGTCTATTCACATGTCGCTTCTTCAGTTTATTTAAGTTACGAACCAATAGCCTAAGGAGTATATCTTCATTAAGATAACACCCATTTCAAGCGATACTTTTTATTGATCCTCTTATCTTATCAAGATTAACTCCATTGCGATTTACAGGTAAAGCATCATCTGGTCGTTCACCTTCATTTGACTTCGTCCAATATTTCATCTCACCGTTTATGTTCTTTTCATATTTGATCGTGTAGTTATTGATCGTTCCATCTTCAATAAGTTCTTTCCAAGGAGACTTAGCTAATGCTCTTGGTGAAGTTGAACCAGTAATGTGTTCTACACCACGGCTATCTTTGTAATAGAAGTGAGGTGGTTGTTTCTTTTTCTTTTTTTCCTCTACTGGTGTTTCTTTATTTGTATCACTCCATGACACATTCAAACCGATCTTCTTTGCCAAATCGAAGTCATTAATTGTTGGTTGTAGCTTTCTATACTGTAATACCTTTTCTTTAATATCAGATAAAACTTGATCCCTTTCAACTTCTCGACGTCGCTCCAACTCTTTAGTCAACGCGTCTATATTTTTAATAAGCTCTTCAGTAGAAATCTCGTTGGCATCAACGTCAGTTCGCAAGCCTAAACCGTCTTTTGGATTATACATAACACCCTCATCAATCCAGTTTTCCAGATGTTCCAATACACCTATCTTAATAGAGATATTAATCTACATAATATAGAAGACTTTGGCGACACATAGCTTCACACTTTGAACTATCCACATACCTTAATTTTCCATTCAAACTAGTTAGTAACTGAAACCTTTGTTCTCTGCACCGTTGACACGCCGACACCTAGCTGCTGAGCTGTTTTGCGAATCGATAGACCACTTTCAAGACAATCTAATATCGCTTGCCTATCAACTGTCGCAGTGCGACCTTTGTACTTCCCTGCTGCTTTCGCTTTGGCAATGCCTTCTGCCTGACGTTCAAGTAGCATTTGACGCTCAAATTGATATACCGAACCTAGTAAGTTCAACAACAGCTCATTCATTGGGTTACTCTTGTCAGCACTGAACAGCATATTCTCTTTAATAAACTGAACCGCTACTGACTTGTTGTTAAAGAACTCGATCAGACCTAATAGATCTTTCATGTCACGTGCAAGACGTGAGATGTCATGAACCACAACCGTGTCACCTTCGCGCACGTATTCTTTCAATCTCTGTAGCTCAACCCTATCAGTTGTTGATCCGCTACATTTATCAGTAAACACTTTATCCAGTTCAACACCATCGAGCTGGCGAACTGTGTTCTGCTGTACAGTCGATACCCTAATATAGCCAACTTTACTCATACTACACTCACTGTATTCATTTAACTCTAGATATGGATACTATAGGATGTATTCAAGGCTCAATTCAACCCTATTGAACACAGTTAACGTATTCAATCGAATGTGTTCTTAGACAGTAGTCAAATGAATACAAAAAGCCCCCGTATCTCTACGAGGGCTAGTGATTCAATCAGCAAGTAGTTTTTCAAGTGACTCTATTCGTTCACCGTTGTGCTTAGTCGTGGATTTTATAGAATCAATATCATCCAAAATGATATCCGTTCTTTCAATCATTACGTCTTGCTGTGTTGACAAAGTATCTAACGTTGAGTTCAACTGACCGTAGTTATTTGAAAATGAGATGTTTGAAATTGCTAATGGCATTAAGATAATTGCCAACCCTGCTAGTATCTTATTCATTTCCACCACCTAGTTGTTCAAGTAGTTCTCTTCGTTTCCGTTCTCGCTCAGATTGCTCAAGTAACGCTTCTTCTTGTGAAGCCAAGCGGATTTGTTCCTGTTTCTTCATCTTATCTCGAATAGCATCAAGTCGTTTCTCTGCTTCTTCTTGGCGCTCTTGGTCTTTAAGCTGTTCTCGGCGATACTCATCTAACGAGCCAACTTCACGAAGAAGCTGAAGGTGCGTAATTTCGCAATGGCTTGATTCCGAGTCTTGTTGCATTTTTTTAATTGGCTTAAGCATCGTGTGACTCCATGAATGCTTCGAGTTCATTTCTTGATAACGTCTTTAAGTACGCTGCCGATACTAGGTCTTCTTCGTCGATTGCCTGCTTTAACAATCTGTCTTTATGTCTAAGGTGGTGTTGAATCAGCATCAAAAGTACTTGTCTTTGAGTAACTGCACCGTAATCACCAGCTAAAGCATTCTTGGTTAGTTCTTCTTCATCGAGTGTTGAATCGATAATTAGTTTCTTTGCCGATGTTCTTTTTGATTTTCTCCCAGCTTCAGAAGCTGTTTGTGAGTTGAATAATGCCATTTTCCGTTATCCCGTTATTTTTAACCGTTTATTGTTTTATTTATTAGCTAACAGATATGAAAAAGGGAGCTGATAGCTCCCTTCTCGACGTTATTCAATTGACTAAGTAAGTAAAGGCTTTAACCTTCTATTGACTGCCATACCATTATCAACAAACTTTACGGCTCCACTCTCTCCGACCTTGAATTCAAACTGCTCATCAGTAACAAACGTAATCGTAACTAATGGCACTGATTTGAAATCATGCCCCCGTAACTTAATAACAATGCTCTTACAAATACTGCTGATCAACGTTCTACATTTCAACCTAGCTTCTTTATCTCCTGCTCGCGCTTTATCAGCCAGTTCCACCAGCATATCTACCCATTTCTGAACATCACTTTGATTAACATCTGGCTTTTGTGAATCACGCTCTTTAATCAGCTTTTGCTTTTCTAACTCCAGTCTGTCGTGAGCATCTCTGAACAACTCCCAAGGTGCCCCTGCTGCAACCTGTTCAACAATATGTTTAACTTTGTTGTCTGCTTCGTCTATTAAAGCAGAGTAGTTAACATTGTTAACTGTAGGCACTAAAGACTGAGGTTCAACACCAATACATGCTGCAAACAATACCGCGCTTTCTATTGGCTCAAGAAAAACAGACGAACAGCATGAACTTGTTTCTTTATGCGTTAAACAGTGCAAACGTGTAACGGTTCTACTGTATTCCCCAGAGCGTTTATATTGCTTTTGTGTTTGAGCACCTAACCCACCTCCGCAATAGCCACAAGTTGTAAACCCTTTGCCATGACCAGTAATCAAGTGAACAGCTTCACCTCGGCCATGCATAGTTTTACTACGCTTCGTTCTATGCTGTTGTAACGCTAACCACTTGGATTTTGAAATCAACGCTGGGTAGAAGTCTTCAAGATCGTAGTCAATACCTTGAACGTTAATTCGTTTCATTCCATATAAAGCATGGGACTTAACAATGTTTGCAACTGTAGTCTGTCCCCAAGCACTACGTTTACCTGATAGCGTTGGTATGCTTTCTTCTGTCAGTTGTCTGGCTATCTTTAGAGAACCTATCCCTTGATTGTACAGACTCAGTATTCGACGAATAACTTCTACACGTTCATTAAAAGAGTACGTGTCATCGTCTTTGTTGAAATTAAGCCAACTAGGGTCAGCACCTAGTCGTCGAATTTTTCCATTCGATTGATACTGGTTCAAAGCACTCTTTAAGAAAGCATTTGAACGACGTTGTTTAGTTTCAGACTCTTCATTCGCTCGAATCATCACAACAAGTGACATAATTAACTTGAATGGGTTTTGTTGAATCTCTTCCCGAGAATAAACTTGATTGTCTGCGGCAGTTACGACCGTTATACCAGACAGAATCAAGTCACTTAATGCCGATTGAGCTATTAATGGGTCTTCACGGCTCAAACGGTCTAATGATTCAACTACCAGCACTGAGCCAGATTGAACTTTGCCTGCTGTTACCGCCGCCAAGAACTGACCAAATGCTCCCTTTGTCTTATGAACGCCATGAAACGCACTAAGCCCCTTGTCCATCATGGTTAAGCTCTTATCTAGCTCTAAGCCATGCTCAAGGGCGTATTGCTCAGCGAAATGTGACTGGCGTTCGATTGATGTGCCTTTAGCTTGTTCAGGGCGGCTAAAGCGCATATAACTGTATACTTTTCTCATTGTTACACCATACTACAAAATGAAAGTTATCACTATACATTGGACAGATGGTGCATTCGGTTACTTCCCGAGCTACACATTAGGCGCTATGTATGCCGCGCAATTTATGGCAGCTATGAAGAAAACAGTAGACGTTGACGGTACTATCCAAAGCGGGGATCTCAGCCCTATCTTCACTTGGCTATCAGACAACATTTGGAGCAAAGGCAGCTTATTAACAACGGATGAATTAGTTAAGGAAGCAACGGGTGAAACACTGAATCCTGTCCATTTTCAGAGCCACTTAAAAAATCGTTACCTCTAGTTTGGTTATTTATATGCGGGCTACTCTGAAATAGCTCGTATCTTTTTATTCACGGCCTTTTAGATGATAGTAATACGGTGCCCTTTCAAGATTTTGTCGATTGAAAAATAGCAGTACGTAATGTAGCATCAATACTATATGGAATTGCTTGTAGCAGAAAAATATGAAGACAGAAAAAAAGAAAATCACTCAAAAGATGATCTATCGTGCGGTGGCAAGCTCGACTGCAATTGAGACAGGATCTCCTGTTCAAAATATTGAACAGCGTCTAAAAGCAAACAAGCGAAAGTATAGCGCCTTATCATTAGCTAGCTAATGGTGTCTCTAACCAGTCTTTCCATATGCTGAAATTCATGCGCCACACCAGCTTGAATAGAAGCGATATAGAAGTCTTTGTGTTTGTCCCACAAACTGTAATCTAATAGCCCTAACCCTGCCTTGTTGCACATTACGTCCATAAGTAGTCGGCTTATTCTGCCATTCCCTTCCCTAAATGGATGGATCAAGATAAGTTCAATGTGGCTCCTAGCCAAGTACGACACTAACTCTTCCCTGCCCATTTCTGGAATACTTTCGAATTTTGACAAATAATTCTGTTCAAACAGTTCAATACATCTTCCGATCTGAAGTGGTGAAGTAAACTGGAAGCCTCCTTTGCCCATATCCACATTTCTGATCCTCCCAGCCCATTCATAGACATTACCAAGCCACTGCCTGTGCCAGCCTATGATGTCAGAAAAAGTTGGCTGAAACTCTGTATTTCCTTCCTCGAAAATTTTTTCATATAACTTGGTTAACAAAATTGCTTCTACATCATCCATTTCATCAGAAATTGTTATACCAAGCTTATTTGCCAGCACCTTACCCTGTGATCCGACCTCAAACCGTGTTTCCGATGAATCAAGTACATATCTATTCATAAAGCGAGGTTCTCCTGCTTATATGCCACAGATTCAGAAAAACCCAGCGCTTTGTATCCTCGGCTCCGCTTGGAATACATTCTTGCCAGCATTGGAATTTTCATATCTACATAATCAATAACACGAGTTTCCGTCTTACCGTCATACTCCCGCTGTATCCTTCCGACATACTGAACAAGTGCTCCTTTCCAAGATACAGGTAATGCGAGAACCAAGGTATCGAGTCGAGGTAGGTCAAATCCTTCACCAATAAACCGCCCAGTCGCTACCAACACCTGTGTGGTCGCCAGCTTTTCATTGACCTCTTCTCGATCTTTCTTTTTCATTGCGCCAATGAGCACCTCATTTTGAATTGCTCTTAGAGTCAACATGTCACTAAGAATTTTTGCATGCTCTCGACGCTCTGTAAGAACAATAGGAACACGTTCTTGCCTCACTTCGGCTTCGATATCATTGATGATTAACTGATTTCTCATTTCATTCTCAATCAGCCATCGATATACATCAGCAATATGTGGTCGAGGTTCTTGAGTTACCAATTGAAGTGGAGGTTCAAAGAGAACCTCCTTCTTTTGAAGGGATTGGACAAATTTCGCAGAACTGGTCGGAGTAATGTTATGTCTTATCCTACCCGCCTGCATGAAAATGATTGGTTGGTGACCATCTCTACGTTCCAAGGTTGCGCTAATTCCAAATACATATTTTGCGTGAATCTCCCCCAATAATTTTTCATACTGCGGTGCTGACAAATGATGACACTCATCTATGATGACCTGTCCGTATTCATGCACAACAGGGTTAACGGTATTATCGCTACGGTTAAGTAAACTTTGATACGTTGCGACATCAACTGCCTTCGTTGGCTTTTTCTTTAAGCCCGTCAGTACACCAATGTCTACACCTGTAGTGAACGTTTTCAGTCGCTCCTGCCATTGCTCCACAAGTTGTTTATTGTGAACGAGGATTAATGTGTTGACCTTTCTTTTGTATAGCAGTCCTATTGCCGTTACGGTCTTCCCAAACGCTGTCGGTGCGTGTAAAACACCGATATCAAATTTAGAAACGGCATCCACCGCTACCTTTTGTTCTTTCCTTAATACGCCATTGAACTGGATACTTTTGAGTCGAACTCCAGGTCTTCTTTTATCGTTAAAGAACAATTTGATATTTGACTGTTCCAATAACTCACAAGCATCATCAATACAGCCTCGTGGTAGTACAAGGTAACCACTGTCGATTTCTGCCAGTGATATGTATCTGGATATTCCATTCGTTGATAGCCGCAATCCCTGAGCCTTGAAAAATTTGGGATTTGAAAATGATGCAAACCTTTTTAATCTGGCAAGCAAAGCATTTGGTAATGTTTCTATGGGAAGATAAATTCTATTCGCTAGAGTGATTTCAATATTGTCTGGGCACCCTAGAATTATAGAAGAAGTAGCAGGTAGGTTTCGCTCCCAAGGTGGCAACGTGAACCCTGTCTTATCATGATCAATAGACTCGTGAGACAGTACCAACTTAGCCAAAGCATCAACTGTCAATTTTTTTGTTGAGGCTAGGATCTGCCATTGATCCTGATAAGACAAAAAATTCCCATCAACAAATTCAGAGTTTCCCTCTGCTCTAGAACCTTTTTGTAATGGTAAAGCAATCAAGTTACCTATTCCTGCTACAGGTAAAAAATCCTGATTAGGAAACAATCGGTCATATGATTCAAAGGACAGCGCTCCGTGGATTAGCATAGCCTGGTCAAGGAGCATAAAACCTAGCTTTCGCACACTAGCTGCATCAACTTTAGTTTCAAAGAAAATCCATACATGCGCACCATTCCCTGAACGAGAACGTTCAAGCAAAAAATCTATTCCATTACGTCTACATGCTTCAGCGTAAGCCAGCGAGGCTTCCTTCCAGTCCTTCTTATCGAAATCAATAGCAAGAAACCAGCAGTTACTATCACTGTCCATTGGGTAGATACCAACAATAGATTTCCCCGACAAGTGATCATACAGAGCTTTTTCATCCAGTGGTTTGAACGATTGGTTGGGGCATTCCAAACATTTGACTTTCGGTTTATTGCATAGCCCCTGTTGCCATTCATTGTTACATGCTATCGAGTATCCAGAACGCCCTTGTTTGTTTTGCCAGCGCACTGCATAACAGCTAGTGTTCCCTTGGAAGTAACGTCGAAATAGCTCGACTTTTTGTTCTGGAGACATTGTATTGCTACATACGGTAGACACAGATTCTTCTGAAACAATTAACTTCAACCGCTTAGCCTCAAGCTGCGCTAACTCTGCTTTAAGCGCTGCGATTCTGTTATCTATAGCACTGAGTTCATCCATGCATTCCTGCCTCAACTTATTTGCCTAAATACACTATCAAGCAAAATTTAACTATAGGATAACACAAATATTTCAAAGGATTATGTAACGGCTTTCTTATTATCCGACCAATTTCAACCTCGATTTTTAACTGAAAAAATAGATATCAGTGTTCATTGACCAGATCGCGCATTCGGTTACTTCCCGAGCAACACATTAGGCGCGATGTATGCGGCGCAGTTTATGGCTGCAATGAAGAAAACAGTAGACGTTGACGGTGCTATCCAAAGCGGCGATCTCACGCCTATCTTCACTTGGCTATCAGACAACATTTGGAGCAAAGGCAGCTTATTAACAACAGATGAATTAGTTAAGGAAGCAACGGGTGAAACACTGAATCCTGTCCATTTCAAACAGCACCTTAGGACTCGATACCTATAACATCTAGTGATTAGGTGTCCAACTGGGCGCCTGATCTAGAAATCACAACAAAGCGTGTTCAAATCAAACTGAACTGTACAGAGCCCGCCTATCGTTACAATGTAATTTACAAAGCACGCACCATCATTCACACCTTTATTGCGTTTAATCTATCCGGTCTTTATATTGATTGGATTACAAAAATATGACCAAGGGATGTAATGAAAACACTATTAATCGTCAACGTAGGATCTGCACCGGAAAGGCAACTCAGTAAGTTTGGTGATTTCGAGTTATGGGCTAAGCAGGCTATTGGTGAAGTTTCATTAAATATCATTTTCCATGACGGCATTCATACTCCACTGCCAGATAGTAATACTCTGGCAGGTGTCATCATCATGGGTTCGCTTTCTATGGTTACTGAAAAAACCGACTGGATGAAAAGATTGTCCGCAGAGCTCGTTGCGCTGAGTGAACAACATATCCCTATCCTAGGCATCTGTTTTGGACACCAGCTTTTGGCTTATGCGTTTGGCGGGAAAGCCGGATATAACCCAAATGGCTTAGAGGTAGGAACAGTAAACATTACCCGGAGTGCCGAAAGCGAACATGACCCGCTTTTTTCGCGTTTACCGAAACAATTTCTGGCACAAACCATCCATTTCCAGACTGTACTGACTCTACCAGAAAACGCCGTACTTCTTGCGGAAAGTGATATGGATAAGCACCACTCATTTCGCATTGGTAAATGCACATGGGGCGTACAGTTTCACCCTGAGTTTTCTGCCGAAATCATGGCTGATATGCTGGACAACGTTGAGGAACACTTGGAAGGTGAACTTTTCGCTAAGAAAAAGCAGCAGATTTCAACGACAGATAATGCGAGACAAATATTAGTCCAGTTTGCTCTATTGTGTACAAGGAAGTGTGCTTAAAAAAGCATTATCGAGATTGGCAACCAAACAGGCCAGAAGCATGTATTTTCTTCTTTCAGTAACAACATATCGTCGTTCCCTGAAAATAACTCGTTACTGGTTGCCTTAAACAAAGTCGCTTACTATGCCCAATATCATAATAAATATGTGAACCTCTCATGAGCAGTAAAAAGAACAAAAACCTCAGCATTCTTCTTAAACTCAACAACTTTGTTTCACCTTATAAGTGGCGAGTTACCGCAGCCCTGGTCGCACTGGTAGCGACTGCAAGCCTGACGTTGTCAGTTGGCTATGGCGTACGCATTCTTATTGATCAGGGGTTCGCTCAGCAGTCGTTACAAGAGTTAAGCAGTGCGATTCAATTTATTATCGCTATTACTTTGTGTATTGCTATCGGTACTTTCTTTCGCTTCTATCTTGTTTCATCAGTAGGAGAACGCGTCAGCGCCGATATTCGCCTTGCGGTGTTTAACCATGTTATTTCACTGCATCCGAGTTATTTTGAAACCAACAGTAGCGGCGATATTATGTCGCGCCTCACCACTGACACCACTTTGTTACAGAGCATTATTGGCTCTTCATTTTCCATGGCAATGCGCAGTGCCTTGATGTGCGTTGGGGCCATCATTATGTTGTTTGCCACCAACTTTAAGCTCACGCTGATTGTCCTTGCTTCAGTACCGTTCGTTTTGGTGCCTATTTTGGTTTATGGCCGACGAGTACGTGCACTGTCTCGCCAAAGTCAGGACTCCATGGCGGAAATGGGCAGCTATGCAGGTGAAGCCATAGAGCATATTAAAACCGTACAGAGCTTTAATTCAGAACAACATGAAAAAGCCGCCTTTGCCGTAGAGGTGGAGAAAGCGTTCGAGGTTGGTAGACAACGAGTGAAGCAGCGAGCGATTTTAATATCAGGTGTCATTGTAATCGTCTTTAGCGCCATTTCAGGTATGCTTTGGGTCGGCGGCAGTGATGTTATTCACGGAAAGATGTCAGCAGGTGATCTGGGGGCTTTTGTGTTTTATGCCATTATGGTCGCGTCCTCCATGGCAACCATTTCAGAAGTGCTTGGTGAATTACAAAGATCCGCGGGCGCAACCGAAAGATTGATTGAGATCCTGCAAGTAGATAGCGAGATTAGTGCGCCAACCCATCCTTTAGCGATAAACGCCACGATGCCTGCAGAGGTGGCATTTAAATCGGTTAATTTCACCTACCCTTCTCGCCCTGGTCAACCTGCGATCAAAGCGCTAAACCTAACCGCTGAACAAGGAAAGGTCTTGGCACTGGTTGGTCCGTCTGGCGCTGGTAAAACGACACTATTTGAACTGTTACAACGTTTTTACGACCCACAACAAGGCCAGGTTTTGTTTGGAGGAATCGATATTCGCCAGTTCGACCCGAACGATCTGCGCCGCCAAATGGCACTGGTACCACAACAGCCTGCCTTGTTTAGCAATGATGTGTTCCACAACATTCGTTACGGCAACCCCGAAGCAACGGATGAGCAAGTCATCGAAGCCGCGAAAAAAGCCCACGCACATGAATTTATTGAGAAGCTACCTGAAGGGTATCGTAGCTTTTTAGGGGAGCGTGGCGTGAGACTTTCAGGAGGCCAAAAGCAGCGAATTGCGATTGCTCGTGCCATTCTTAAAGACCCGAAAATCCTACTGCTTGATGAAGCCACCAGTGCACTAGATAGCGAAAGTGAACACCATGTTCAGCAAGCACTTGAGGCGTTAATGAAAGACCGTACCACACTGATCATCGCTCATCGTTTATCGACCATCCAACATGCAGATAAAATAGCAGTTTTAGATGGCGGCGAACTGGTCGACATTGGTCACCACCAATCCTTGATGCAAAGCTGCGAGTTATATCAGCGACTGGTGGCATTGCAGTTTAAGCACTTAGATTAAAGGCTTATTTATGCTCGTTCTAATTAACAGGCTTAATGTGTATCCTATCGGCACCAAAACTTCAGAGCATCACAAACAAGCTACTCTTGTCTGTAATATTCCAATTTACTCTGTTTTCACTCAAGAGTAGAATGCGCCAACTTTGGTTCTGGCTCATTATCGTGGTGAGCCATCTATTTGAGTTTGAGTGTTTATGAATCCGGTGTTTCTCAGTATTTCGTTACTTATATGTAGTAACGTTTTTATGACCTTCGCTTGGTATGCACATTTAAAAGAGCTGAACAATAAATTGTGGATAATTGCAGCGCTCGTCAGTTGGGGAATTGCATTATTTGAGTACCTTCTGCAGGTTCCTGCCAACAGAATTGGCTATACCGTCTTGAGCGTTGGCCAACTAAAAATAATGCAAGAAGTCATCACCTTGATGGTATTCGTCCCTTTTTCTGTTCTTTATCTAAAAGAACCCCTAAAACTCGATTATCTCTGGGCTGGTTTATGTTTAGTTGGTGCTGTTTATTTTGTATTTCGTAGCAAATTCTCATAGCTAGTTTTACATTCCCATCAGCACCCTTTCGTCGTAGAACAATTTTACCCACAATCGGACTCAGGCGTCATTACATTCAATGCGGGCGAGAAGTTTTCTGGTCAGGACATCATCTGATGCCCTTTCCGCACATCTGCCTATGTTCTTTCTTCAGCAATAGCTTTTGCACTTCGATCAAGAGTTAGTTGAATACGTTCACACATACCCGCCAGTATGTCTTTCTGTTCCGGTAAAAAATCAAACTCATCTAATCTCGATAACAGTGACGCGTTGGCAAGATGAAATATGGGATCTTCTTTACCATGAAAAGCGTTTAGGTACGCGTTAGCCAGTGCCTCCTGCCAGTAAATCAAATGTGAATCCAATTTAGTATCTGCGACTCTTCTTACAATACGATGTAAACGCATGGAAACATGACCAAGATTTAATCCCGTTAACGCCAGGTCTGTGACGTTTCGCTCTGAACTAAGTGCTTTATCATAAGTCGAAATCCTTAATAACCTATCCCCCATACGTGCATTGAACCACTGTTCTGGCGCGGTGTGCTTGTCCATATCAATAAGATCATTCTGAGTCGCACGCATTAAGCGTGTCAGCATGAGTGGCAAACTAGGGCCTGTCACTAATTTGAAAATCCAGTACAACACTGTGACACCAACAAAGATGGCCATACCATTACTGATCGTCGTGCTCACGGTGAGTGCCCGAGTCATGTCTGTACTAGGCATAATAAATATCGTAAATGGGATACAGATGCCAAGACCATACGGCAAGGTAGCTCGATTCGCTAACGCCAACAGACCTATGAAATAAGGGCCAGCCAATATGAGTACTAGCAGCTCAAAATCTTTACTGCTTGCTGCGATTAAAGGTAATGCATAAAAAATGGCTAACGGTAACGCGATAACGATTCCAACCAGTAGCCGCTTTAGCACTACAGTAAGAGTCGACATCGGTAAGCGAGCCATCATAATAGAAAACACCACTGGCAGTATCATAATCATCATGACCGAGGATGAGCCCGTCCCCACCCAGAGCCCGGCACCAACCAGAAATAGCAATACGCTACGAAGCCCGGTAGTAATGCCGATCAAAGGATCACGATGGCTTTGAAAACTCGGTGCATTCAAATTGGTCGTCTCTTTACTGGACAACTTGGCATAACCTTTAAGCAAGACAATCAACTCAGCACTCAACTCAAGCGAAATCTTAAGTAAACGTTTTTGCAGCGGCGTTTTCTCACCAACCTGATTGGCATATTCCATCTGCTTGCGGCGCAATGACTGGGCAATAGTGTAGCACTCATCGTAGTCTCTCGAGTCTGCCATTTGGGTAAAACTCATGCGCATAGAGTCCAGTACTGGCTCAAGAACCTCACCTACGAGCTCCGGATGGCGACGCTGCAAGCGCCCGAATATCTGTACCAAAGCCAATAGTGACAACACGCTATTACCTATCGCATTGGCTGCCCGGCTCTGCCCTTTACCTTCAGGACCTTCAAAACTCACTGCACTTGAGTCATCACTGAGAGCGGTTACTGACTCAAGTATGCTATCAATTGTGTGGTGGCGTTCCTCATGAGAGCCATTTTTATCCAGCTCGATGACTAAATAACCTAACGTCTGATTAATAACGTTCCTGGCGTTGACGACTAAGCCATCTTTCACTTTCTCCGGCCAAATCAGCTGACTGACCAGAGTCGCACAGATAACACCAATGACAATTTCACTGATTCTGGCCTGTGCTATATCAAATACACGCTGACTGCTGGCAAGATCCGGCTGTACCATGACTAACAAGCAGACTAAACACGCCGTCATACCTGCCATCGCAAAGGCGTAGACTAAATTTTGCCGACGCACCATGGCTGATAGTCCTGAGTTAATACCCAACCAAAGAGCCAACAGACCGAGTGCGATTTCAGGGTAAGGGGCAAACCATTGAAGAATGGTGATACCCACAAACCCGCCAACCAGAGTACCGATAATCTGGTACATGCCCTTTTCAACAACCAGACCGCTTTGAGGACGAATTTGCAGAAATACTGCACCAATTAACGCCCAGTATGGTCGGTCTAGGTTCAAGAACATGGCAATGTACAGAGACAACGCCATAGCAATCACGCCTTTGATAGCAAACTTTATCGCCTGTTTATCAGGGAAAAATAGACTATTAAATAGTGCCTGCATGGTTACTGAGCGGTCTCATTTAAATGAATAGAAACGGTCATCCCTGCGCTAAGATTCAGATCGTCAGGGTAATCATCCAATTTGATATCCACCGGGATTCTTTGCGCTAAACGAACCCAGTTAAAGGTCTGTTGAACCTGAGGCAGCAGTTGGCTGTTACCAGTCGTGTTACTATCAGCAATCGCTTCACCAATACTCGTAACGGTTCCGGTTAGTGCTTTACCTCCACTCATTAAGGTGATTTTTGCCTTTTGACCAAGCTTAATCAGTGGGATCTTTGTTTCTTCAAAATACCCCGTCACGTAAAAGGAGTTCGCTTTCACTAACGAAAGAACAGGATTACCCTGACTGACATAATTACCATCTCTAAGACTCAAATTGATAATGCTGCCATCCGCAGGCGCTTTGATAACGGTACGATCCAGGTTGATCTGAGCGGTGGCAAGCTGAGCCTGAGCCAGTTTGTAATTCGATTTTGCCAGTTCAGTAGTGATACGAGCGCTTTCTGCCGTTTCTTCACTGATCAATTGCTTATTCGTTAATGTTTCACGACGTGAGTACTGATGTTTTGCTAATTCCCACGCATATTTTTTGTTTTCAACTTGCGCTTCCAGCTCTGCTATCGCCGCTTTATAGCGAGCATCGTCAACGGTGAAAATAACATCACCTTTTTTGACATCCTGATTGTCACTGACTTCAATCTCATTGACCCATCCAGAAACATCAGGAGCAATCGTTATCACGTGAGCCCTTATTCGCCCATCTCTGGTCCAGGGAGAATACAGATAATGCTGCCAAATCCAATGACCAAGAATTACGGCAACAACCAGAGTCGTAAGTGTGAGGGAGATACGAATGAATTTTCCCATAAGATGATTAGCTCCCAAATAGATAGATGACTAACGCGAGATAACAGACATACAAGCTGACTTCAAACCAGGGTGCCTTCCACAGTTTTGCGTATAAACCTGATTTATGCAGCACAAAACGCGTACTCCATGACAGTAAAAAAGCAAGAGGCATAAAAATCACCAGCGGGCTAAACAGAAGCCCGGCAAACGCTAACTCTTCAAACATAGGGCATAGTTCCCAACTTTCTGGTGTTGGCTTGGATGAAATAGATGATTACGAAAGTTTAGTACATTCACTATACAACCCAATGAATGTAAAAAAAATAGCGGATTAAGCAGGTTAGCAATATCTGGCTTATGCCGTATCCCCGACCAAAAGAGATTTACAGCCCATACTCACTAGTGATGCCCATTCATCCATATTCACTCGTTCGTAAAACCATCATCAAATGGTATAAGACACATTCCAATATCGCCTCATCATAAATAATTATCTAGTCACGATTAGCAGACGCCAAGGTCATTGATGATGGAAATATAATCAATACATTTATTTCTAACATAAATAAGTAAGAGTTAAACTTATCTAAAGTCACATTTCGTATCGACATCTAATTCGATTTGAGTTAGCTTTAGATGTATAGACGTCTAGATGACCAGGATTAGGGAGAGAAAGTCGTGCCAATTAGAATTCCAGATCAATTACCTGCAACTGACATACTAAGGACAGAGAACATCTTCGTAATGACTGAGACTCGAGCGGCAAGTCAGGAAATACGTCCGTTGCGAGTACTGATCCTGAATTTAATGCCTAAGAAGATCGAGACTGAAACTCAGTTTCTGCGTTTACTTTCCAATAGTCCTCTTCAAGTTAATGTTGAATTACTGCGAATTGATGATCGCCCAAGTAAAAATACACCAACAGAACACTTGGATAATTTTTACCGCCAGTTTGAGATGGTCAAAAACAAAAATTTTGATGGTCTGATCATCACAGGTGCCCCACTCGGCCTAGTGCAATTTGAAGATGTGTTGTATTGGGACCATCTGAAAACGATTATGGAATGGGCCAAACAGCATGTCACATCAACACTATATGTGTGTTGGGCGGCTCAAGCTGGTTTAAAATTGCTTTACGATTTGCCGAAGAAAACCCGTAAAGAAAAGCTCTCTGGTGTTTATCATCATCAGATCCATAATCAGTACCATCCAATATTACGTGGATTTGATGACACCTTTTTAGCGCCTCACTCACGTTATGCCGACTTCTCACAGCATTTCCTGGAAGAGCATACCGATTTAGATATTCTAGCGACTTCCGACGTCGCCGGTGTTTACTTAGCAACAACCAAAGATAAGCGAAACGTGTTTGTGACTGGCCATCCTGAGTATGATTCCTACACACTTCATAATGAATATATCCGAGATTTGAGCGAAGGTATGGAGCCTGCTATTCCGGTAAACTACTATCCGAATAACAACCCGGATAATCCACCGACAGCAAGCTGGAGAAGCCATGGTCATTTGTTGTTCTCCAACTGGCTGAACTACTGTGTTTACCAACAAACACCATTCGACCTAGATCATTTCAGTGAAGATGCATTCACTAAAGACGATTAATTCAATGACTTAACTTTGTGAACCAAGCCGCCATACGGCGGCTTTTTCGCAGTAGTTTGCAAACCTGATCGCATCGTAATTTCTCATCAATAGGCTTTTGCCACGCAATTCATATCATTCAGTGAAATACAGGTATGTAGGGATGAGAAATGAAAACAGTTAAGCTTGGGATAGTTCTTTTAGTTGCTCAATATTCACTGGTAGGCTGTGTCACGGTGAAAAAAGATGGGGGGCCGGTCATAAAAGCAGACCCAGTCGCGATGGCAGAGTCACGTATTGCGCTAGGTCTTGGTTATCTGGAGAGTGGCAGCACGATTCGTGCTCATGATAATTTACAACAAGCGCTAACTCACGCCCCTCAATATTACCGTTCTCAGCTTTCCATGGCACACTACTACGAAACCGTCGGTGAAGATTCTAAAGCGGAACAGATGTATAAGCGCTCATTACGCCAACACACCCAAAATGGTAACGTCCTGAACAACTACGGGACTTTCTTATGCAAGCGAGGCCAGTACCAACAAGCTGACAAGATGTTCAACCGGGCTATTGAACAGCCGTACTACTATCTGATTCCAGCCAGTTACGAAAATGCTGCATTTTGTGCTTTGAAATCACAAGATAAAGACAAAGCAAAGTATTACTTCACAAGAGCTATCGACCACGACCCACACAGACCCAAATCGATTCTTCAACTCGCTAAGCTAGAAATTGACGCAGGAGAATTCACCGATGCCAGAATCAGACTCATGCGCTTTAACCAGATCTATGGGGTAAAGAAACCCGCTTTACAACTGATGCTTGAACTCGAACGCACTGCTGGAAACGAATCACTCGAACAAAAATATCAGAGGCAGTTAGAGCAACTGTAACCGCGATAATTTATATCATGACGATTGATTTTGATGACCGAACCTTTTGAACGAAAAAACAGTATGAAATCTGAGTCACACTTCCTTTTGCTTGCAAGTTAGAGTTTTGTCCGAAAGCAAACCTGTTGAGATAGATAAACTACACTTTGCATATCAACCAACTTGAATATGGAAGTGTACTGTGGTCGGTGTTTTTTCCTGGGATAACCTGTCTGTTAAGCAAAAATTATTTGGCTTGGTTCTTTTGCCAATAACATTGCTGCTTATTCTGGCAGGTCAACACGTACACCGCCTTTCATCACAAGCGCAGGATCTCAATAGAGCTCAGCTATTTACGGATTACATAGAGCTCGTTTCCCACCTCTATAATCTTCCCAACACATTAGAAAACGTCGATAAATCAGAGGAAATTCTTCGCCTTGCTCAGGAGCTCAAGCACCGAAATCGTGCAATTTTCGGAAACGATTTGGAGATATCAGTTTTATTAACAAGCTTTGAAGAGGCCAGTATGGCGTTAAACGAAGCCTCTGATGCCGAAGAACAGCTAGATGCGATCGAATTGCGATCTGGCATATATCAACAAATCCTTTTAAGCCTGGACCAGATCTACTTTAGTAATATCAGCCATGAAACCAATAACGACCTCTCATCGATAATGCATTTGGAATGGCTTATGTATTGGTCGACTAAAGAACACAGACTCAGCCAGTACCTTATTGAATCAGTAGAAAAAGACCAATACTACAATACGGCTATCCGAGACGAAATTCAGTCACTCGTACAAAGTCAACAACTCTTAATCGAACGTTTTATGGCTCTCAATGCCAATCGTCAACAAGTCGAGATGCTTATCGACACCTTTAGCGACGAGGTATTTCGAATCAGTCAGGAGTTCCGCACCAATATACTTCAGCCGCGACAGCTACAAGCCCTGACGTCACAACAAATCGCTTCAGGTTTAGCAGCGCTAAACAAACGAATGACGCTCATTCACGGTATAGACAAACACATCGTGCACCAGTTGCAGGCAAGAATTAGTGAGTCCATTACCAACACGACTCAACATCGATTGATTTTTATCGCTGCAGTCTTGTTAATTACGGTTCTGGTCATCAGCCTAACCATACGATTAATTCGTAAGGTCACAGGTAACCTGGATTTAGTACTAGAATTCCTGAGTCACGAAAGTTACGTGGCAGACTCTCCTTTGTCAGGACTGATTAAAGGTAAAGATGAACTCAGCAAATTTGCTCGGGAAGTGGACAAGTTGAGTTACGAACGAGAGCAGGCAAAGCAAAAGCTGACTCAAGCAAAAGAAGATGCAGAACGAGCCAAAGATGAAGCGATTGAGGCGAGTAAAGCGAAGAGCAGCTTCCTGGCCAACATGTCACACGAAATCCGTACGCCGTTAAATGGGGTAATTGGTATTTCAGAAGTTCTGTCGGATACCTCACTCACCGCCGTCCAGCGCGACTATGTCGACACGATAGAAACATCATCACAACTGTTGCTAAGCCTTATCAATGATGTACTAGACTTTTCTAAAATTGAATCTGGCATGCTAATGATTAGCCCTAATTCGAGCTGTATTCGAGAGTCAATTTACGACATTGCGTCTATCGTGTGTCCAAAAGCAAAAGAAAAAGGCATTGATATCAAGGTGAACATCAGCCCTAATACGCCCTACCACATCGTGGTAGATGACCATCGCCTACACCAAATCCTCATGAACTTTATGTCAAACGCCGTTAAATTTACTCAACAAGGCTATGTCGAGCTCAGCATTTTTACCCATGCCCTTACCGACTCTACTGCTGTCATTGAGTTTTCTGTCAAAGACTCTGGCATCGGTATTAATGAACAACAGCAGATAAGCATTTTTGCACCCTTTGCTCAAGAAGATAATTCAACCACACGACAGTTTGGTGGTACAGGGCTTGGTCTAGCAATTAGTACTCAACTTGTCGATCTGATGGGAGGACATATCAAGCTTGACTCCCAAAAAGGGCTGGGAAGTCGCTTCTACTTTCATTTAACCGTCCCGATTTCTCAGCAATTCTTTAATCCGCATCATACGCTGAACCAACATCAGATATGGCTAGTTTGTGATGACGCTAATACGGAAAACAAACTGCGTAACGAGTTAAACGTTTACCAAGTTGATGTCCGCGATTCAGTCAATAAACTTAGTGACCTGCCAAGATGGATTAACGATAAAGAAAACATCATCATTATATATGTCGAAACCGCACCTGATGAGGCAATTTCGATAGCCGATTATATGCGTAGTTTTGAAAACCAGAATATACGTGTTTGCCTGATAAAACACATGCACAGTAAGCAATTCGATTTTGGGAAAAGTGTCAGTGCCATTGTTACACAGCCTCTGTTAGGTCAGCGCTTTCTTAAAGCACTCAATCTGTGTGAAAGCGGTTTTTCGGTACCAACTGAAATGCACACTCCCTCCCTTCAGACATCGACACGACCTAAAATATTGATCGTGGATGACAACACGGTAAATCAAAAGATTGCTGGACTGCATGTAACAAAAGCCGGGTATAGCTTTGATTTTGCAGAAAATGGAGCAGAAGCTATCGAAATGTTTAAACATAATCGATATAAGTTGATCTTGATGGACTGCATGATGCCGGTAATGGATGGATTCGAAGCCACAAAGATCATTCGACAAATTGAAGAAAGTGAACAACGCACTTTTCGTATCCCAATCATCGCTCTGACCGCCAGTGTGGTCGAAGATGATATTCAAAAGTGTTTTGACATGGGAATGAACGATTACATTCCAAAGCCCTTTAAAGCTGGTTTACTAAAAGTAAAACTAGACAAAGCCCTTGGATTACACGTTCAAACCGATCCTCTTAATGAACCAGACTCAATGAGCTCAAGTACAGACCAAAACTCAGACGCAGAGCCACCACTTAACCGAAGTCCAACAATCGATCCTATCGCCATACGAACTGAACGCATCTTGCTTGTTGAAGACAACCGAGTAAACCAGAAAGTTGCGTCATTGCTGTTAGATAGAGCGGGATATCAATATGAAATAGCGGAAAACGGCCAGATAGCGGTAGAGATGTTTCAACGCAACACGGAGTTTGACATCATCTTAATGGATTGCATGATGCCAGTCATGGATGGCTTTGAAGCAACGAGACAAATTCGTGCTTATGAGGCGCGTAAAGGCTTAGAAAAAACGCCGATCATCGCTTTAACCGCTAGTGTTGTTGATGATGATATTCAGCGCTGCTTTGATTCAGGGATGGACGCATATATACCCAAACCTGTGAAAAAAGAGAAACTACTGAATCAGATCGAAAACATGATTTAGCCAAGCGGTAGTTACTGACCAGCTGAGCGTTGTCTTCTAAGTCTCACTTATTTTTTGTCAGAGTTATGTTTATTCATTTTGACTTGCTTATCTTTACGCCTTAACGCTCTAAAAAATTTAGATTCTTCGTGGTACCAACCGATCACACTGATAGGGAACCCGACAAGCATCATGATAAAGAGATCCGCTGGCAACTGCTCGACGATATCCTCAATGGCATGCAAATGTCCAAACACAAACAAACCTATAATTTTCCCTACTAATAATGCGCAACAAATCATAAAAAAAGATTTGAAGATATAACGCCATTTGCCTTTCTTACGCTCCTCTTTCCAATAAACGTATTTGTGTTCTCGGTTGTACATCCCCCCTCCCTACGTGACATGTCACTGAAAAATAACAATGTGGTTGCTGTGCATCCTAATACATTAAGCATAGTGGGAATAACGCTGCGTTGCTGTACAAACCCTTTTAACAGCACACAATTTGAAGTTAGTTTGAGAAAGATCATGAGTTCTGGCTCAACGCTAAAATTGAGCGGAAATACAGATCAATGTCAGTCTAGAACGCCATGTTATGTATTGAAAAACATCTGTGTTTAGCACGCTAACAAAAGCAAAGTTTTACTTTTAAATAGCATCTTACTGCTTTCTGAACACCCAGATTGGGCCGATAAGAAGAAATTGTAAGTCTTCGTAAAATGAAGGTTTAGTTCCTTCAATTTTGTGACCAATAAATTGCAGCATCCACAAAACACCAAATACAATTGCGGAAATATAAAGTACAGGAAGCTGCAAAACTTCCAACGACCACACTAAGCCAATACATGCCAAGGTATAACCCAACATCATCATGAAAACACTTAAAGAAAGTCGGAAATAAAAGATCCAAACCGGAATCACGGCCAGCCATATCCAGTTTAAATTAAGACCTGAAATGGGAAGTTGAGGAATTGACCAGATCAACCCGACCACAGCAAGATAGATACCAGGCACGGCAATAGCGTGGATTTTTCGATTGATCGGGTTTTGATGACTTTCACCATAGGCTTTTAACCAATCAGATAGCGCGCGCATATCATTATCCCCTTTTCGCTCTCTTACTTTTTATATAGCCCTAAGTTGATCAAGGCGCGAGTTTTTGAGCGAACACTATCGAAAAATTCGTTTTAATTGATATGGCAACAACTTAATACAGTATGACGGCGTCTAGCTAGCTTCATCCTACCTGCGTTGCGCTACAGAAAACCAAGTGAAGCACGTTGAGCTTTAGTCATATTTGCAACGATAAGTTGGTATGAGCGTTGACACAGATCTTGAATTAGCCCGTCTTCGACATCACCATCAAAATACACCGTGATCCAATGCTTTTTATTGAGATGATAGCCGGGGGTGATGTCCTTGAATTGGGAAGTCAGCACTTCTCCATCTTCTGGCTTCACCTTAACACTGACGTACTCGCGACCATCACGCTGCGCAAGTAGCGCGAACATTTTACCCTTAATCTTAAATACCAAGGCTTCGGGTCCAAACGGAAAATCGCTTTCAGCACTCATAAAAGTGTTGAGGTACTTTTCTAACTCTTTGCTTTGCATACACACCTCGAAATTAGTTCTACTCAAACTGAGGTAATAAGACTTTTAACGCCTTATTAACCTGCATCTTTTCTTCATCACATAAGCCACGAATAAAGTCTCGTTGAACTTCAACATGCTCCACAATTAAATTATCGATGAGTTGTAATCCAACAGACGTTAGTGCTACCGTGACACTGCGTCGATCTTCTCTGCTGTGCTCTCTGGAAATTAGACCTTTCTTTTCCAGCTTATCCAAACGGTTTGTCATTGCTCCTGACGTCAGCATCATAGATTCAATCAATGCAGAAGGAGTCAAGCAATAAGGCGCTCCTGCTCGGCGCAAGGTTGCCAACACATCAAATTCACCCATTTTAAGATCATACTGCTTGTGAAGCTCTGCTACGCGCGTCTCCATATGTTTGGCGATTCTCATCAGCCGTCCCATGATAGCCATCGGCTGTGTATCAAGATCAGGCTTTTCCTTCAGCCACTGATCGACCACTCTATCAATTGCGTCCATTACTAAATGCGCTCCAAAGCAACGTTAACTTGCAAATTATTTTAACATAAAGATACTTTACAAAAAGTAACCTTAGGCGTATCTTTACATGCAATTATCTTAACGTAAAGATATTTAATGTGAACATTTTACTCGCGATGATCCCTTCGTTTTTCTGGGGAACCACTTATGCCGTGACGCAGTTTACTGTGCCAGACTGGCCTCCCGTATTGTTGGGTGCACTAAGAGCACTTCCAGCAGGCCTTCTGCTACTTGCAATAAAGCCAACCTTACCTAAAAAGCACGAGTGGAAGTCGCTGTTTGTCTTGGGAACCATCAATATCGCATTGTTCTTTGGACTGATTTTTGTCATGGCATTGACTTTACCAGCTGCCATCTCCGGTGTTGGGATGGTTTCAGTACCAGTTTTTGCGATGCTCTACAGTTGGGCAGTCTATAAACGTAAGCCAAGAGCGATGCATATATGGCGAGGGATCTCGCTGATTGTTTTAGCCTGGTTCTTGTTTGATCCCAGAACTATCACACTGGATCCTATCGGTTTACTTGCGATGCTAGCCGCCATCATATGTATTGTCTCCGGTAGCAGTGTGACTAAATCACTGGGAACCAAAATGCATTGGTGGACAGTCCTTACCTGGCAGTTGATCATCGGCGGTGTTGTCCTATCGGTTGCCGCGGGCGTTCTCGCGAGTCTGAACCCGGAGCCTTATGTCAGTGCGATAAGCAATGTATCTACCACAAACATCATGGGGCTACTCTGGGTTATTTTGCTCAACACGGCATTGGGCTACACCATGTATGTTTGGCTTCTGCAACGAATGTCTGTGGTCGACTTTACTTTTGGCGGAATTATTAATCCAATTGCGGGGATTGTTTCTGGGCTTTTGTTGCTTGGAGAAAGCTTCACCCTATTACAATACAGTTTGATGCTAGGCATGATCCTGATGTCACTGCTACCTCAACTCGTGGCTACCTTTTTGAAATCAAGAGAGAGACAGGCAACACCGAGCACAAATTGAATGCAAAAAGAGGAAGCCACTGACTTCCTCTTCTTTTTTAATACTTGTGTTGACTCAATTACGCCAGCTCAAGAATGATTTTTTCCAGCTTGTCTAAACCTTCGTTCAGTACTTCAGACTCAATCGTCAGTGGTGGAAGTAGACGAATAACGTTCGCTTTTACACCACAAGAAAGCAGGATCAGACCGTTTTCTTGCGCTTTACTGATGACTGCTTTCGTCATTTCTTGCAGAGGCTTACCTGATTCTGGGTCAGTGAATTCAATCGCCATCATTGCACCAGTGGTACGGATTTCACCAATAGCAGGCACTGATTTTTGCAGCGCAGTCATGCGTGCATTAACGACTTCGCCAATGCCCATCGCTTTTGCACACAAATCTTCTTCTTCGATGATTTTCAGTACTTCAAGACCTGCAACACAGCCTAGCGGAGAACCAGCATAAGTACCGCCTAAACCACCAGGTAGAGCAGAGTCCATCACATGTGCTTTACCAACCACGGCTGAGATCGGGAATCCACCAGCAATACCTTTAGCCATTGTCATCAGGTCAGGTTCAATACCTAGGTATTCTGTCGCAAACATTTTACCGGTACGGGCAAAACCTGTCTGGATTTCATCTGCAATCAGCATGATACCGTGCTTATCACACAACTGACGCAGACCTTGTGCAAACGCTTCTGGGGCTTTGTAGAAACCACCCTCACCTTGTACAGGTTCAAAGATGATTGCCGCAACGCGTGATGGCTCAATATCGCAGGCAAACATATCTTCAATTGCTTGCAAGCTTTGCTCAACACTAATGCCGTGGAACGCATTTGGGTATGGTGCGTGATAGATTTCGTTCGGGAACGGACCAAAGCCAGCTTTGTAAGGTGCAACTTTACCCGTTAGACCCATCGTCATATTGGTTCGACCGTGGAAACCACCTTTAAACGCAATCACGCCACTACGGCCTGTATGTGCACGTGCCACTTTCACTGCGTTTTCTACTGCTTCTGCGCCAGTAGTCAGGAATATCGCTTTCTTCTTCGTCTCACCAGGTGCAAGTTCAGTTAGCTTTTCAGCCAGCTCCACAAAAGAAGCGTATGGCGTCACCATTGCACACGTGTGCGAGAAATTATCCAACTGAGCTTTTACTGCTTCAGTGATGCGTTTGTTTGAGTGACCGGTATTCGTTACCGCAATGCCAGCAGCAAAATCGATGTATTTATTACCTTCAATGTCCCATACGTGCGCATTTTCTGCTTTCTCTACGTAAAGTGGGTACAATGCGCCCATGCCCTGAGCGATTACTTCATTTCTTCTTTGTTGTAGTTGTTGGTTTGTCATTGTTCTGTCCTTAAATTAGTTGCCGCCAAAGCAGAGATATTTCACGTCCATGTATTCATCAATACCTTGTTTCGCTCCTTCACGCCCGATGCCGGACTGTTTAACACCACCGAAAGGAGCCACTTCAGTAGAGATCATGCCTTCGTTAATACCAACCATGCCGTATTCAAGTGCTTCAGCAATTTTCCATACACGGTGAATATTCTGGCTGTAGAAGTAAGATGCCAGCCCGTAGATCGTGTCGTTCGCCATCTCGATAAGTTGTTCATCATTATCAAAGCGAATAACTGGTGCGACAGGGCCGAAAATTTCCTGAGAAACAATCTCCATGTCATGAGTCACGTCTTTCAGCACCACAGGTTGCATGAACAGACCATCCAATTCTTTCAACTCTGAAACTGGTTTTGCACCTTGCTCAATAGCACCATCGATAAGCGCCTGGATACCTTGCTTTGCAGACTCGCTGATCACTGGGCCAATATTCACGCCAGCTTCCAGGCCGTTGCCGACTTTAAGCTTCTGAACAGCAGCATCAAATTTAGCAACAAACTCGTCATACACTTTGCTTTGCACGTAGAAACGGTTGGCACAAACACAAGTTTGACCGGCATTGCGGAACTTTGACGCCATCGCCCCCGTAACCGCTGCATCAATATCAGCGTCATCAAATACGATAAACGGCGCATTACCACCCAATTCCATCGACGTGCGTTTAATGTCCCCCGCACTTTGCTGCATCAGAACACTGCCAACTTGAGTAGAGCCCGTGAAAGAGAGCTTACGAATCAGTGGATGAGAGGTAAAAATAGCACCTACTTTACGTGAGCTCTCACCGAGAACCACTTGCAGTATGTCACGTGGAATACCAGCCTGGTAAGCTAACTCAGCCACTGCAAATGCAGAAAATGGCGTTGCCTCTGATGGTTTCACGATAAAGCTACAGCCTGCAGCCAACGCCGGACCTGCTTTACGAGTGATCATTGCAATCGGGAAATTCCAAGGTGTAATCGCACACGCCACACCAATTGGCTGCTTGATGGTCACCAAACGCTTATCTGCGCTCGGCGCAGGAATGGTTTCACCGTAAGTACGTTTAGCTTCCTCAGCGAACCATTCGATAAAGCTTGCACCGTAAAGCACCTCACCCTGAGCCTCTGCCAGTGGTTTGCCCTGCTCTAAGGTCATGAGGCGACCAAGATCTTCTTTATTTTCAAGTAGAAGTTGGTACCAACGATGAAGCATTGCAGAGCGTGCTTTTGCTGGAAGCTTTGCCCACTCTTTCTGCGCGACACTTGCGCGCTCAATTCCATTTAGGATCTCGTTTTCTGTGGTCACTGGCGCGTATCCAAGAACCTCGCCCGTGGCTGGGTTCGTTACCGCTGTGCCTTGTACTTCACTCGCCACCATGAACGAAAGAAGGCTTGTATTTTTAATCTGTTGCATGGTTATTCCTTTTAACAGCTTTTCTGCACCACCCTAATGTTAGTCTCTGGTGGCAAAGCAATCTCTTTTTAAGCTGGGATCTGCTGCGTAATACAGTGGATGTTCCCACCGCCAAGCAGCACTTCTCTTGACGGTATAGCAATGATTTGATGCTCCGGCATCGCACTTTGCAAAATATCGATAGCAAGCGAGTCAGTTTCTTCATCAAGCATCGGTAAAAACACATGGTTGTTAACGATGAGGAAGTTCGCGTATGAAGCACTGAGTCGCTCTCCCGCTTGTCGGCTCATCCCTGCGCTCGCGTCGATACCATTGGCTTCCAACTCACTATAGTGCAATGGTCCTGGCAGCGGTAAACGTACAATTTCGATGTTTCGTCCATTTGCATCTTGCTGTGACTTCAGCACTTTTTCAGCTTGCCGAGAAAGCTCGTATTGCGGATCACTTGGATCATCCGTCCAGCTCAACACCACTTTGCCCGGTGCTATCACATGCAGCAGGTTATCCACGTGCCCATCCGTTTCGTCATTGAATAAACCATTTGGTACCCAAATGACTTTTTCGATGCCGAGATATTCTTTTAGCTGCTCTTCAATTTGCACACGGCTAAGATGCGGGTTACGCCCCGGACTAAGTAGACACTCTTCCGTCGTGTAAAGTGTCCCTTCTCCATCTGTATGAATCGCTCCGCCTTCAAGTACAAACGGGGCACGGTAGTAATCGATTCCGATGATGTCGCATACTGAACCTGCGACTAAATCGTCTTGCTGCCAGTTTTCATAAAGGCCATTGTATTCACCACCCCAGGCGTTGAACTGCCAGCTAATCCCACGGCGTTCACCTGCCTGATTGACAAGAACTGTCGGGCCTATATCCCTCATCCACGCATCGTTAAACGGGATTTCCACCAAGCGTACTTCTGGGTGCAGCAACAGACGGGCCTTATCAAAGTGTTGTGATGAAACGGCAACACTTACTTTGGTGACTTCAACAATCGCATTTGCGATTCTGGCGAACGTTTCCTGAGCAGGAATCGCATCATCACGCCAGTTATCACGTCGTTCAGGCCAAGCTAGCCAGACTTCACTTACCGGCTGAAACTCAGCCGGAAAATAGAAGCCATCTTGCGCTGGTGTTGTAGATAACTTCATAGTAACGCCTCTTTAAACAGCTAGCTTACCAACACTTGTGTATAGCTCAGGACGACGGTCGCGGAACAGAGCCCAAGCGTGACGAGCTTTTGCCGTTGCTGCTAAGTCGATTTCTGCGTAAATGATCGTCTCGCCTTCGCGTGGTGCCTCAGCAATTTTTGCACCTGTGTGGTCAGTGATGAAAGAAGAACCGTAGAACGTCGTTTCAATGCCGTCATCCACTTCTGTACCGACTCGGTTTGACGCGATGACAGGAACAAGGTTTGCAGCCGAGTGACCTTGCATCGTGCGCTGCCAATGATCACGCGAATCTAATGTTGGATCTTGAGGCTCAGAACCAATAGCAGTCGGATAGAAAATCGCTTCCGCACCGTGCAGCGCTAAACAACGAGCAAGCTCTGGGAACCATTGGTCCCAACAGATACCAGCACCAAACTTACCAAATTTGGTTTGCCATACTTTAAAGCCGGTATCACCAGGGCTAAAGTAGTACTTCTCACTGTAACCTGGACCATCTGGAATGTGCGACTTACGGTAGTTATCCAGTACTGTGCCGTCTGCATCAATCATGACCAGTGAGTTAAAAAAGTTGTTGCCCGCTTTTTCAAAATAGCTGACCGGAATAACCACTCCCAGCTCTTTCGCCAATGCACTCATCTCTTTGATCAGAAGACAATTTTCTTTCTCTTCTGCCAATTCAAAATACTTCGCTTCTTGCTTTTTGCAGAAGTAAGGCGCTGCGAATAGTTCTTGAGGAAGAATCACGTTCGCACCGTTTTGTGCCGCTTCGCGAATCGCTTTTTTTGCTTTATCTAGGTTATCTTCCAGATCCCAGCTCTTGGTTAGCTGAAGGGCTGCAAATTTAACTACTTTGCTCATTGGATATTCCTTATCTCTTAAATCGCCAGTTTGTCACGTAGGTTGTAATAAGCCGCACCCATTGCAGTAAATGGAATTTGGAAGTGACGGCCACCCGGGAAGGAGTAATGTTTTAGTGCTGCAAACGCATCAAAGCGCTCAGCGTGTCCGGTTAATGCTTCTGCAAGTAACTTACCTGCCAGATGTGTACACGTAACACCGTGGCCACTGTAGCCTTGTAGGTAGTAAATGTTGTCAGCAAAAGAACCGAACTGAGGCATACGTGAATAAGTAAGCAGGAAGTTACCTGTCCACGCATAATCAATCTTAATGCCTTTCAATTGAGGGAAGACTTTTTCCATCTTAGGACGGATAAGCGCTTCGACGTTTTCTGGGTCGCGTGCACCGTAGACCACACCACCTCCGAACAACAGACGCTTATCAGCAGTTAAACGGAAGTAATCTAATAGGTAGTTACAGTCTTCAACACAGTAGTCACTGGTCAGTACTTGTTTCAGTTGATCTTCTGACAGAGGCTGAGTTGCTACCACTTGCGTACCACAAGGGATCGCTTTATTACTGATGTTTGGAGCCAGGCCACCCAGGTAGGCGTTACCCGCGAGTACAACATATTTGCTCTTCACGCTGCCTTGTGCGGTTTTAACAACCGGGTTTACGCCTTTATCAATCGACACGACTGCAGACTGTTCAAAGATTTGTCCGCCAAGTGAGATAAACGCCGCTGCTTCACCTAACGCAAGTTTAAGCGGGTGAATATGGCCACCACGCATATCAAGCAGACCACCGGTATACACTTTAGTACCAACTGTTTCCTCGATTTGGCCTGCATCTAACACCGTTAGTTGGTCGTTGCCGTAACGCTCCCAGTTTTTCTTGTGCTCTTCTAGCCCTTTCAGCTGCTTGTTGTTCAGCGCAGTGAACAATCCACCTTGTTTGAAATCACATTCGATATCGTATTTGTTGATAAGACCGCGGATGATGTCACCGCCTTCGAAAATCATGTCACACAGTGCTTTAGCCTGGTGTTGGCCGTAACGGCTTTCAATAACGTCAACATCTCGGCTGTAACTGTTAACGATCTGGCCGCCGTTACGACCAGTTGCTCCAAAACCTACTTTTGCACTTTCCAGCACCACAACTTTAAAACCTTTCTCTGCCAAATGTAGAGCAGAAGAAAGACCAGAGAAGCCAGCGCCAACGACACATACATCACATTCAATGTTGTCTTGAAGTTGTGGGTAGTCCGGCATATTTGGCACAGAGTGAGCGTAGAACGAATCCGTATGCTTGTTCATAGTGATATTCCTTTATTAATCGTAATCGTCAGCAGGCTTAAGGCTGGATGCGAATCCAAGTGGTTTTGGTTTCAGTGAATTTTTCAATGGCATGAAGAGATTTATCGCGACCATTGCCGCTCATTTTGAATCCACCAAATGGGACCGTCATGTCACCTTCGTTATAGTTGTTCACCCAAACCGAACCGGCTTGCAGACGTTTAGCTACGCGATGAACGCGGTTGATGTTGCTACTCCAAAGTGCCGCACCTAAGCCGTACTTCGAGTCGTTAGCAATTTCGATGGCTTGCGCTTCATCCTTAAATGGAATCACGCACAATACCGGGCCAAAGATTTCTTCTTGAGCAACGCGGAAGTGGTTGTCCACGTTGTCCAGTATGGTTGGCTCAACGAAAGCGCCTTGCCCTTCAACATTGCCACCGCAGCGTAATACCGCGCCCTCAGACAGACCTAGTGTGATGTATTCCAACACTTTAGATTTATGGTCTTGGTCAATAAGCGCTCCCATAGAAGAGCTCGGGTCCATTGGATCTTTTGGTGCGAAAGCTTTGGCAGCTTCGATGACTTTTTCAATGAACTGATCTTTAATGCTTTCATGAACGAGTAATCGAGTCGCAGCAACACACACTTCGCCCTGGTTGTAGAAACAACCTGCCGCCGTTTCAGCCGCAGCACGGTCTAGATCTTCGCAGTCTTCAAATACGATGTTTGCGTTCTTACCACCAGCTTCTGCAAAAACGCGTTTTAGGTTACTTTCGCCAGAGCGAATCATGAGTTGGCCAGCAATGCGTGTAGAACCAGTGAAAGCGATACAATCAACGTCATCATGAGTGGCAAGCGCATCGCCCGCCTCATGGCCAAAACCTGTAATTACTTGGAAAACACCGTTTGGTAGGCCAGCTTGTGAAGCTAGTTTGCCTAAGAAAATCGCAGTGAGAGAAGACTTCTCTGACGGTTTAAGAATGACACTGTTGCCCGCAGCAAGCGCCGGACCTAGCTTCCAGCAAGCTAGCCATAGAGGGAAATTCCAGGGAACAACTGCCGCAACAACGCCAATAGCCTGGTGAGAAATAAAAGCGTGTACATCTTTTTCGGTTGGAGCAACTTCTCCGTACACTTTATCGATCGCTTCTGCGTACCAGCGTAAAGAGTTTGCTGCACCAGGAATATCGGTAGAAAAGCTATGAGAAATAGGTTTACCGGTATCAAGAGTTTCAAGTAGTGCCAACTCTTCACGGTTTTGCTCAATCAGGTCTGCAAATTGTTTTAACACGGCTTTGCGGTGTGCCGGGCTGCTTTCGCTCCACTGACCTGATTGGAATGCTTTGCGAGCGTATGATACCGCAAGATCGACATCTTCACTTTGGCAACGGGCGATTTCGGTAAAGATCTCATCCGTTGCTGGGTTAACGACAGGGATCGTCTGTCCACTTAGTGCTGCGCTATATTCACCGTTGATAAACGCCCTGTTTTCGATGTTTAGATTGTCTTTAAGTTCAATCCATTGTTCTTGAGTTTTCATACGCTCTCCTTGTTATCACACAAGGCAAGCACCACTTAGAATGTGGTTGGCGTATGCGCACTTATCATTCGACAAGCCTTGTCTGTGTGATTCGTAAATCTGTGTGGCTGCGTCGTATCAATCACGTACGACTCACCCTCTTTGATAACGAATGATCGGCCTTTGTATTCCAGAGTGATTTCACCCTCCAACACAGTGCCAATTTCTTCGCCTTCGTGTTTAATTTCAGCAGCACCCGTTGTTCCATGTGGTGCATACTCTTCGATCAAGAATCCGATAACCTGATCTTTATTGCCGTTAGTCACCAGTTTCATCGAAACTGTCTCACTACCCATTTCGACAAGTTCTTCTGGAGTAACGACAACTTTCACATCTTCATTCTGAGTTTGTTCAAAAATGAAAAACTCCGACAGAGATAAAGAAAATACGTTCACTATTTTTTGCAACGAGCTAACCGAAGGGCTAACCTTGCCGTTTTCAATTGATGAGATGGCACTGTGAGTAATCCCAGCTCGCTCGGCCAGTTCTCGTTGTGACAATCCATGTTTCTTTCTTAACTGAACAATATTTTTACCAATCTCTTGATTGTCCATTCATGCGGCTCCAAAAATTAAAGAGAGGCCGCCATAATAAATTCTTTAAACAAAATTTGTGAGAAATGATTGGTTTTTGCTTTCCATTCTGGGTGCCACTGCACGCCTACGAAAAATTTTTGTTGCGAAAGACTAAAAGCTTCTATAAGGCCATCCGGCGCTTTCGCTTCGACTTGTAGCTGGGGAGCCAACAGATCGACGCCTTGATTGTGCAGTGTATTCACGTCAAAGAAGGTCGTATTTTCCCAATGGTTTTCTACTAACCACTTCTCAAACAAACTCTCTTTTTGAACCAGAACAGCATGTGCAGGCGAGTATTTCTGTTCAAAATCTTCAACAGGCGCTTCGCGATGGTCATTAAAGCCAGAATCATGAACCGCAGGATTAAGTGTCCCACCTAACGCAACATTCATTTCCTGAAAGCCACGACAAATACCCAGACAAGGAATATTTTTATCAACAGCGTGTCGAATCAGACTCAACGATAACTCATCGCGCGCTTCGTCTTTTTTATTCTCGGTGTGGCTCGCATTGTAACGATGCGGCGCAACATTTGAGTGACTACCAGGGAACAAGAAGCCATCACATAGTTCCAGAATTGATGCGATTTCGTCGCTCGACATATCAGGCGCTAATATCACTGGTAATCCGCCAAAGTCTTTGACTGCGCGTAAATAAAAGTCATTGACCGCCTGAATCTGATAGCCACCTAACTCCTTTGTGCAGCTAACAACGCCAATGATTGGTTTGCGTTTATTTGACATGACATATCCGTGTTCAATTTATTTAACAACAACACTACAAACCATGTACAAAATTATCAACATAGATGTTCGAAATTATAACCAAAACGTGACAAACCTCACCATTTCGCTCAATAAAACTAATATTTACGCTCATTATATTGAACAAAACAAAAACGACTGTTACAAAATAGTTAACAACAAAGCACAAAAACAACCAATTAAAAAGCCAAGACGCAATGTATGTGCTTGTTAAAATTAAATATATCTGAATTGACACACTCGTTAATTATCGCATTGTAACTTTTTTGTTAAATCAGATATCTCTAATTTCGACTCGTCTGGTTATTTGGAGAAGAAAATGGAATCGTATCTACAGGAAGTTCAAAATTTTAAACACAAGTGGCCTGATATTGAGTTTATCGATCTGATTTTTACCGATATCAACGCATCCCCACGAGGAAAGCGCATCCCAATCGACGCTTTGGATAAGTTACATAAAGGCGTTGCACTGCCTCTTTCTACTATTACTCTCGATCTAAAAGGCAACGTCGTTGAATCAGCAGGACTAGGAGAAGATTTAGGCGAACCAGACAATCTTTGTTTCCCTATCAGTGGTACATTGATGCCTACCGCTAAAAAACAAGTTGGTCAGTTACTACTAAGCATGGTGGATGAATCGGGCCAGCAACCAAATGCGTTGTTTATTCGTAACATTCTCGCTTCTATGGTTCAGAAGCTACACGCTAAAGATCAGTACCCTTGTGTTGCACTAGAACTAGAATTTTACCTGGTTGATAAGCAACGTGGAGAAAATGGATCACCTTTAACGGCGATTAACCCAACGAAGAAAACTCGTGAAAAAGACACTGAAGTGTATGATTTAGATGGGTTAGATGACTACGCAGACTTCTTATCAGATCTAAACAAATTCGCGTTGGAACAAGGCTTAAATACTTCAGGTGCCCTTTCTGAATCCGCACCGGGCCAATTCGAGATCAACTTCAATCACTCACAAGATGTACTTAGAGCATGTGATGAAATCGTCATCGCTAAACGTCTGATTCGTCAAGTTGCCCATCAGCATGGATTTGATGCAACCTTCATGGCCAAACCTTTTGGTGAACAAGCTGGCAACGGCATGCACATTCACTTAAGTTTGATGGATAAGGATGGCAACAACCACTTTAGCCAACAGGATGGTCAAGCCAGCCCTCTCTTCTATCAAACGATGGCAGCGATGCTTGAGCAAACATCGGATGCCATGGGATTAATTTGTCCTAATGTTAACTCTTACCGCCGTTTTGTGCCTGGCGCTTACGTTCCGACGAAAGCCGACTGGGGTGAAAACCATCGTGGTGTTGCGTTGCGTGTGCCTATCAGCGATAGCAAAAATCGCCGTATAGAACATCGTATCGCTGGAGCTGATGTTAACCCTTATATCCTCGCTGCAGTAGTACTTTCCGCAGTATTAGCGAGTGAAAACTATACCAAAGATCAATGTCCACCGACCCTAAGTGAAGATGCAATTGACTTACCAGTGCGTATGTCCGAAGCTCTTGATCAGTTGGAACACAGTGAGCTGGCACAATACATTTCAAGGGACTTTATCGATTTGTATCTTGCTTGCAAACGAAGTGAACTCGCTGAATTTGAGCGTACTATCACACCACTGGAAATCGACTGGATGTTGCACTCGGCATAATAGCGATCGCAGTAAATAATGGGGCTTTCTAGCTTGTTATTTACTGTGATTGGCATAAACAAAGGAAATGTAATTTATGACTACGCAAACAAAGGCGATGGATGCGCCGCTAAAATTCAACATGCAACATATGATTATCTCGTTAATTTGTGTTTCGACCTTCGTACTTTTTACAGCGATTGGATTGAATCACGAAGAGGGGCAAGTCTACGGATGGATGAGCCTTTTGCCTACAGCGTTGGTTTTAGTCTTCGCTTTGACGACTCACCGTACTGTAGAAGCGCTCTTTAGCGGCGCAATTGCCGGGGTGCTACTACTCAACCCCGCAGAAGCGGTAGAGCAAATCGTTGATATTTCGATGAGCGTAATGATGGATGAAACCATCGCTTGGATCATCCTGGTGTGTGGTTTGATGGGCGGTTTGATTGCGGTACTTGAAAAAGGCGGCAGTATTTTAAGCTTCTCAGACATGTTGGTGACTAAGGTTAAAAGCCGTAAACAATCCATGCTGATGACATTTGCTTTAGGTATTTTGATCTTTATCGATGACTACTTAAACGCAATTGCAATCTCTTCATCAATGAAGAAAGTCACTGACGGCTATAACATCTCTCGCGAAAAATTGTCATATCTGGTTGACTCAACAGCAGCGCCAATCTGTATCCTTGTGCCAATTTCAACTTGGGCAATTTTCTTTAGCTCTCTTTTAGAGTCGAATGGAGTTGCTGAGACAGGTAAAGGTATTCAAACCTATATCGAAGCAATTCCATACATGGCTTATGGCTGGGTAACACTCGCAATTGTTCTTTTGGTTGCGATGGAAAAGATCCCAGATCTGGGCGCGATGAAAAAAGCAGAGCAACGTGCAAAGAATGGCCAGGTTCGTCCTGACGGCGCAACGGATGTAGACTTTGGTAATGACGTTGTTCCACACACGAATCCAACAGTGGGCCTAATCAACTTCCTGCTACCTATGATTGTTCTGGTTGCCGCGAGCTGGTACTTCGGCATTGACCTTCTGGCTGGTGTTTTCGTTGCGCTTATCTTCACTATCAGCTTCTATGGTGCACAAAGACTGATTTCGATGAACGATATGTTTGAGGCTGTTTACGATGGCATTAAAGTCATGCTATTGCCTCTTGCAACCGTTATTGGCGGCTTTATGCTGAAGTCGGTGAATGACTCATTAGGTGTGACACAATACGTAATCGAAACCGTTAGCCCATACCTAAACGCCTCATACTTCCCTGCAATCATCTTCTTGATTACTGGTGGTCTGGTATTCGCGACTGCTTCTTCTTGGGGTACATTTGCGGTAGCGATGCCAATTGTTCTGCCATTGGGTGAACAGCTTGGTGTGCCTCTACACCTAACGGTAGCAGCTCTACTTTCTGCATCAGCTGCTGGTAGCCACTCATGCTTCTTCAGTGACTCCACCGTGCTTTCTGCACAAGGTTCAGGTTGTACGTCAATGCAACATGCTACGACCCAGTTCCCTTATGCGCTTATCGGTATCGTCGCGACTGCACTATTCTTCCTTGTTATCGGTTAAACATTAACAGTGAAAATCAGAGCCCTGCTTGTTCACAAAGCAGGGCTTTATTTATACCCAAACTCCACTTTCATAACCCCACCCTATACCAAGCACCACAACCTCTGATCTTTCCTCTTTAAACCAGTGACCGGCTTTAAACCGTAATGTTAAAACTCGTGTTATTCACGACATTATCTTCAACGGCAGATTATTTTGTTTGAACCAGCTGACACGCAGCAAATAAGTTGCCTGGGAAGCTCTTATCACCTCAATCAACTTCGTAACCTCCCTCTAGCACAGTATCATGAAACAATATAAATACTTATATTTCAAACGCATATATCAAACTAAACCTTTCTACCTCACACACCTCTTATTTCCAATTCCACTTTGATACACACCACATTTACTGCTGTAAGAAATCATAAAAAAGTAGATTTCTGTTTTTGTGACCTTGTATTAAACGCCATCTGCTGTGGGTGTGTGATGTAATGAAGTCGTGGCAAAAATGAAGGCAAAACGCTTCGGATTGTTACCTTTAAGTTCGGGTTGTTACTTTTAAATTTAAGGATGAATACGATGAGTACACTAAAACCTAAATATATCTCTTTCGATTGTTACGGCACGCTAATCAAAATGGAATTTGCGATCATGACTCGCAAGATGTTTGCTGATCGTGTTCCTGCGGACAAAATGGATGCATTTGTTATCGACTTCTACAAATACCGCCTAGATGAAGCGTCATCAGCATGGCGTCCATATGATGTAGTTCTAAAAGCGGCTCTAGAAAGAACCTGTAAACGATGGGATCTGGAATTTAAAGAGGAAGAAGGACAAGCATTTTACGAAGCCGTACCAACGTGGGGCCCACACCCAGATACAGTTTCAGGTCTAAAACGTTTAGCGAAAGCTTACCCGCTGGTTATCTATTCTAATGCTGCTGATGAACAAATTATGCAGAACGTAGAAAAATTAGGCGTACCCTTCCACCGTGTATTTACCGCTGAAGAGGCTAAAGTATACAAACCTCGCTTAGCCGCATTTGAATACATGATTGATAACCTTGGTTGTAAACCTGAAGAGATCCTCCACGTTTCATCGAGCTTCCGTTATGACCTTTTCTCTGCAGATGATATGGGCATTAAGAACAAAGCCTTTGTTAACCGTGGTCACGACCGTCCTGCTGACAGCAGCTATTCATACCATGAAGTAAAAGACATTAACGGACTTGCAGACCTACTTGGGCTGGACTAACTCGACAAGGTGAGGAGTTTTTATGATTAATAAATCATATTGGATTGATACCAAACCCGAATTCACTAACGGCTCAAGCGAACTAGTGAAAACGCACTACGACGTTGTGGTTGTTGGCGGTGGGTTAACTGGATTGTCTGCTGCTCTTTCACTGGCTAAAAAAGGGGCGTCTATCGCCCTGTTTGAAGCCGAAAATATCATGGAGAACGCATCTGGCCAGAATGGCGGCCAATGCAGTAGCGGTGTAGTCCAGGATTTTGGTTCTTTGGCCAATTCGATCGGCATGGATAAAGCGAAGCGTTACTACAATGCGTACGGCAGCGCGGTCGATTCTCTACGCCAGGTCATCAAAGAAGAGCAAATCGAGTGTGAAGTCCGTGAAAGCGGTAAATTAAAACTCGCATCGAAGCCTAAACATGCAGAGAAGATATTTAATACCTGCGAATTGATTCGCAAAGAAGTCGACCATAACGTTGAGTTTCTCGATGGGAATCAAATCAAAAGCGAAATTGCCTCAGATCTGTTTTATGGCGGCATGATTCAGCGTAACGGATTTCAGCTTCATGTTGGCAAGCTAGGCATTGGTCTGGCAAACAGTGCGGTTAAATATGGCGCAAATATCTACGAACACAGCCCGGTTTTGAACATCAAAAATACTGGCAACCAATTCGTTCTAGATACACCAAAAGGCAAAGTCACGGCCAAAGACGTCATCATTGCAAGTGGTATCAGCCAGCATGGTCCTCTGGGCTGGTTCAGAAGACGTATCGTCCCGGTCGGCAGCTTCATCATCATGACCGAGCAAGTCGATCCTGAACTGATCAATCAGTTGATGCCTAACAAACGTTCTTATGTCACCAGCAAAAACATCGGTAACTATTTCCGAGTCATGGGAGATGACCGCTTATTGTTTGGGGGAAGGGTTCGATTTGCAGCCTCCAACCCGGAGTCGGATGCTATCAGCGGAAAGTTGCTGACGCAAACCATGGAAGATCTCTTCCCGGAATTAAAAGGGGTAAAAGCCTCTCACTGTTGGGGTGGACTGATTGACATGACACCGAACCGTTTACCTAAAGCCGGTATGCATAAAGGGATGTTTTATGCGATGGGTTATAGCGGGCATGGCGTGCAAATGTCGACGTATATGGGTCAACAGCTTGCAGAAATGATTGCTGGTAATAAAGAAGCGAACCCTTGGCGAGACGAACGCTGGTTCCCTATTCCTGCCTATAACGGCAAACCCTGGTTCTTACCTATGGTCGGTGCTTATTACAAATTACAGGACTATTTACACTAAGTAGACTCACTTAATTTAGTTAATATCTAACCGCTAAATCGTAATATAGAAAGGAAGCAATATTATGAAAAATAAGCATATTATAACGGGACAAGAGTGTATTAATGATTACGAACGCCTCACAGAAGATGGTCGTTCAAGAAGACGGATCCTTAAATCATTGGGTGCTGCTGGTATTCTGTTTGCAGCCTCTGGTACATCTCTTGCGCCTTTTAACGTATTTGCAGATGACAAAACCACACCGGCGAAAGGCAAGCCCGGCGGTAGCATAAAAGTCGCCAGCCTTTCTATGTCTACTGCTGACACACTCGACCCGGCAAAAGGTGCTTTTTCGACTGACTACACTCGCCACTACATGGTGTATAACGGCCTGACTAAATTCGATGAAAATCTAGTCCCTCACCTAGAACTTGCAGAGAGCATTGATAACGAAAATGCGACCATCTGGCACATCAAACTACGTCAAGGCATCCTTTTCCACGACGGCAAAGAATTAACCGCTGATGATGTAGTATATTCCCTTCAGCGTCATAAAGATCCTGTTACCCAGTCCAAAGTGATGGGGCTGGCAACCCAGATGAAAACCATCACAAAAACGGGCAAGTATGAAGTGAAGATTGAGCTGGAAAGTCCAAACTCAGGCTTCCCTTCTGTTCTCGCTGTATCGCAGATGATGATTATTCCTGCTCATGTCGCAGATATCAGCAAAGGCATTGGTACAGGCCCATTTAAAGTTGCGGACTTCAAGCCGGGCATTCGTACTGTCGTAACGAAAAATAAGAACTACTGGAAACCAGGGTTACCTTACCTGGATCAGGTAGAACTCTTCGCTATTGCAGATGAACCATCGCGTGTTAATGCTCTCCTATCTGGTGAAGTTCACGTTATCAGTGAAGTAAACCCACGCTCAACCGAGCGAATTAAGCAGAGTGCCGGATATGAGTACATTAACGCGCCATCGGGTAGCTATACAGATTTGATCGTCCGTCAGGATATGCTACCGGGAAGCAGCGCAGAATTTACTGAAGCGATGAAACTCCTCATGGATCGTGATCAAATCAAGTCTGCCATTTTCCAGGACTTCGCCACCATTGGTAACGATACACCAATCGCACCGGGTTCAAGATACTTCAATAGTGATTTACCACAGCGCACCTTCGATCCAGAAAAAGCCAAGTACTTAATCAAAAAAGCCGGCTTTGCTGATGCGACTATCCCAATGGTTACCTCCGGAGCCGCAACTGGCGCAGTCGATATTGCCGTATTAATGCAGCAATCTGCCGCCAAAGTGGGGATCAAAATCGATGTTCAGACCAAGTCCATCGATGGCTACTGGTCAAATCACTGGGCTAAACACCCTCTGAGTCTCGGTCACGTTAACGCTCGCCCAAGCGCAGACATTATTTTCTCTCAATTCTTCCTCTCCAGCGCCGCATGGAACGAATCTCAGTGGAAAAACGACAGATTCGACCAATTATTGCTCGACGCTCGTAAAGAAACCGACGAAAGCAAACGCGCGCAAATGTTTGGTGAAATGCAGTCCGTCGTTCACGATAAAGGCGGCATCGGTGTCCCAATCTTCGTCAGTAAAATCGACGCGATTGACTCTCGTCTGAAAGGCTATGGTGCTAACCCTCTCGGTAACTTTATGGGTTATATGTTCGCCGAGACAGTCTGGCTAGATGCCTGATCGGATTAAATTAACTTAACCTCATTAAAGCAAAGCGACGCTATAACCATAGCGGCAGCGGATGCTGTCGCTCTTTCAACACAGAGGGATGCTTTATGAACAACGCTATTTTATCGCTGATCGTACGAAGGCTGCTGAGTGCCCTACTCACCTTGTTCTTAGTTTCGATCGTCGTTTTCTCAATAACCAATATTCTTCCCGGAGATGCCGCGCAACAAATTCTGGGGCAGTTCGCAATGCCTGAACAAGTGGCAGCGCTACGCTCACAACTCGGCTTAGATCAGCCTCCGCTCGTTCGTTATTTTGACTGGCTATTCAGCTTATTAAGTGGCGACTTAGGTCAATCATTTACCAACAGCATGCCTGTCAGCCAACTGCTCGACGGAAGGTTACAAAACACCTTAATGCTGGCAGCCGCTACATCTGTGGTGTCTGTGCCTATCGCACTCGTGCTGGGTGTATGTGCGGCAATTTACCGTAACGGTAAACTTGATAAGTTTTTAAACACCATGACATTAACGCTCGTTGCAGTACCGGAGTTTCTGGTCGCGACCGTCGCAGTTCTGATTTTTGCCGTGAAACTTCGTTGGTTCTCAGCCATTTCCTATGGCGGCGGCGGTGAAGGCATGATGGACTTCCTGCGATCTTACACATTGCCTGTCATGACCTTGTGCTTTGTCATTACCGCTCAAATGGCTCGTATGACCCGAGCGGCAATGGATGACGAACTGAAAAGTAGCTATGCGGAGATGGCAAAACTTAAAGGCTTGTCTACGGTGAGAATTGCGATTTTTCACGCCCTTCCGAATGCTGTGGGCCCGATTGCGAATGCCGTTGCCTTAAGTCTCTCATACCTGTTTGGCGGTGTGGTTATCGTAGAAGCGATTTTCAATTTTCCAGGCGTTGCCAGCCTGATGGTTGACGCCGTAACTAACCGAGATATTGCGCTTATTCAGGCGTGTACCATGATCTTCTGTTCAGGTTATCTGGTTCTAATCCTTATCTCTGACCTTGTATCGATCGCCTTCAACCCGAGACTAAGGAGTCAAGCATGATTACTTCATCACCGAATTACAAAGTATGGCAAGAAATGAAAAAACCAAGCTCGGTTATCTGCCTGCTTTTCTTTGTTCTGGCAATCATTGGACCTTGGGTTCCACCTCATGATATTGGCGATGTGGTTTCTCAATCTATTTTTGCTCCTATGAGTACACAATTCCCACTAGGAACCGATTATCTGGGCCGAGATAACCTAAGCCGTATCTTAAATGCCATTCGTTATACCGTGGGACTCTCTCTGGTTTCAGCTTTACTGGCTTCGTGCATAGGTACTCTGGCTGCCTTGCTGGTGGTAATGTCACCACGTTGGATTGAAGAAGTGTCTATCCGTGTCGTGGATGCACTTATCTCAATTCCGAGCAAAATGCTGGCACTGGTTATCGTGGCCGGATTCAGCTCTTCTGTTGAAATGCTGATCATCACCGCCGTTGTAGGTTACGCACCGGGGGCATTCCGTATCGCTTACAGTATGGCGCGCACTCAAAGTCAACTTGAGTACGTTCAGGTCGCCAAAATCCGAGGTGAAAACTCGTTCTACATTGCGACCAAAGAAATCCTGCCAAATATCCTAAACCCTGTGATGGCTGATTTTGGCCTGCGATTTGTATTCATCGTCCTTCTACTGAGTGGTCTGAGTTTCCTCGGGTTAGGTGTGCAACCACCTAATGCGGATCTAGGTTCGCTTGTACGGGAAAACATTGGAGGCTTAAGCCAGGGTGCTGCCGCACTTATCGCGCCAGCAGTCGCGATTGGCATTATGACTATCGCGGTCAACCTGGTCATCGACCGAATTTCCGATCAACGAAACAAACAGCGTTAAGGGGTGCACAATGAAAGAGTTTATCGACGTAAGAAACCTTTGTATTAGCGCAAAACAGGAAAGCGGCCCGGTACAAATTGTGAAAAATGTCAGCTTTTCTCTCGATAAGGGACAAGTACTGGCACTGATTGGTGAATCCGGCTCAGGTAAAACAACGATTGCACTGTCACTGATGGGCTTCACTAAACCTGGGTGTTTTTTCTCCGGAGGCGAAGTACAACTGGGTGAAGATAACTTACTGGAGGCAACACCAGTTCAGCTCAGAAACTGGCGCGGTCGACGCATGACGTACATTGCACAAAGTGCGGCGGCGGCGTTTAACCCGAGTCAGCGCTTGATAGATCAGGTCATCGAATCTGCAGTCATCCACGGTCTTGGAACCCGCAACGAGCTGATTAGCAAAGCGATTAAATTATTTAAAGAACTGGCACTGCCAAACCCTGACGAAATCGGCCAGCGTTACCCCCACGAAGTTTCCGGAGGGCAATTGCAGCGTATCATGGCGGCGATGGCACTGATTGTCGATCCTGAATTGGTTATCCTTGATGAGCCAACAACAGCTTTAGACGTGACAACACAGGTTGAAGTGCTACAAGTGTTTCGAAAAGTCGTTCAGCAACGAAATGTAACTGCTGTTTATGTGTCACATGATCTCGCCGTTGTTGCTCAGGTCGCGGACAAAGTGGTGGTACTCAACCATGGCGAAGTAAAAGAAACCAGTCACATTGATACTCTGATTACGGCTCCATCCCACCCTTATACACGCGAACTGATGAATGCGGCCGTTCCAAAAGTAGTGAGAAGTTCGGTCCACCCGGTATCAAATACCGTAGAGCCCGAACAGCCAAAGAAAACACCGTTATTGTCAGTGAGACGGTTAGTTGCGGGTTACGGTAATCGCGATTCCCGAGGTATGCCTGAATACCCGGTATTGGACAATATTAACTTCAACCTATATCCGGGTCAGGCTATTGGCATTATCGGTGAATCAGGATCAGGTAAATCGACACTAGCAAAAACCTTAGTCGGCATGCTTCCCGCAGCACTCGGCAGCACAAAATACAACGGAAGCGATCTACCAACAAAACTCAGCCAGCGAACAAAAAGCCAGTGCCAGAAAATCCAAATGGTATTTCAGAGTGCCGAGACTTCGCTAAACCCTAAGCAGACGATAAGACAGATACTAGGCCGCCCTCTTAAAACCTATTTCAAATTATCGAAAGCAGAGCAAAACAAGCGTATTGAAGAGCTGATTGAATTAGTGCAGCTCCCAAGCAGTGTTATCGATCGAAAACCTTCAGCTCTATCAGGCGGACAGAAGCAACGCATTAACTTAGCCAGAGCCTTAGCCGCAGAACCAGACATCATTATATGTGATGAAGTCACCTCAGCACTGGATACGGTAGTAGCGGCTGCAATACTGGAATTGTTAAACGATTTAAAAGACCGATTAGGCTTCGCTTACCTATTTATCAGCCATGATATGAATAGCGTAAAGTCACTGTGTGATGATGTCATTGTACTTTACAAAGGCAATCAGGTTCAGACATCTCCAACAGACGAAATCTATTCAGGGCCGTTACACCCTTATACCGCACTGTTGATGGATTCGATTCCACAGATCCGCACAGATTGGATCCACCAGCCAAGGCTCGCAACTCAGAGCAGCCTAGAGGTGGTCACGCGCGAACATACGGAAGCGTGTGTTTTTATCGATCGCTGTCCAAAACGGATAGCCAATCAGTGTGCACAAGCGGCACCAACTCGTAAAAGCATTAATAAACAGAGTCATATTCTCTGCCACTTAAAAGATGAGACGCTTCCAAGGCTAAAGAGTGTAGCTGAAGAGAACAATGAAGCTGATCTTCGCTTTGTGACAAAGCAGCGATATAACGACAGATACGCCTGAACCGTGATTATTACCAAAACTGACCCAGATTTCAGTGCAGAGACCCCTTTGCACAATGAACATACATGATTTCAACGGAGTGAACATGATTAACGAAACGATTTTGAAACAGCTCAAAAACCCAGAACTCTTAACCGACAAAGTGTACATCAATGGTGACTGGTGTTACTCAGACGATGGGAAAAACATTGATGTAATCAACCCATCTAATCAAGAAGTGATCGCAAGTGTGCCAGATTTATCAGACCAGCAATTGCTTTCGTCAATTGAGATGGCTGACATTGCATTCAAAAAATTCAAGCAAACTACGGCGGTAGAACGCGCAGAGATGTTGATGACCTGGTACCAACTGATGCTCGATAACAAAGACGATCTGGGGCTTATCATGACGTTGGAACAGGGTAAGCCTCTGCCAGAAGCCAAAGGCGAAATTGTTTACGCATCAAGCTTTATAAAATGGTTTGCTGAAGAAGCTCGCCGTGTTCACGGCGATACCCTGAGTAACCCCTCTCTCGATCGTAGAGTAATGACCATCAAACAACCTGTTGGCGTGTGCGCAGCTATTACCCCATGGAACTTTCCGGCGGCGATGATTACCCGCAAATGTGCGCCAGCAATTGCGGCGGGTTGTCCAATTATCGTCAAACCAGCGGATCTTACACCACTTACCGCACTCGCACTCGGCGTACTGGCTGAAAAGGCGGGCATCCCGGCCGGCATTTTTAACGTAGTAACAGGTGATGCTGCTCGCATCGGTGAACAACTCACGACAAGCGAAACTGTACGTAAAATTACCTTTACCGGGTCAACAAGAGTTGGCAGCCTGTTAATGGCACAAAGTGCCCCAACGATTAAACGCCTTAGTCTCGAACTTGGCGGAAACGCACCATTTATCGTATTTGGTGATGCGGATATTCCTCAGGCCATCGAAGGACTGATGGCAAGTAAATTCCGAAATGCGGGACAAACCTGTGTGTGCGCCAACCGCGTTCTGGTTCACGATTCTGTCTATGATCAATTTACTGCTGCACTTATCGACTCCGTCGAAAAGCTGAAAGTTGGCGACGGATTGGAAGAAGGCGTAACTATAGGTCCTCTTATCAACTCAGCGGCTGTAAATAAAGTGAAAACCCATATCGAAGATGCACTAAGCAAAGGCGCTGAAATTGTATATGGTGAAATTCCGGATCCAAGCAGCCATTTTGTGACCCCAACGGTGATGACGAACGTTACGACGGACATGCTGGTAGCACAGGAAGAAACCTTCGGTCCGCTCGCGCCACTTTTCCGCTTCCAGACTGATGAAGAGGCACTGGCGATTGCGAACGGCACACCTTATGGCTTAGGTGCTTACTACTATACTCAGAACCTGAAACGCGCATGGAAAGTTGGCGAAGCTTTAGAATTCGGTATGGTCGGACTAAATTCAGGCGTCATTTCCATGGATTCTGCGCCATTTGGCGGTATCAAATTGTCTGGCTTAGGCCGTGAAGGTTCTAACATGGGAATCGATGAATACCTCGAAGTGAAAGCCTGGCACGTCGGAGGGCTCTAAGCCCTCCCCCTTGATGTCACCTCTTGTCGCGAAATCAGTAACCACGATTTCGCGACACTAACCCCTCAAGATCTTCTCCCGCCATCCACTTCAGAACATTTGTTTCAAACGTATTAAATGCAGAATCTGCACGAGTAGATCCCGCGATATGAGGCGTGATCATAATCTTAGGATGAAGCCAAAGCGGGCTTTCGGTATCCAATGGCTCTTGTTCAGTAACATCTAAAATGGCGCGGCCGATTTGTCCAGAATCTAACGCAGCAAGTAAGTCACCACTAACAAGATGCTCTCCTCTACCCATATTAATGATCGAACAGCCTTGGGGTAACAGTCTGAACAACTCTGAATTTAAAATGCCCTGCGTTTCGCTGGTTAGCGGTAAGACACAGATAAGTATATCAAGCGAAGATAGAAACTCGGCCAATTCATGCTCAGCAAAGCAGGTGACACCACTTTTCTTATTACCGGATTTAGACCATCCGCTCAACTGAAAATTGAATGGTTTCAGTCTGTCGAGAATCTTTCTTCCCTGCTGACCGAGCCCCATCACACCCACCCTTATTCGACTGGCAGAAGGCACTGAAAATTCTTGCCAGCGTTGCTGTTTTTGATTTTCAAGATAATCAAACGCTCGTCGGTATAACATCAATACAGACATTGAAGCGTATTCCGCCAGTTGATCGGATAGATCATTATCAATCATACGCACAACGGATACATGGTCAGGAATATCGGAAAAATCAATCTGATCAACACCAGCAGAAACGGTAAATATGGCTTTCAAATTAACCAATTTCTTCAACAAGCCCTTCGGAACTTTCCATACAATAAGAATATCGATGTCCGTAAGGTCGCCCACATCCGGCCAGATTGAGAAGTGTATATTTGGATGACGTTCTTCTATTCTTTGTTTCCAAACACGGCCACGTTCTTCCGTCGAACAATATAGAATATTAAGCTTTTTTCCCATGTCACTTCCTTTCCGAGCTAATCATTGTCCATCAGATCGTTGATAATTCACCAGAAAACATTGTGATAAATCGCCGCCGCAGATGACGATAAAAAACAAGCAGTAGACAGCAGATATTAACGTATCCACTGTGTCTAACAGCAAAGTTAAACGTTACGACAAATGATGCTGTTTTGACCCCTAAATACAGTCAAATGTGAATATATAGACGGCCAATTAAGCGTTGTGCTCCGACCAAAAATGTTACTTTTTTCATAGGGAATCTACTTTGCTATGGAAAGGTAACATTATGAATACAGATAAATCTCGTTCTAAAGCTCTACTTGAAGACAAACTTCGCCATGTTCCTCGAGGGCTGGTTAACGCACACCCTATCGCGTTGGAAAAAGCCTCCGGCGCAGAGATGTGGGATGTCGATGGTCAACGCTACCTGGACTTTGTCGGAGGCATCGGTGTACTCAACATCGGCCACACTCATCCAGAAGTCTGCAATGCCGTTATTGAGCAGCTATCTAAGGTCGCCCACCCCTGCGCTCAGGTCACGGTATACGAACCCTATATTGAAGTAGCCAAAAAACTTAACCAGCTTGTAGGTAAAGGTGAAGAATACAAAACGGTCCTACTCTCTTCCGGCGCTGAAGCGGTAGAAAACGCAGTAAAAATTTCTCGTGGCTATACCAACCGACCGGCTGTGATCGCTTTTAAAGGAGGCTTCCATGGACGAACACTTCTTGGTAGTACCTTAACGGGAATGAGTGCACCGTACAAACAAAACTTCGGACCAATGGCTGGCGAAATATACCACGCGGCTTACCCGAACGAGTTTCGTGGTGTGAGCAGTGAAGATGCTCTTAAATCTCTGGACGATATCTTTACCACCGAAGTTACACCAGACCGTGTAGCAGCCATTATTATTGAGTCTGTGCAAGGTGATGGTGGCTTCCTTGCTGCACCTAAAGAGTTCCTGCAACAACTTAGAGAAATCACAAAACGTCATGGTATCGTTCTGATCATGGACGAAATTCAGGCAGGCTTTGGCCGAACAGGCAAAATGTTCGGCTATGAACACGCCGAAATTCAGCCAGACCTAATCACAACAGCGAAAAGCCTCGCCGGCGGATTCCCACTATCGGCAGTTGTTGGTAAAGCAGACATTATGGATGGTCCGTTGCCAGGTGGTCTGGGAGGCACTTATGGTGGTAATGCAGTTGCATGTGCAGCAGCAAATGCTGTATTGGATCTTTTTATGAAAGACGATTCTCTGCTATCGCTGGCAAGCCAACGCGGCCACTTTTTCGAAGAAGGACTTATGTCTCTCAAACGTGATTTCCCGGCAATTGCGGATGTACGTGGACTTGGTTTTATGCTCGCGATAGAACTGGTTACTGAAACTGACACTCCAGATGAAAATGCTCAACTTGCACAGACATTAATTGACGAATGTCGTGAGCAGGGCTTATTGGTTATAAAGTGCGGTACACAAAGGAATGTTATCCGATTTTTGCCGCCAATAAACACGTCAGAATCCATCTTAAGTGAAGCTTTGGAAATGCTAAGTAAGGCTTGTGCAAACGTACTTGGCTAGCGTTCCATTACCCTGACCTACTGTAGTGCAAATTGTGCGTTATACTGCACGAAAATGAAAAAGGAGCCTGCGTGGACATAACCAAATTCACAACTATTATCATCGATTGTGATGGAATTCTAGTTAACCACTACAAGGGGATTTTGAGCAAGATTTACGATCTTGAACAGGATTTACCGCAGGATATTCCGTCTCAAAAAACCATCATTAAGCAGTATCTGGATTATTACTACAGCTTGTCAGAATCGCTGGTTTCTAATGGTTTCCTTGCATCACATGGGTTTGCATATCAGTGCATTATGAAAGAATTTAACCGCCAGTATAACTGGCGGAAAACCTTTCAGTTTGGCCGCGGGATGACCCGGTGGCCATTATATGAAGATGCTTATGGAGCCCTTCATTATCTTAAGAAATTCTTCAAGGTTTTCATAAGATTAGATGTAGAACCGGAAGACATTCCACACATACAAAAAAGCCTGAAACTAGATAGCGACGAGTTGATCATTCGCGGACAAGAAACCAGTGCGTTATCAAAACTCTTAGAGGAAAAAGGAGAATCCATTGATGACTGTTTGTTACTAACAACAACCAGCCTTGCAGAAGTCACTCAGTTTCCGAATGTTCGTATCTTGCACAGGAGCCCGCTGTATGCTCCAGACACAACTAAGACGGAATCTCTTGCAAGCTTGGTCATCGAGCATCAGAACACCATACGCAGTTCATGGCATTAGAATTGCTTTGAATCCATACATCGTCCAGTAAACCCATAATTGTTGAGGATAGCGCTATGGATTCAAGTATGAGACTCGATCGCATTGATATCAATATATTGACTCAATTGCAGAAAAACGGACGAATGACCAACGTGAAGTTAGCTGATGCCGTTGGTCTTTCGGCCAGTCCATGTCTGCAGAGAGTGAAAAGGCTTGAGCAATGTGGTTATATCAAAAACTATAAGGCCTTCCTAAACCTGACAAAAATAACGGAATATGTCACGGTATACACTGAAGTCTATATCAATAGTCACAAGCGGGAAGACTTTGTAAAGTTTGAAAATTACATGAAGAAAGTTGATGAAGTAATGGAGTGCCACCTGATCAGCGGTGGTTACGATTACCTCGTACGATTCGTCACAAGAAACGTTGCTCACTATCAGGAGATCATTGAGAAACTCGTCGACAATAATGTGGGAATTTCAAAGTATTTCAGTTACATCGTTATAAAGTCACCAGTAATAAAAGAAGACATTCCCATCAATAAGTTATTGGAACGCAGTGCTCAGTAAAACGTTATTTCTTGTACTTTAAATGAGTATTGAAATGAAAAAATTTAAAATTGCGGTAATACCTGGCGATGGCATTGGTAAAGAAGTCATCCCTGAAGGGATAAAGGTAATCAAAGCGCTTACAGATTCCAGATTGGATGTGGAATTTGAATTTGATTATTTAGATTGGTCATGTGAAACATACTTAGAAACAGGCCGAATGATGCCTGAAAACGGTATCGAAATCCTTTCTAAATACGATTCGATTTATCTCGGTGCGGTTGGCTTCCCTAATGTGCCTGACCACATTTCTTTATGGGGACTGCTGCTTCCCATTCGCCGTTCGTTTGAGCAATATGTCAACCTTAGACCCATCCGTCTGTTCGAGGGTATTCCGTGCCCGTTAGCCAACAAAAAGCCTGGAGACATTGATTTCTACGTGGTCAGAGAAAACGTAGAAGGTGAATATTCGTCTGTTGGTGGTATCCAGTATGAAGGTTCGGCCGACGAGATAGTTTCTCAGCAGAGCATTTTTACCCGCAAAGGAACCGATCGCATCTTAAAGTACGCCTTTGAGTTCGCTTCCAAACGCGAAGCAAAGCGTGTCACATCCGCCACTAAATCGAATGGGTTGTATCATTCAATGCCATACTGGGACAGTCGTTTCGCAGCAATGAGCAAGAATTACCCGGACATTCAAACGGAACAATTTCATATCGATATTTTGACCGCGAATTTTGTTCGTATGCCGGAACACTTTGACGTTGTTGTCGGATCTAACCTGTTTGGCGATATCCTGTCTGATCTAGGCCCTGCATGTACCGGGACAATTGCGATTGCTCCTTCAGCAAATATCAACCCAGAGCGGGACTTCCCATCCATGTTTGAACCTGTTCATGGCTCAGCACCAGATATTTACGGTAAAAATATTGCGAACCCGATCGGTACTATTTGGGCTGGTGCAATGATGCTAGATCATCTTGGATTATCTAAAGAGCACGACATTATCTTAAAGGCGATGGAAAACGTTATTCGTGAAGGAAATAGCCTGACGCCAGATATGGGAGGAAAAGCCTCAACTCAGGAGTTAGGAACAGAAATTGAAAATGAAATCCTTCAACTCATTTAGAAATTTCCTCAAAACATTAGTAAGGCAGTCCAGGCTGTCTTACTATTTAATATTAACTCGTGGCCCCAGCACTATTAACCCCGTCGATTATTGCTGCGTATACAGTGTGCATTAGAATCCCCTTCTGCCGTTGCCATAAGAAGAACGATAGGAGCTTAACGATGATAAATAGCTTTAAATTAAAACGTATTATCAAGCCTGTGGTGTTGGCTGCGTTTGTACTACTTAGCGGCTGCACTCAGAGTGACTGGCGTACTGCCAGCCGTGAGCCTGCGGGTATTGCTCCTGATCCTTCTAATGTTAAACAGGCCGTTATTGAATTTTATGCAGCTGATGCTTTTGGTTGGCGTGGCTGGTTTGCAGTACACACTTGGCTTGCCATCAAGCCAGAGAATGCGGATGAATACACCGTGTATGAAGTCGTTGGATGGCGAGTAGGTCGTGGTCAACCTGCGCTATATAACTATCAGACTGCTACACCCGATCGCTATTGGTACGGAGCAAAGCCGGAAAAAGTACTCTCTATACAAGGTGAAAAAGCGCACCAGCTCATACCCAAAATTCAGCGTATTGTCGAGAACTACCCTTGGGCAAATGAATACAAACTATTTCCTGGGCCAAACAGTAACACCTTCCCAGCCTGGGTTGGCCAACAGATCCCTGAACTCAACTTAGACATGCCGTTTCGAGCTATTGGTAGTGGCTACATCAACTGATTGTTGAGCAGTAAAAAAATCAACACAATAAAAGTGCTAAAAACGTACAAAGAGGGGCAGCTCGTCTACGCTCAATGATCGGTTAGACTCAAAAGAACTCAACGAGCTCTCTACTCAAAACGGCGCCAGATACCCGCGCCGTTTTCTTTGCGATTCTGCTCCTCGCACTCTATTTATGTTAATAAATTACATATGTGAATTTATAGTTAAATTTAAACCCAAACTTGATCACAATAAAAACCAATACTATGTTTATATCATACATTTTTGTAATTTATTTACATACAAAGGAAATTGTTATGTTATCAGTCATCAGGGAAATGTTGATTCATCCGAAAGATTATGCAGGCCACGATGTCGATATGGTGATCTCCCAACTCGCCGCACAAACAGGAACAGAGGCCTACATCTGGTCTTATATCCAAGAGCAATCCGTTTATGAAAACACCTTAAACGGAATGAGAATTTACCCCCACGAACTCCGCAGATACGTCTGTTAGTTCTCCCGCCGACTCCACAACATGTGCCCTACGGTGTACTTCGGTTGTAGGGCACATTCTCGTTTTGACAAAGGACTGTAATTAAGAAATGAAACAGTCGGGGAATACTAACTTATAAAAATGCTCTTAGAAAAAATGAGCATTATTCAATTACCCTGATTTCGATTGAATTCAACTTTTCGATTAACCTTTGGGACATTGGTGTTAGGCTCGTACTCCCTTCCAACGAATATTCTTGTAATGAGTGGATAAGATCTATCCTTAGCTTTTCTAGCTGTTCGATTTGATGTCCAGAATGGTCAGTAAAAACCATACCGTCTAATTCATCTAACCACCTTTCAAACGAAGGCTTGTTTACTGACAGCATTTGTAACGTTAACTCTGGATGAACTTTAAGCCCTACAGCTATTAAAGGGGACACTTCACCTGATATTGAACCATCCCGAGTTAGCCAAAGGTCAATAAGCGTGTTAAGTGTAGGAACAACGACCGAGGCATCGCTCTCATATAGGTTTGTTTCTATCACTTTATAATTGTCGTTCATCCAAGTATGAATTAGACCAACATCTAGTTCTTTCGCATTAATTAATCCAGAGATACCTAAAGATATTATTAGTAGAGTTATTATTTTTTTCATAGTCATAGTTCTAATTGATTAGATATATTAATGCTTGCGCTATCATAAGTTAAAATTTCAGAAAAAATTTCTTTTAATGCAGCCTTACTATTACTTACATAATAATGAGTATCAGATAAACTACCCCATGCTTTTCCAGGTAACAAACAACCCAACGTATCTTTATGATAATTCCCTGCATGAATCAAAATGAATGTCCGTCCTGGAACATTTTGTAACTCATATACATTGGGATATTTTCCTGAACTATAAGGAGCCAATTTGTAAGTGCCTGATTTAATTCTTTTGTCTGAACCTTCTACTATTGAATCTGCTCCGGCAGGCTCTAAGACAAACCAGCTTTTGCTCACCCCCTCAATCGTAAGTTTTCCCAGAGTGGTTTCTCCCTTTTGCTTTATTCTTTTCAGGTTTAGTCTAACGTGTTTTTCTATAGCCATAGTCACTTGCTCCTAACTTGAGAAGTCAAAAGTTAGCAAATATATTTAATGTTTATATCCATTATTTTTAAGCTATAGAAGGAGAACTAAATTTTATGAAATTGATTATATTAATGTTTACATGCTTATACATGCTTATACATGCTTCATCATAGTTAATTTCACGCAGCTTAGGAGTACTTAAATGAAAACAGCGACAAGCATCCTAATCGCTAATAAGGTGAGTAGCGTTTTGATTATCAGAATTACTTTTTTATTTCCCGTATTAAATCTAGCCTTGGTACCAATAAATGATCCCAAGATAGATCCGATAACCATATAAACAATAACACTCAAGTTTGAAGCTAAATCACTCGTAACCGCTACGTAAACAGGGATCTTTGCCAAATGACTGATGGTCAAAAACATTGAGCTTGTGGCGATAACAGCATCATTCGATTTCAACTGTTTGGTAAGTACTGCGAGTGACAAAGGCCCCACCGCACCGACGATAAGCCCCAAGCCAGTTTGTAAAAAGCCAATAAGGTAGAAGCTTTCGTAGCGACGTATAAAGTGAGCAAATCGCTTACTCCAAAGGTTCAACAAAATGTACGTACCAATTGCGGCAGGGACATATTCAAAGGAAATATTCGATAGAAATAAACCAAATGCCAGCATACCAGCCAGAGAGCCAACTAAAAACTTGGGAAGTAACGACCATTGCACATATGCTAGTGAGAAAAACATTCGTGATGAGTTACTGGCTAACTGTGTGACACCATGTATCGGAATAATTAAGCTAGGGCTGAGAAAACTGGGCAGAATAGCGATAAGTAACATCCCCCCACCAAATCCAACAAAACCCGCAATGGCCGAGGTTATCATCGAAATGAACCCTAAAATAAATTCTACTGGCACCATTTTCCCCTAGCACTAACGCTCTAATATTTAATTTTTATTTTGCTCTGGCAATTGTTCAAAACTCGGTACTTGAGACAAATCTTTTGCCCAATCGGCGCAGTTCCCTGTAAATATTTTTGCCGTAGGTGAAATTGGAGCCGGACTATCAAGACTCCCTGCGGGGACGACAATACATTGAATACTTTCCACTACCGTTGGTAATGCTGAACCGCAGTTTTGACAAAAGCTCTTGCTATGTAACGTATGCGGATGTTGATAAGTCTTAACGTCACTTTCACCCTGAGCCCAAACTAACGTAGAATCTTGAGCAAAGAGATTAGCCGCATGCGCTGAGCCTGTATCTTTCTGGCAGCGAGTACAGTGACATAAAAAGAATTGCTGAAATGCTCCCGTAAGCTCGTACTTCACGCTGCCGCAAAGGCACGATCCTTTATACACACTTGCCATGGAATGCTCCTCTGCTGCTAATTATCAACGCTTAGTTCGCCGAATACTTCTATCCACTGATTTGGTTCTGCAATGATAAACTCGAAGGCTCGTTCATCAGATAACGTCATGCGAATTGCATCACTTGTAACGGGCATGATGCCAGCGCCTTTTCCTATGCACTTTTCTACCGAAACGATTTCATCACGTTTTAATATGTATGGACCAAATGCAAGCTTCTGATTATAAGGCTCAAAAATGACCTCTGAATCAGTTAGAGACAGCTTCCCATCAGCTCTTGCAACACCAATCTGTATTGTAGCAACAGACGATTTGATAATTTCTCCAGACATACAATCTCCTTATCCATAATACCCTACATTTAAATAGCGCCTTGTTAAACACTTCTATCTGTGAATGCACTTCGCCGACTGCCTACAGAAACGATAAAAGACTCAGACATAAAAAGCATAGCCGCTTAGCGTATTAATGACTAAAGGTACGCTAACGCTTCAACATTATTGCCGTCCGGATCCAACAAAAAGGCGGCGTAATAATTAGGCGCGTACTTTTTTCGCAGCCCTGGTTTACCATTGCAAATTGCTCCACAACTTAAACCCGCTTTGTGAAATTCAGAGACTTGGTCTTTATTGGAAGCCGAAAACGCGATATGGCTTCTAGCGCTGTTAACACCCTTTTCAATCAGAAACCTTACGTTTGGTTCCGTTGTTAAGCCAAATCCTGCTGCAACTTCATCTGCCCATTTTAATTCAATGCCAAGTGGAGACAGTGCATGCCGGTAGAAGTCGAGGCAGTTTTCAAAATCAACGACTTTAATTTCAAAATGGTCGATCACTCTAATTCCTTGTGATGTTGTGTTAATTTTCTGGTGAGTTTTCTGGCTTATTAACGATCCCTACCTAACTCTCTAGCATTTAAAACTCTACTCCAAGAGACTTCAAATCCGCTTCACACTGCACTGGGTTTTCAAACTGAATCGCCGAGATGCCAACTGTTTCAGCACCTTTTACATTGTATGGCATGTCATCAATAAATACGGTTTGTGACGATTCCAATGCGTGCTGAGTTAACAATGATTGATAAATCTCGGGTTGCGGCTTTAACAGTCCAACTTCGGCCGACACCGTAGCGCCTTCAAAAAGGTGCCAAAACGTATAGGTCTCTTTCAAATACGTAACGATTTCATGCACGTTATCAGTAAGCGCAAATACGCGATAACCTGCCTCTTTTACTCGCTTGATTAAATCGACAGATCCATAAATTAATATCTGAGTTTGCTTCACATAGTAAAACAGACGCTCGCAATCTAGTTCAGACAAACCATGCAGCCGTTGGTACTGAAGTTTGGCTTCACTTTCAGAAATGATACCTTTGTTTAGCTCTAACCAAGTATCTGATTGAAAGATACTTTTCACTTTCTCTTCTGCGGACTCAATATTTCCAAACGTTAGTCTTACGATCTCCAGTGGAGCCCAGCGAACGACCACATTTCCAATGTCAAAAACTACATTCTTGATGTTCTTCGATTCCATTTGTATTTCTCTCTTATAGCTCTTTGTCCGGGAGTGATTGCGCGATATCCCCCCTCAGAACAAGAAACACACCTCCCCGAAAAAAAGAGGTGCCAGAAGTAACAAATTCTTCTTAATCGACTGACCGAGTTTACCTTTTGGCCATTGGATGGTCAGGATTCAACTGAAGAAGATCCCAGAGGTTGCCATACAAGTCTTCAAAGACTGCGACTGTACCGTAATCCTGTTCTTTAGGCTCACGTACAAACTTGATTCCTATGGATTTCATACGTTCATAATCACGCCAAAAATCATCAGTATTTAAGAAAAGAAATACACGTCCACCAGCTTGATTACCGATAAAATCAAATTGTTCTGGTTTTGATGCTCTCGCCAGTAACAACGTCACACCATGCGAATTAGGCGGAGCAACCACAACCCAGCGTTTATCCTCCTCCGGCTGGTATGTATCTTCGATAAGCTCAAACTGAAGCTTGTTTACATAAAAATCGATTGCTTCATCGTACTCTTTAACTACCAACGCGATATGGACAATGTTCTGCTTCATTTCGTTTCCTTATTATCTGACAGGAGCACCACAACATGATGAGACTTTAATACCCATGTACCAGCATACCATCTAATCTCTCGAACCCACGCAAAGAAAACCACCGAGAGCGGAGGTCAGCCTTTCCAAACTTTATTTAGACCAAGTGTTTTTACTAAGCCCATATACCGCATGGTCAACAACACGACCATTTAAGTTTTCACAGCGAGTGATGATACCTTCGAGACTAAAACCTAAGCGTTCACAGACACGTCGACTGGGTGCGTTGTCAACAGCGGCCGATATTTGAACCTGTGACACCGTCACTTACAAGCCACCCAATATCTGGCCAAAAGATTGGGAAACACCTTACCCATTACCACATTCTCAAGTTGTCCACCGTTGGCTTCTATAACTTTTCGTGACGCGAAATTGTCGTCATCTGCTGTTATTAACGCTTGATCAATACCTAACTCTTTGGCTTTACGCAAAGCTAGCCTTAACATGTACTTTCCATGACCTTTAGACCGATAGGAAGGCGCAATGTCGTAGCCAATATGGCCTGCTTCTAATGTCAGAAAATCGTTGTTGATATTATGACGGACGCGAATCGCACCAATAATGGCTTTGTCTGAATTGACGAGCCAGAAATGACTACAGGGTACGTATCCTTCTCTTAGGTTAACGCCATTCGCTTCATCAGTCAGTCGTTGAACGTAATGAACGAAATTGGATTTACCCTCTTGGTAGTACTCTGAGTTTTCAACATCATGTTGAGCAAAGTCATCGTAAAAGTGAGCAAAGGAAGACTCCAACTCTACTGATGGTACAACTAACTCCATGATAAAATCCTTTTAAATGAAAATGCCTTAAACCGAAACGAAGACACAAAACGCACCGCACGTAGCGATTCAATCTTCAATCGTTATGCTTTCGTTTTGATGTGATACTGCATTTCGATGAGCTGATGTTCACCAACAATTTCAACTTCTCGAATAAACTCAAAACCAAATTTCTCATAGTAACTTCGAAGATACCCATGGGCATGAATTTCTATAAAGCTTACCCCTTCGTTTCGAGCGTATTCCATTAATGACTGCACAACTTTAGAAGCGATGCCCAAACCTCGATAAGGCTTCATTACAGCAACTCTGGCCATAACGGAGGTACAGTTGTCTTTTATCGTTAATCGAGCTGTCGCGACTGAAGCATCATTTTCCGTTACTAACGCATGAATGGAACATTCATCTAATCCATCCAGATCTAATTCTCTGGGTATTTGCTGCTCAATGGTGAACACCTGATAGCGAATAGCTTGAACCTTTTGTATGATCTCAGGACTGTTCCCAGTGATAATTTCCATGCCAACTTCCTTTAAGCATTTAACGAGGTATCTAGAGAAACAGGCTAACACGCTGACTGACACTTAGCCCGTTAATAGATGTTTGCTGTTTACGCCGCAGGGACAGGTATCAACTTGAATGTAACATCAAAGATTGCTTTATCCTCTTCAGATAACAACCCTTGAAAAGATAGCGCTCGTTCATAACATTCCAGCGCACTGGATTGTTCACCCGCAATCTGAAATGCATGACTTAAGACGGCATTGGTAAACGCCTGAATCCAATCAGCACCTGTTCCATCAAAATAGTCAAAAGCAATTTTTGCGAACTGAAGGCTTAACTTCGATTCATTCACGCACAGTGCTCGCGCAACGGCTAAATGAGCGAGGTGTTTATTCTCATCGGTGCCTACTTCTGACCAATGATATAGTGATGAAAACGCAACGGTTAATAGTCTCTGTTTCTCTTCAGAATTTGCTGAACTCTCAGACAGAGACCAAAATTCATTGTTACTCTCAATAGCAAAGTATCGGTGTAAACGTGAGAGTTCTTCATTACTTGGTAGAGCCATAAATTATCCTTATTTTTTAATTACCTAACGCCCATTCAACGCCATGCGCTGCATGAATTTCCGTGGTGTCATACAAAGGGACCGTCGTGTCACTTTGCTTCACTAATAATGCAATTTCAGTACATCCCAGAATCACCGCCTGTGCTCCCTGGGTGTGTAAATTGGCAATAATTTTCAAGTATCTTTTTCGGGACTCGCTTTTAATTTCACCCAGGCAAAGCTCTTGATAAATAATGTCATGAACGACAGTTTGCTCATCCGTACTTGGAACAACAACTTCTATTCCAAATTTCTCTGTGATCCTTCCCTTGTAAAAGTCTTGCTCCATTGTAAAACGCGTTCCCAATAGACCGACTTTGGTGACCCCATCTTGAACCAAACTCTCTGCTGTCGCATCAGCAAGGATCAAAGCGGTTTCCGACCATTTCCCTTGATGCTGGAGTTTTTCTATTTCATCAAAGTCGACACTGTATAAACAGATCTTCGCGGAATGTAAGCCACCCAGCCGATCCTTTACGCCTTCATTGAGCGCTTTATAATAGCTGGCGGTTGATTCCCAACTCATCCCACCTACCAATCCTATCGTCTTCATTTATCCGCCCTTAGTTCACCCATAGATCGCTCGGTTATGACCGTTCCTGCCACGTATACTCCATTTGACGCGCGACCAATTCAGAAAGGTCACGGCTATGTAGCTGTGAAACAAGATATAAACTCATGTCGATACCCGCAGAGATACCTCCAGAAGTGGTGTATTTCCCTGACGTTACCCAGCGTTGATCGTCAATCACCATTAAGTCTGGAAAGCGACGCGTTAAATCAGGTATGTCTTCCCAGTGGGTTGTGACCGTTAATCCCGTGAGCAGTCCGGCACTGGCTAATAGAAATGCGCCAGTACAAACCGACACCACCCGACTGGCACGTTGATCAACCGATTTTATCCAGTTCAATACCGGTAACTTCGTCATTTCCTCAGTGTGTACGCCGCCAACAACAACCAACAAATCAATATCTGGATGATCATGAATAGAATAGTCAGGTAAGACGTTGAAGCCACCTCTTGCGGCAACAGTGTTTTTAGTTTCTGCGACGAGAAACACATTCCAATCACTTATCTCTAATCGCTTTGCTGTACTAAATACTTCGAAAGGCCCTGAGAAATCCAGTACCTCTGCCCCGTCATAGATGTATATACCTATATTCATTATGCCTCCCTGCACATAAACTATTGTTAGCACTTTAACTTTTTACCCACTGCCTGAGCAACCCTTGCATACTTTTCCCCACTAAAACAATGAGAACAGCCCCCACTAAAACTGGGGTAATGAGGAAAGCCCATCCCTGCCCTGACAACATAATTAATAAAGGGTTTGCTCCCGCCGGTGGATGCGTGGTTTTCGTCACCAGCATCAGGCTCACTGCGATTCCAGTTGCTAACGCTAGTGTCAGTGGTGAGACTCCAACATACTGAGTAAAGATGACACCGACCAACGCTGTGATTAGGTGCCCAAAGATGACATTTTTAGGCTGCGCCAACGGACTCTCGGGTACGCCAAAAACCAGTACAGCCGTCGCTCCAAAAGGCGCCATGAGCAGCGCTACATCACTCATTGTGGAATCAAAAAATGACAGCAACCCTATTGCCAGAAATGCCCCAATGCCTGCGATAACAGATAAACCAAAATTCTTCATACTATTCTCCGAATGAAAGTAGACCGATTTGTCTACCAAACTAAAATAGACAAATCGGTCTACTTTTGTCAAACTACTTTTACAGGAGGAGCCTTATGAGTAAAAAACGTCAGTTATTAGTGGATACCGCGTTATCGCTTTTTTATGCCAACGGAATTAACACTATTGGCATCAATGAAATTTTGAGTGTCTCTGGCGTGGCTAAGCGCACACTTTACACTCACTTCTCAAGTAAAGAAGCGCTGGTACTGGCCGCTTTGCAGCAAAGGCACGACACGTTTTCTAACTGGCTAGAACAAAAACTAGCAGGATCGAAGACAGATAAAGATTTGATAAATAGACTATTTTCAGCACTATCAAGCTGGTTCAACAATCAGGAACAAGATTTAGGGAATTTCAGAGGCTGCTTTTTTATCAACACTTCGGCAGAATTCAGTGATTTGAATAGTGAGATCGCACGTTTCTGTTGGCATCACAAAGAAGAAGTCCGACAAATCATCGCCAGTCATCTAAAAAGTACGGAGAGTACGTTACTAAATGCCATTTGCATTTTAAAAGAAGGCGCGATTGTTACTGCGCATGTAAGCGGAAATGGGCAAGAAGTCGCAACTAAATGTATTACGATCTTGGATAGATTGCTGGACTAATACCGATCTTGAGATGAAGAGTAAGGCCTGTTGATTAGTATCTTGCGCCGAAAACAAGAAACCCAACGCAGACTATATGCCAAGCGTTGGGAATCAGCGCTATTTGATTATGTTAAAGCGATATTGCCTACGACATAATGTGAGTTGCACAAAGCTTATTACCTGCTGGATCTCGTAAATAAGCGAGGTACATTTCACGTGGACCTACAGCTCTCACACCTGGAGGATCTTCACACTCTACTCCACCGCTTTCCAGACCAGCTTTATGCCATAGCTCGACCAATTCAGGGCTTTCCACTTTGAAGCCGATAGTCATACCATTACCTGAAGTTGCTGCCTCGCCATTGATAGGCGCGGTAATAGCAAAAGTCCCCTCAGGATGGAAATAGAAACAGCGCCCGTGTGGGTCTAAGGCACCTTCCTTGTAGCCAAGAACTGACAGGATTGCATCATAAAATTGTTTGGATTTATCGATATCATTTGAGCCAACCATAACGTGACTAAACATTTATATATCCTTTTTGCATGTTGTTGAACTAAGCTACTCTGCTATATCAAGTTTCTGATGTCTATTGATACTTTGTTAAGGTGTGAAGCACGTAAGGTGCCGCTGCGGTTGATGAAAATTCTAGGTAGGCCTCGGAGCAAGCACTGAACAGACTTCCTCCGAGTGAAGTGGCGTATTAACCACCGATATGACAGGCAAAGCCCATGGATTCGACTTTACGTTTTAGTTGTTCGATCTTTTCATCCGGATTTGATTCAGTATTCCCCATCGGATAAATACGTCCCAGAAGAGAGTACTTATTCTCACCAAAATTATGGTAGGGAAGAAGATGAATGGTATCAACATTTGACATGAGCTGTGCAAATTCGCCAATGGCCTGAATTTCTTCTTCATTATCATTAAATCCCGGAATGACAGGGACACGCACGATAACCTTGGTAATAAATGAAATACGCAGGATATTTTCAAGAATGATTCGATTATCAACACCCGTGCCTTCTTTGTGAACATGGGGGTTAATGGCTTTTATATCGACTAACGCTAAATCAATCCACGGAAACACATCTTCAATGGTTTGCTTTAAAGCCATTCCGGTTGTTTCAATCGCGGTATGCCAACCTTTTGCTTTACATCCTTTGAGTAATTCTCGTGCAAATTCAGGCTGAGCTAATGGTTCACCACCTGATAAGGTAATCCCCCCACCCGCTCTGCGGAATAAGTTTTCGTCTTTTTTGAGTTCAAGCAAAACTTGCTCAACACTCATTCGCTTTCCTTTGATTTCAAGAGCACCAGTTGGGCAAACATCAACGCAAGCACCGCATTCAATGCATTTCTCACGATCAATAAAATTGGGATTTGAGCGGGAAATCGCTCCGGCTTTACAGACGTCAATGCATTTCCCACAGCTAACACAGTCACTTGATTTAAAAATCAACTCAGGTTTAGCTTGCTGAGATTCAGGGTTACTACACCATTTACAAGAGAGAGGGCAGCCTTTAAAAAAAGGAATAGTTCGAATACCTGGCCCATCATGTAACGAATATCTCTGTATGTTAAAAAGTACCCCTTCTGTACTGTAATCAACTTTAGTCATGCCAGTTTCTCGTTTTTTGGGTTTAGGCCGCAAAATCGCGGCCTATTTATTATTTTGAAATTATAATTGCTGCTCTGTACGGCTAATAATATCGTCCTGAACTTCTTTCGCTAACACCACGAACTGAGCACTGTAGCCCGCGACGCGAACAACAAGATCTTGGTATAGATGTGGATTTTTCTGTGCATCAAGTAAACGTTCACGGTCGATAACGTTAAACTGTACGTGCATACCTTTGCGGTCGAAGTAGTTTCTTACCAAGCCACTGAAGTTACGTAATCCTTTTTCTCCAGCCAATGAAGAAGGTAGGAATTTTTGATTGTACAGAGTACCGTTTGAGGCAGTGAAGTGATCAAGTTTCGCTACCGAGTTCGCTGCAGCAGTTGGCCCAGAAACGTCTTTACCTTGACGAGGCGAAACACCATCAGCCAAAGGCTTGGTAGCTAAACGACCATCTGGCAATGCGGATACATTCTTACCAAAAAGAACGTTAGCGGATACTGGGTAGATACCTGCCTGGAATTGACCACCGCGAGTATTGGTGTATTTCTCTACTTCTTCACAGTAAATAGATGCACAACGGCGAGCCACATAGTCGACATCATCAATATCGTTACCAAAGCTAGGTGTGCTTTCTAAGATAAGACGAATTTCTTCATGTCGAGAAATGTTACCTGACGCTGATGCTGCTTGTGCAGGCGCATTCGATAGTTGACGAAGGACTTCGGCTTTAATTGCTTCCGGGCTTAGAGAACCTTTTTGAGCAATAATCTGCTGAACAACGTTATAGACGTCTTTTTCATCTAGCGACATGCGACCAGCCGCTGGTACGGAACCGCCTTCAGCGTAGCCAAAGTTTGCATCTAACGCATCTTTAAGCTCTGTCATTGTCAGTTTACGATCTTCAAAGACTTGCTTTTGCATCGCATAAACAGAGTCACCAGTATCTGCAACACCGAATGCCTGAGGGCCAGTGTAGTTATAAATCGCACCGCCATCTTGCAGAGACTTACCACGACCAATACAGTCGTCAACCAGTGCAGAAAGGAAAGGCAGTGGACAACGCTCCGCATGAGCAATATCTACGCTGTTACAAGCTTCAACCAACTTACGAACGAAATAAGTCACTTGTGCTGTGAATGCATCAAAGAAGTCTTCAATATCAGTAAATTGAGTCATATCTTTGGTTACAGGGCCAACTTGTTTGTTATCAGCTCGGCCACTATTTAAGGTAATTTCTAATACTTTAGCCAGGTTAAAGAATGCAGCATCGTGCCAACCTTCAGTACGGTGTGGCGCTTGTGGCTCTACACAACCGATAATGCAGTAATCACGAGCATCAGCTAATGACACACCACGGTTTTGTAGTGATGGGATGATAACTTCATCGTTATACATCGCAGGAACACCAAGACCAAGGCGAACCACTTCACATGCACGGAACAAGAACTCATCAGGTGTACCCTGCCATACACGAATAGAAAACGAAGGTGCAGGCAACTGAACATGCGCTGTGGCTTCCATACACATGTAACTTAGTGCGTTAGTTGCATCTTTACCATCTTGAGTTTGACCACCGACACATAAGTTTTGGAACACGGCGTAACCAGCAAATGCCTGAGCTGACACTTCATCACGGGTTTTATTGATGTCGTTTAGTTTAATCCAGCAGCAATCAACCAGTTCTTGGGCGAATACTGGATCAATCGATTTATCGGCTTCCAGATATGGATACATGTATTGGTCAAAACGTCCTGGAGAGATAGAGTGACCACTTGATTCGATTTGCAGCATACTTTGTAGGAACCAGAATGTTTGACATGCTTCCCAGAAAGTTGTCGCACCGTGCTCAGGTACTCGACGACAGTTTTGGCTAATCTGTTCAAGTTCGCGTTTGCGTTGTGGATCAGATTCAATTTGAGCTAAACGCGCTGCTTCATCTGCGTAGCGGTTAGCGTAAACAATCCCAGCTTCATAGCTGATGATAATTGCGTTGTAGAACTGTTCTTTTTTTATAAAATCTGGCTCTGAGCGATCTAGTTTTTCTAACGCTTCCTTCACTTGATCAATAACGCCACGGAAGCCAACTTTCAGTACTTTACCGTAATCGACACATACATGGCCAACACCACCATAGAAGTAGTTACCTACACTGAATACGCCCGCAGCCATCGCTTCATGAGTCTCTTGAGACATATAAGAAGCGGCTAACTCACTGGTTGTTTTACCTGGCCAGTATTTAAAAGCCTCGTGCAGTTCTTGTGCGGTTTTTTTCTCAATAATAAATGGATCCGCTACGCGGTGTTCCATTGTTTCAAATTCTTTTTCTACCCAATCGTAAGAGAACTCCGGGCAAATTTCTGTTGAACGAGGGTTAATCGTTACCGCACCAACAATCAATTCATCTTTACGAATTGTCACAGGTAGTTCGGTGAAAATCTTTTCAACAACTCTTGCTCTTCTCATAACCGCAGGCAGATGCTCATTTACTTTATAAGCTTCGGTTGCTAAAACTGCACGCTCAGACTCGACATAAGGTTTAGCGTCAAGAATCATTTTTTTAAGGCGTACAACGCGGTCAGTTGGATTAGAAAAACCTTTCTCTAACATAATGTTACTCCGTAATTATTATTCAGAATGATCACAAGATCAGACCTCAATTATTTTGTCGTGCGGCAATTTCTGCATTTTGAGAAATATGGCTAATGCCTGGTAAACGAGAGAAATTGCGCAATATTGAAGGATGTCCTTTCCACATTGATGCCTTCAGATGTTTTCTTTATCGTAAGTCCATTAAAAGCTGCTTAAGTCATCTTCAATAACACGCATTGCTTCATTCACTGCGGAAACTTCACCAAATATGGCAAGTGAGGTGACGTGCTGCGGACAGGTACCAGTGATTTCAGTCACCGCTACATCCGCACACTTACTTGCCAGATCAGCACAGAAGTAAAGATCAGGGATGGGCAACATGATTAATCCAATCGCATCGATACGAATCAAACCCAAGCGCTGACGAAATTCCGAGGATACACGGCGTTTGAGCATGGCAAGAGTATCTGGCCCTGGTGCGTTAATTATGCGAGTTTTCATAGTTCTATTGCCTATCTCTTAATGACATAAATATTCAATCAGTTATCGAATATTCAATGTTTCAACCATTACACATCGACGGTAGCGGGCAAAAGATCGAGCTGAAGTGATGCCCTCTCCTGTTGGACCTGCAATAGTGAATGTTGTATGACCTTCACCGCCAACACCAATGCCTGCGTAAGATGGTCCGTTTTTCACAAAGATTGTGGTTTGAATTAAACGTGCCATTTTGGTTAGTTTCTCGACGTTGGTAGAGTGCATGATTGCGGTATGACGGTTGCCATGCTCCACTTTAATTGCCAAATCTATCGCTTCATCTACGTTTTCAACTCGAACGACAGGCAAGATTGGCATCATGAGCTCATGTACAACAAATGGGTGATTTCTTTCTGTTTCGATTAAAATCACTTTAATGTCATCGCCAACTTGAATATTCAATTTATCCAGGATGTAGCGTGCGCCTTTACCAACGAAAGAAGTATTTGGACCTGTCCCCTTTTCGTTCAAAACCAGTGATTGAAGTTGTTGAATCTTCTGTTTGTCACATAGCAGATATGCGCCACTTTTCTTCATGCAATGAATCAAGTAGTCAGCGACTTCATTAACAACAATGACTTCTTTCTCAGCGATACACGGCAAGTTGTTGTCGAACGCACAGCCGTTAATAATGTCTTTTGCTGCTTTCTCAATGTTTGCAGTCTCATCAACCACAGCAGGAGGGTTACCAGCACCAGCCCCAATCGCTTTCTTACCGGTTGACATCACAGTCTTAACAATTGACGGGCCACCAGTTGCAACGAGCATATTTACTCGAGGGTCGTTCATCATTGCATTGGTGTTGTCAATCGAAGGCTCTAATACCGTAACCACCAAGTTTGCCGGAGCGCCTAGCTCAGCAAGCTTTCTATTGATCAAGTCAACGGCCACTAACGAGACATTACGTGAACGCGGATGCGGGCTGTAAACAACCGTGTTGCCTGCCGCCAACATACCGATACTGTTGTTAATAATGGTCTCGGTCGGGTTCGTCGTTGGAGTGATCGAACCAATCACGCCGTAAGCAGAGAATTCAGTGAGTGTTAGCCCTGAATCCCCACTTAGTGCTGAAGTAGTAAGATCTTCTATACCTGGCGTTTTGGTTGCTGCAATCCGGTTCTTAGTTAGCTTATCAGCGTAGTTGCCCATGCCCGTTTCTTCGACAGCCATGCGAGAAATTTTTTCAAGAACATCGTCTTGAGTGAACACTTCTCGAATACCTTTCACGAATGAAGCGCGATCGCCCATGGTACAATGACGGTACTGGACTTGAGCGTGTGATGCTGCACTGATTGCCTCTTCCATTGAAGCAAAACACCCTAAGTATTCTGTCGAGCCACGATTAGCACTCTTGGATTGAACACTATGAGAATTCGTCTGCTTTTCAGCTAGTATTTGAGAAACAATATTCTCAATACTACTGCTTAAATCCGGTGCAGTATGAGCCGCGGGTTGTTTCACCATATTGTCAGCTAAAGCTTGAGAGACGATACTCTCTAAATTTGCATTTGAATTCGATGAGACTGGCTGGGCGTTCTGCACCGTGATACTTGTGTATTTGCTCAATACATTTTCAACAGCTTGAGCAATGTCTTGTTCATTCATTCTTCACTCTCCTTACAACACAATTAAATTTCAGTTGTCGCTTGAAATCTAAATGTAAGGTGTTGTAGAGGACTTAAGCGGTGCTGAATCCATAGTACCGAGTAGTTGTAAGCCTACTTCACGGGCTGTGACGACAGCCTGGCGAACGGCGCCCGAGTCACCAGCAAATGTAAATGTAACTTCGTTACTAAAACACGTACCCTTTGCTGGCGTCGAATAACCAATTGGATCAATCACAGCAGATTTCGCCGCAGCATCAGCAATAACAACACCGATCGCTGCTGGTGACGCACAAGTCATACCAAATGATTTACCAATTGGCGCACCAAACGCTTTGTTCAGAGCGAAGCTTGCTCGCGCGGTATATTGGAACTCTAAATGACCTGCAACGCTTCCGTAAACATCACCGAATGTACGTTTGATTTCAGATAACGTGACTTCCACAGCACGGCGCACATCAGAAACATCATCAGCACCAAATATGATTAAGCAGCCGTGACCACCGCCACCTTCTGTATCACGAGCCAGTTCAACAGCAACCACTTCACTATTGGTGGCTTTTACGGCTTCATCTGCAGCGAAAATATGTGGGCCAGCACCATTCCGAGCACCAACAATACCGATAGAACGGTATTTTTTATCGATATTCATCACTTCATGTAACTGGCTATCGACACTCGCAACAACAAGCCCAATCGTACGACCTAGGTCAGTAGCGCCAACAAACTCAGTCAAACCACAACTTGCAACATGTGCTACGGCCGGTGCTGCTTGTTCTTGTTGCGCTGGCTGCTGTTTGTTCATGACCTCAGAAATAATCTGCTCAACAAAATTATCTTTCATCGTCAATTTCCTTCCGTTCTATTACTGAACTGTTTTTGGCAAGATTTTTTCAACTTCAGTATGTGGGCGAGGAATAACATGAACAGAAACAAGTTCACCTACTTTGCTAGCAGCAGAAGATCCTGCGTCAGTTGCTGCTTTTACAGCACCAACATCGCCACGAACCATTACTGTGATTAGGCCTGAACCAATTTTTTCGTAGCCTACTAATGTTACGTTTGCTGATTTAACCATAGTGTCCGCAGCTTCAATTGCAGAAACCAAACCTTTTGTTTCAACCATACCTAATGCTTCTTGTTGCATAAATACCTCGATAATTTAAATGTTCACATCTCTGGCAAATATCCCTACGAGAGGAGTAGGCTCTGCCTTATTTATTAAGCAATTTCATAGTAAATGTGCGGAAACAAAATGTTTTGCCACGAATAAGGATTCTTTTGCTGATAAAAAATGAGTAAAGCAATAATTTACAGCGATCTATCTCACACTAAATTTCAAATTAGAGATAAGAACCAGACGGCGTAAGGGGAAGGAATGTTTATAAATAGTGGGAGCAAGTGATACGAAGAAGATAATTAATCCTAGCTCCTTGCCCCATCATTAAATCGTTTAAATTAATATTAAAGAATATAAAAAAACAGGACAATTTTGTCCTGTAAAGTATGTACGAAATTATTTTCAGTGCCCGTAAATCGACAAATAAATAAAGACTCAATGACATTTTTTCTATACCAATGAGACCAAAATATTTTCAAAAAAACGGTAACGGTAAGCTCAACTTGGCGAAACTCATCTAACAGACTTAGATAAGATGCTTCCACATATCTGGATGCGGCTTGGCCACCACCATGCTATGAACCAGTAACCCTTTATCACCCGCGCTTTTACATCCGACTTTGACCGCATTGTTGACGTCACCAATGTCACCATTGACAACAAAATAACACTTACCGCCAATGCCAAACGCCATATGGACACGAACTAAGGTCACATTTGCCGCTTTCATTGCTGCATCCGCAGCCGCAATACAGGCTGCAACACTAAACGTTTCAACCACGCCAACAGAACCTTTTGCTTCAACAGGAGTTACCCCTGCAATCGCAGGCAGAATACTAGGATCAATTTTAGACAGAATAAAACTATCTACCTTTAAATGCCCTGCCAGCATTTCACCATGCGCGACTGCTTGTTGTACTGCAGCCACATCACCGGTAATCATGACAATATATTTACCTGGGCAAATGGTTTTCGAACTTAATACTTCCACGCTAGCACTTTTTAACATGCTATCTGTGACTTCGACGCCTTTCGCAATACTGCTCAATTCAAGCAAACCAATGGTATCTTTCATCATCTACCTCTTTGAATAGTAATATATTGAGAGTCAATCGAACTTACGGTACCACTACAACTTGCATGCACACCTAAACTCAAGGCATTCGGTTTCGCTTCGACTAACTTTTGACCGACTTCAATTTTATCGTCAACCTTTACAATCGGTTCACCTGCAGCACCAATATGTTGTCTAATCGCGACTTTGACTTGTTCATACGGGTAGTCAAACGGTTGGAATGGGGCATCTTGGTAGTAGGACGTCAAGTTCAGACGAGAAACCAATCGTGAAGTGGGTACCAGGCGATATTCCGCCATTGGATCTGCATCTCTTAATTCACCGCTATATCGAGCTCCCTGAGCGCGTAGTTGCTGCTTCAATATTTTGTTCACGCGCACTGGCGAGATATTAACGGGACAGGCATAACTCTCACATAAGCAGCATTCTGAACATGTTAATGCAGATAAAAACGTTGATGGCTTAGCTAAATCTTTATAATTCGTTGCTCTGATCACCAGATTCGGCGCTATTTCATGCCCAATCAAATGTCGCGGACATAAATCTGTACATAGTGAACACTGCTCACAGACCGTTTTCGCCATGTTGAGAATTTGTTCATCTGTTTTCAGACGTCGCTGAATTAAAATGTGGTCACGCGGCAGAACTAAAAGTGCCCCGGTTGTTTTGGTCACACATTGATTTAAATCTTCAACTAATGCTCCCATCATTGGTCCACCGTTAATAACGGCAAATTCATCAACGGTTACCCCTCCGGCGTAATCAAGCAATTCTTGAAAACGGATGCCTAACGGGACAGTGATGGTCATTGGATTTTTAACACAACCATTGATGGTTAATGTGCGCTCGAAAACACCTTGTTCATGCTCTACGGCGTGACAAACATTAATCAGCGTTTGAACATTATTGACAATGACTCCGACCGTTATCGGTAATTGTGCAGGGGGAACACGACGCCCGGTTGCCATCCAGATGGTGATGACTTCATCACCCGCCGGATAAACATCTTTCAGAATATGGATGCGCATGTTAGGTGCCAACAAAGGGGTTAATGCATCAATCGCTTTTTGATATTTCGCTTTTAATGCGATCACCCCCTCTTTCGCTCCCGTGGCTTTCATCGCATAGCTTAACCCACGGATCATTTCAGCCGCTTTTACGACCATCAGCTGTTGATCCACCTTAAGCATCGGTTCGCATTCTGCCGCATTGACGAGGAAAATTTCAGCGTCGGATTGCAGTTTTACATAAGTAGGAAAGCCCGCTCCACCTGCACCAACAACCGCTGCATTTTTCACTCTTTCAACAATCGCATCTTTATCATATTGGGCAAGATACGATTGGGGGATACTTTGTTGTTCTTTCATTATATTGCCTCAACGATTAAGCAATTTTTTTGACCGTTACGTTTACACGTTGTGTGGCTATGTCTGCGGCATCTTGTGCAATCATTTTTTCTTCATTTGTTGGCAAAACAACAATAGCTGGTGAGTCTTCTGTCGACACAACGCCCCATTGACCTCTTGTTGTTGAAGCATTTTTTTCTTTATCTAATTTGAAACCAAACACAGCGAGTTTTTGAACTGTAAGCTCTCTGATCAATACTGAGTTTTCACCAATACCGCCGGTAAAAACCAAAGCATCAATACGATCTAATGAGGCTAAATGACCGCCGATATGGCGTGCTAAACGGTGCACTAATACATCAAGGGCCAACGCCGCTCGCTCATTACCTTCTGATCGAGCCACCTCTAATTCACGACAGTCACTTGAGAGTCCAGATACGCCTAATAAGCCAGACTGGCTATTGGTTAAACGATAAACCGAATCTAATGATTGTTCAGTACGATTCGCAATATAAACCGCTGCACCAAAATCCACATCACCACAACGAGTGCCCATCACCAGACCTTCTAGTGGTGTCATCCCCATCGACGTATCAACACTTTTACCGTTTTTAACCGCACAAACAGAAGAGCCATTACCAAGGTGCGCGACAATCATTCCGTGATTATTTTGATCAAGTTTAAGGCGTTTAACGGTTTCTAATGCAATGAAGCGATGTGAAGTGCCGTGGAAGCCATAACGTCTCACTTTATGCTTATCTCTAAGTTCGAGAGGAATCGCATAGGTATAAGCATCTTCCGGTATCGTTTGGTGAAAAGCGGTATCGAACACGGCGATATTTGGGATATCCGGTAACAGCGTCATTGCCGTTTTAATACCAACAAGGTTTGCTGGATTATGTAGCGGAGCAAGTTCGGACAGCTGGTTTATCTTCTCAATTATTTCGTCGGTAACAAGAACAGAATCACTAAATTCATTGCCTCCATGCGCAACTCGATGGCCAATAGCGCATAAAGAGCCCATCAGTTCTAAATTCGACATCGTTGCAAATAACTTTTCTAATGCCGCGGCATGTGTGCCTTCTGCTAATTCGAAGACAGATTTATTTCCTTCAGAATCTTTCATTGAAATAAAGGCATCGGATAAGCCTAGTTTTTCTGCTATACCCGATAAAACAGGTTCATCTTTCCCTGTTGGTAAAACAGAGAATTTCATCGAAGATGAGCCACAATTAATAACTAATACACGAGTTTCTGACGTCATGCTTACCTCAAATTAGAATGAGTTTTAAATAAAATGGGGATTTAAATACAGTGGTTGTATTTAGAGAACTGCGACTTATCGATTGAATAGAGAAATAGCCGCCTGAGCAATAGCACAATCTTGTTCAACGGTTCCGCCACTAATACCAATGGCACCAAGTAGCTGACCGTTTTTCCAAATTGGCAGTCCACCACCGATACAACACACTTTGGGTGTATTTTGTAAACCGTATAACTTTTGACCGGGCAGTACTTTTTGGGCCAATTCGAGCGTCGGCATCTTCAATGCGGCCGCCGTCCATGCCTTTTGAGTTGCCAGTTCATGACTAATAAGCAGCGCGTTGTCCATGACGTAAAAATACCGCTCAGCCCCAGCCTGATCGACAAAACTGAAAACAATATCAATACCCACTTCTGCTGCTGCCTGGCTAGCCAATAGCCCGATTCGGGTTATATCTTGCAAACTCAGTTGGGTGCTTTTTCCAGAATCAACGGGGGCTATCGCTTGATTGATAGGACTATCAGGAAATGTACTATTCATAATCTGTTCCTCACTCAATGACACTTCACATTCTTACTGCTCTAAAGAATCTACAATGCCAACGATCGCAGCATCCGTAACAGAGTTTGAATGCGTGCTGCTATTGCGAGCGGAGCTTCCTGTCGTCACGACAACAATGTCACTATTACCTGCACCGACACAATCAATGGCAATTTGCGTTTCACTGGTTGGGTGGTGTTGCTCATCTAAACGCGTCACAACCAGTAACTTATTACCATTAAGTGATTCATGTTTTGTCGTTGATACAATTGCTCCGGTGACTTGTGCCAAATACATATTCATTTCCCCTTAACTGATTCTTTCAATAAAGATACGACGACGGGCAATTTCTTCTTTAGCTGACGGCGTAATAATTGTGTTCTTTTCAATAATTAACGGTTGGTATTCAGGTTGTGATCTTACGTCTTGCAGAGTAATTAATGATTTAGGAACGAGACGGGATGCGTGAGGTTTACCGATAAAACTGACGCCATAATCTTCAACCTTATTTAAATAACTCGAAAGTTGATCAGTTAACGGACCAGCGGCATTTTCTAGAACGGTGTGATACTCATGATTCAATGTTGCTGTTATCGGTTTTCGATTAAGTAAAGCGTGAAAAGCCCAGCTGGTCGCTAAATTGTCTCGAATACATAACGCTAACTTAGTTAAGCTATTAATCGAGATTGCTGGGAAAAAGACACCGTAATAATTTTCTGATAATTCATCTGGTAAATAAGAGTCCATGGAAAACTCTATATCAGCTTCTTGTTGCCAGCGTAAAAAAACAGACTTGATAACCGAGTCATTAGCTGTTTGGGAAAGCGTTACAGCAATACCATAACCTGAACGATATAACGCCTTAATACAGTTAAGAGTCTCGAGTAATGATTGCTGCTCATTACCCGTTAAAATCACTCGGATAACTTTGGAACGTTGGCGTTTTTTCTCTAGGATGTCATCAACAATCTGACTGATCATTAGCGTTAAGTCTTTTATCTCCATAGCACTCTCACCCAATCGCTTTCATGGCAATTCCTAAAGGAGTTACCAGTAATGGCTCTGGTACGGAAAGTGATTCAACGCCCGTTACTTTAGTAAACACATCTGAAAATTGGCTAAAGCTCGTTGCACCGCCAACAAGCCATAATCGGTCTACAGAATTAGTCTGTAACCATTGAGAAACTAAACTTGCCATCTTTTCGACCACAGGACGTACAACGGAAAAAACGTGTTGTTCGTGCTCTGAATCTTTCTTCATCGTTTCGGCGTCGTCATACTCCATATCCATGGCACCGGCCAAAACTAATGTCATATGCGAACCACCCGTAGGCTCATCCGCACTAAAAGTAACATCGCCTTTATCTAAAATACTCATACCTGTAGTGCCGCCACCAACATCAACTACTGCTCCGCTTTCTATATTTAAAGCGCAAGCGGCAGCAACAGGCTCATCAATGACATTGGTTACAATAAAACCAGCAGATTCAACCACATTAACAATGACTTTTACGCTGCCTTCCGATACGCCTGGAGGAATAGCAGTTGCTGCCCTTTCTAAAGTGCAGCCTAATCCTTCTTCAACTTTCTGTTTCAGCATTGAAACAACTTGGGTCGCAGTGATGTAGTCCACCACGATTCCATCTTTCACAACCTTGGAAGGGTAACTCGCACCAGCTACAGGATTGTTATTCATATCAACAACAACGATCGCAATATTGGCAGTGCCGAGATCTACACCAACTTTAAATGGTCCTTTTTTCTTCAGGCACTTTTCATCTTTAACCAGTTTGGCCAGCTTTTTTAGTCGTTTGTAAGAAGTTGCATCAGACATGGCTTAACCCACCAGATAGCGCGTCACGCAATCGTTATTTTTCAGGCCAAATGCATTTGCTTCTTCTACGTCAATATGCATTTCCATTACCGCATCATTGCTCACGCGTACAACAACATTTCGTAAAATGCCCGCACGATCACCCTGAGTTTCCACATCAATTTCCATGCCGTCTCTAAGACCAAACGATTCTGCATCTTGTGGTGAAATGTGGATGTGCCGCCATGCAACGATAACCCCGTGCTCTTTGATGACCTTACCCCGAGGGCCAATGAGTTCAATACTAGGTGAACTTTCGAGGTCACCAGACATTCTGACTGGCGCTCTTACACCCAGCGCAAAACCATCTGCAATGGAAATTTCCACCTGTGTTTCGCTGCGTAATGGCCCAAGCACCCGAACTTTTTGTAATTCGCCTTTAGGGCCTTTTAGCGTGACCACTTCTTCAGCAGCATATTGTCCTGGCTGTTTTACCGCTTTAAAACGAGTAAGTTCTGAACCAACACCAAACAAAGCATCCATATCTTCTCTGCTTAAATGCACATGTCGATTTGAAATACCAATAGGCACAACTAATTTATTACTTGAATTATGAGCAGTAACGTTCCGGTTCGTAGCAAGAGTAGTTGATTGCCCAAATAACTCTTTCATTATCTGTTGAGTGATTAATTCTGCCTTTTCCTTAATTGTGTCCATAATAGTTTTACCATTCTTAGAGGCTTAGCCTTACAATAATTTGTAATAAGTCTTAATGTTTGCCATTAATTAGGATTTTTTTGCTAACAAAAAACGGTCGTGACAAAACGATCCAGATTAACCGATTATTTTTGTGAGCAACTTATCGATATCACTTTTCGACGGTTTTCTAGGGTTTGTTGTGGTACAAGCATCCGACAATGTAGCTTCAATGATCACCTGTCTTGCCACCTCTATTTCTTCTCGATTTTTACCGAGCTCGGTTAAAGACGAAGGAATTTGCAATTGTCTGTTCAGATTACGGATAGCCACCGATAACGCGTTTACCGCAAGTGACGGAGAGGAAACTTCGATATTCATTAAACGCGCACATTTATGATATTTATCTAAAATATCTGAATCTCCCGTTTCACCGTTAAAATCGATAATAAACGGCAATAACATAGCGTTAATCTTGCCATGTGAGATATGTAATGTTCCACCCAGCGCGTGCGCCATACCATGAACTAAACCCAGTCCTGATGCATTAAATGCCATACCTGCCATGCATGATGCGTTATGCATATGTTCACGAGGCTCAAGCGCGGTCTCATTTTCAACTACCTGAGGTAAATAAGTCGCAACCAAATGAATCGCTTTTTCTGCAAGTGCATCGCTGAAATCATTCGCGTTACTAGAAACAACCGCTTCAATCGCATGAGTTAAAACGTCCATACCAGTATCAACAGCAACAGGACGAGGGACACTCAATACCAACTCAGGGTCCAATATAGCAGCGTCAGGTAATAGATCTGCAGAAACGAGCGGAAGTTTTTGGCCATTAGAAGCGTCAGAAATAACCGCATACGATGTCACTTCGGAACCAGAACCACTAGTAGTTGGAATCGCAATCAGTTCGATTTTTTTACCTTGATACAATTCTTCTAACGTCACTTTAATACCTTTTGCAGCATCTAAAGAAGAACCGCCACCTAAAGCAATAATGGCATCAGGTTGAAATGACTTAAGTTGCTGCACGCCCGCAATAATAACGGTAGTGTTTGGATCAGGTTTCACTTCACCAAACACTGAAACGTTAGCATAAGGCATTGCTTTAATTAGTGATCGATCTTTACCCGAAGAGACCATAAAAGCATCTGTCACAATCGCTACTTTTTTAGAATTTAAGCGCTCTAAAGAGGAGACAGCATTTGTACCAAAATACACATCAGGTACGGAAAAAAATCGACGAGTCATCAAATTCTCACTTTCTATTGAACTTTTTAGTTATTTTCAATTTACCACCGTTCTCGATAACTACGCTTATAAGAACTTGACTATATCTAGGACAATTTTGCTGTCCCAACGCGTGGCTAGACAAAAAAAACTAGAATTTTAAAAGTGCTAGTAACCCAAAAACAAAGAACAATTTTTTCATATAGAAAACGAAAACTAGACAATATTTTACAACTAGCCATAGATATACTGAATTAGTGACAAATCAAACACAAACGTTTAATAAAACCCTACTTATTACTGTAACGAAAAAAGGTTTAATTATGGATAAAAAACTAAAAGGCCAGTGCATTGCTGAGTTCTTTGGCACTGGATTATTTATTTTCTTTGGTGCGGGATGCTTATGTGCCACAATATTGGCCGGTGCTGAATTTGGTCTATGGGAAATCGCGATTGTTTGGGGCCTGGGCATTTCATTAGCCGTTTATTTAACCGCAGGTATATCTGGCGCACATTTAAACCCAGCTGTAACCATCGGTTTATTCTTATTCGCAAACTTTGAAAAAAGAAAAGTTATCCCATATATCATTGCACAAACAGCTGGTGCATTTTTCGGTGCCACAGTTTGTTATTTTATCTATCAAAATTTATTTTCGGATTATGAAACTGCACATAATATCGTGAGAGGGTCTCAGGCTAGTCTCGCGCTGGCGGGCATTTTTACCACTTTCCCTCACCCTTCTATCACTATTTTCCATGCTGCAATAATTGAAATCATCCTCACTGCAACCCTAATGTCATTGATACTGTCACTTACTGATGACGGTAACGGTGTTCCTAAAGGTGCTTTAGCGCCATTGTTAATTGGTCTTCTCGTCGCTGTAATTGGTGCAGCAGCAGCACCGTTAACCGGTTTCGCAATGAACCCTGCGCGTGACTTTGGGCCTAGATTGTTCACTTTCTTCGCCGGATGGGGAGAAATGACATTCACCGGCGCTAGAGATATTCCTTATATGATCGTTCCGATTATCGCTCCGGTTATCGGTGCCTGTGTCGGTGGCGCGGGTTACCGCTATTTAATCGATCAATATGTATCTAAACCGGCTAATGAAGTACAAAGCACTGAATCAGAGCCAGTTAATTGAAAATATAAATAACATTAGATAATTAACCTCCCTTTATTAATGCCTAAGTCTAGAACTGAGTATTTTATAGTAACTCTAGTTCATAAAGACTTGGGCATGATTCATCTCAACATAATCAATGAATTTCCTCAGCGTTCTACTTTCTATTGCCTCTGCCTAGCAATAGGATCTAGACCAAAAATTATTTTTATTACCTATCACAGTCGGTATGTATTCAGAAAATTACGTAGGAAAAGGGTTTTAAAAAGCCAGTATTTTTACGATTATTTTAAAATCGAAGGTGACAATGAAACTAACTATTTTTTATAAAGTTAGATGGATTAGACAATTGCAGGTATTAGAATAATACTTCGCTTCAAACAGGTAGTTACTTGAAGCGAAGTATTCGATTTCAGAGCTTGAGTTTTTTGAAAGAGAATATGAGCGACCCCAATCACACAAGTACCATGTTCATGGGGCAGGGAAAAGAGCATGAGAAATCAATTTGATGCAGATTGACGGTTTGTTCTTGCTTTTGTTCTGTTACTCGTTGTCGTTGTTTTGTTTGTCGTTGGCGTTACTGGCTTAGTGACGTTTATTTCAGTTGCTTGCTCCGCTTTTGGAGAAGTGGTCACAGTAACCACCGATTTCTCTTCTGCAACCTCTGGAGAAACATTTTCTGCCAACGGAGATATTACCTCTTCAGCCACGACTTCTGCTGTTTCTGGAGCTTGAGCTTTTTGTTCTTCATGAACTTGCTCAACTTCTTGGGTTTTAATAGCAACATTTTCACCATTTGCAATAACAGATTCTAAGCCTTCTGCAGTCCGAGCTATAACCTTATACGCATACACTTTGCCAATACGTGATGCCGCTGCGACACCGGCAGCAACAGCGGCATTAACCGCACCAACGTCCCCAACAAGTTTTACTGTGTGCATGCCATTACCTTTGGCGGATTCATAGCCAAGCAGTTCCACATTTGCCGATTTAATTGCAGCATCCGCAGCTTCGATTGCCGCCGCTAAGCCTACCGTTTCTATCAAACCTAAACTTTGGCCAAACATAGACATACCTTTCTCCTTAATATTAAATTAGATTTAAACCTTATAATTCACTGAAGCTATTTATGTTCCACTTCGCAGCCGTTCTGATATTGTCGTATCTTCCCAAGGAAAAATATTCCGCCCAAAATGGCCATAGCATGCCGTTTGACGATAACGAGGAACAAGTAAATTCAAGTGTTGAATAATCTCGTATACACGAATATTAAAATGTTCATTAACAAGTTGATATAAACGAGCAACGGGTACTCTTTCTGTACCAAATGTGTTTATTTTCATCGAAACAGGTTTAGAGATGCCAATTGCCCAGGCAAGCTGGATTTCACATTTTTTAACCAATTCTGCTGCTACAAGATTTTTGGCGATATACCTCGCCATATAAGCGGCTGAACGATCGACTTTTGAAGGATCTTTCCCGGAGAACGCGCCGCCACCATGACAAGCAGCGCCACCATAAGTATCAACAATTATCTTTCTACCGGTTAGGCCGCAATCTGCAGTTGGTCCTCCAATAAGGAACTTCCCGGCAGGATTAACTAGAAATTGAGTCTTTGATGTTATCCAAGTATTTGGAATAACAGGTTTGATAATTTCTTCAACGACAGCTTCACGCAAATCTTTTAAAGAAATAGATGGAGAATGTTGTGTTGAAACTAAAATAGTATGGGCTTGCAGTATTCTTTTTTGGTTATACTCAAGCGTAATTTGAGCTTTCGCATCGGGGAGCAAAAAAGGTAGTGTGTTTTCTTTTCGTAATAAAGCTTGCCTTTTCATTAGCTTGTGCGAATAACTGATCGGTGCAGGCATTAGCTCTGTCGTTTCATCACAAGCATAACCAAATGTAATACCTTGGTCACCGGCACCTAATTCTGCAAAGTTGGAACATCTAATGCCTTCAGATATGTTGCTAGATTGAACACCAAGTAAATTGATAATGCCGCAAGTATTACCATCAAACCCAACTGAAGAATTATTGTAACCGCAGCCTATTATGGTATTTCGAACAATAGGCTCTATATCAAGTGTAGCCGATGAATTTATCTCTCCGGCGATAATAACGACACCTGACTTTATTAAGCATTCACATGCCACTTTTGCAAAAGGATCTTGGAGTAAAAAAGCATCTAGAATCGCATCAGAAACCTGATCCGCTAATTTATCAGGATGCCCTTCTGAAACTGATTCAGAACTAAATAAGTAGCTTTCCATCATCTATACTTTCATAATATCGTTCACTTGTATTGATCATATAGATAGATAAATATAATTTCTTGCCCATACAGTGGATTTTTTTGTTATCCCTTATCTGCCTATGAGCAAGATAGTGCAATTAACTTGAAATTAAGGCTTCTTTCCTCCTATGCTTCTCGGTAATCAGAAGGAGATATACCAATCTCTTTTTTAAATATTCGACAAAAATAGTTAGAATCTTTCCAGGCAAGTTCTAAAGAGATTTTATTTATTTTCAAGTTACTATACTTTAATAATGCACGCGCAATTATGAGTTTTCTTTTTGTTATGTAACTAGAGAAACCAATACTCTCATTCTTTTTAAACGCCCTACTTAAATAACAAGAACTAACGAATGTTTTTTCTGCGATTTCATCCAGAGTTATGTTTTTAAATATACCTTTTTCAATATGAAATTTTGCTCTATTTATAAAATCTATGCTTGATGACTGCTTTTTAAATGAGTTTGTAAAAATAACATCGCCGATCTTAAACAAAGAAAATACAAGCTGAGGATATAGATCTTCTCTTAAGCCAGAACGACTCACATCTTCTGATAAAGAAGATAATTTTGAACAACTAGATGAATACTCATCATGCAATGAGTTAAGATAGAAGCATAATGTATCAAGAAAGTGTTTTACACTATCTCTTGCATCTATGCCTTCTTTAGTTTTTACGTAGCTTTCATTAATTATATTTAATACAAAGTCATTCCAAACAGCATAGTTTTTATCTTCAATAATTCTTTCTATATTAGACTTTAATTCTTTAGATGTTTTTATAATATCTTCATCAAACCCAAGTGACTTTTTAATTGTGTCTATTAAAATATTTTGTCGCACTGGTTTTAACAAGTAATCTTGAATTTGTAAGTGAAACATATTATGCAACATATCAAAGTCGTCATTTGCTGTAGTGACAATAACTTTAGCGTCTCTATTTTTAGTTCTCAAATATTCGATAACTTCTTTACCGTTTGGCAAAGGGATATTTATATCAACAAGAATCATATCAACATTCTTAATTTCATCAATTAACTTTATTGCTTTTTTACCTGTTGATGCTTTATGTATAAAGGCATTGTTGACACATTGTAATACAATTCTCTCAATGGACTCCATTTCAATTAGTTCATCTTCAACTATTACTATATTATACATAAGAGCTCTCTTCTATTTATTTACCATCGGGAATTTAAGAGTTATTTTCGTCCCTTGCATCGGTTTGTTTGGGCTGGTTATTTTTAGCTTATATTCTTCGCCATATAACATTTCTGATCTGTTTATTATATTGTAAATTCCGATACTTCCATTATTTGAACTTTGCACCCCAGTAATGATTTCTTGGATTTTACCATCACTAATTCCATCACCATTATCTTGAAGTTCTATAAACACATCATGACCATCATCGAATGCGGTAATTTTGAGGTGGCTGATAGTATCCCTTGGTTCAACAACATAATTAAAAAAGTTTTCAACTAATGGCTGAAGAGTCAAAAAAGGACAAGGAATGTTTGAATATTTTTCAGGAATATCGCATGAGTACTCAAATCGATCGCCCATTCTTACTTTTTGAATGGACATATAATTTATAACATAATTTATTTCATTGCCTAATGTTATAACTCCACGAGAGTTTTTCCGAAGTAGGTACCTCATCATATCCGAAAAATTATGTAACATTGACTCCGTTCTTTGTGCTTCTTCCAAATAAGCTAATCGGCCGATAGTATTGAGAACATTAAACAAAAAATGTGGTCTTACTTGATAAGATAAAGCCTTAAATTCTGCTTCCTGGAGAGCTCTCTCCATTTCCATACTTTTCTGTAATTCATTTTTTAGCTCTAACTCTTTTTGGTGCAATTCACTTTGAACAATTCTAGAGTGTGCTTGCTCAACCAAATAAGACGCGACATCGAATAATGTATTGGCGGTAGAGACAAATCTTTCATAACCCATCTTTTTTGTTTTATCGAGCAAAGCAGTCAATTCAGCACTGTCTTCCCATACTTTTTGACTTTCTAAAATATTAGGAATCTTGTTATTCTCACAGTCTTCGACTCTAACTTGTCCAGATATCATCGCACCTAAATAGTGACCGTTAATCATAATAGGTACAGCACATTCGACAAAACCACAATAACAGCGATAAACAACCGGTTCTCCGGTTTGCATAGCAATACGACCGCCCGCATCATCACTCTCATAGCACCGCTTTTGTTTTTTCGGATCTTTTCTAGATTGAGCACAGTAATCACAAAATCCACTGGGTTTCGTTACGGGCTCACCATATGCGTCCACGACAACCAAAGCAATTTCCATCGACTGGCTGAAGTTGTTTTGTAACGTTTGCAATCGGTTGATATCTAGATACTCGTGAAGTGTATACTGCATAATTCTCAACATATTATGATTAACAACATCGAAGAATTATAATTTTAATAATGGTTAACAACCTGACACAGATCAATCAAGTTATGTATCATTCGTGCTGAATAACTGTTTTGAGATATACGTTATGTAATGCTCTATTCTAGGCTGTTCGTAATGTCAAACCAACTACCCTACACTATAAAAGATATAGCTCAAGTCATATCTACAAGTACTTAGAGCTAGAGACTTGGCAGTACAAAACTCTCCCATTAAGTTATGTTTGACTGCAACATACAGGGGAAAGCAAGCAAGAATGCCAGAAACAACAATAGACGCGACAAACTGTTTCAAACGGCGAATTTGGCTGGGCTCCATGGTTGCTCAAGAGATAACTTGGTTACACGTGCACCGTAATCGAAAAATACTTCATAACCCAAGACATTATAGAACGTAGCTATTTTCCTTATTGTCGGATTTTCGATACGTTCTTGTATTCTAGATAATAGAATAATCCCGAACTAAATATTTGTAGTAAGGACCACCTAGCATTTCTTTAGTTACTCAAATGTCTTTCCAATATGAGTAATGTAGGTTCATATGAAATATTGTTTTTATCAAAGAATAGACTTTTTTATACCAATCATGAGTGGCTTCCATATACATTATTCCTGCGACTAGACGTGGGTCTGCAACATGTTTTGTTGATTGATTAGTTATTAAACCGCACTGCTTTCCAACTTCACTGAAGCTATCTATTTCATATAAGCTAAAGTCAGTATCCGATATCAATAATTAAAAACAACGTAAGCAAGAAAGTAGACCAGCACCATATACTCTCACGGCTTTGACGAACTATTAGCGCTTGATATAAGAAAGAAAAAAAATAAAGCCAACTCTAAAAGAAATTGAAAAGGTAATATCAGAAATCCGTAAGCGAATCCGTATAACGAAGCCTCTCCGGCTCCACCACCACTACTCACCACATTTTCGATAAAGTGAAAAAAATACAAGTAAATTAAATGATTTGCCGTCAATAAAACTAAAACAATATTCACTATGCTTATGCTCCAAGACTTCCGTTTGAAACATTATTATTATCGAATCAGACGCTATCTAGCATAAAATATCAAAAAACTCGACGTTAATCTCAATTATATTCACATAAGGCCACATTAAGATGAGCAACGCTGCCACCTAACCTAAACCATTCCACCGTAACAACGTGAAGACAAAAATGCCAAGCGTTGGAAATCACTCTTAAATTGTTAGTTAGTTGCCTATTTCGAAGGCCAGTGCTAACATTTGTACACACACCAACATAGGAACACATCATGGACACTAGAATTCAATTTCGTGTTGATGAGGAAACAAAACGCCTAGCTCAACAAATGGCTGAAAGCCAAGGTCGCACGCTAAGTGATGCTTGCCGTGAACTTACTGAGCAACTCGCTGAACAACAAAGAAAAACATTATCTCACAATGCCTGGCTAACTGAACAAGTAAACCTAGCATTTGAGAAGTTTGACTCAGGAAAAGCTGTTTTCGTTGAACACCAAACAGCTAAATCTCGGATGGAAGAGCGTAAAGCCAGAATCCGCAACCGAGGTAAGCAATGATTTTATGGGAAGAAGAATCACTTAATGATCGCGAAAAGATCTTTGAGTTTCTCTATGACTTCAACCCTGATGCATCAGAGAAAGCTGACAACCTCATTGAAGCAAAAGTAGAAAACTTGCTAGAGCAGCCTCTCATGGGTGTACAACGAGACGGTATTCGTGGACGATTGCTCATTATTCCCGAGATTTCGATGATCGTTTCATATTGGGTTGAAGGCGATATCATTCGAATTATGCGTGTACTCCACCAGAAACAAAAATTCCCGATAGATTGATTACTTCCTCATGGAAACTAACCCCGCTTAAGTGGTGAGCAACACAATGCCGATGTTTCCGCACACCACCTAAATCACTAAATTTACCGCAAACCACAAATGCCACGCGTTGCGAATCCGTCTTGAAGCGTTTGTTAGGCTTTTACACCACTCTCCTAATGTATAAAAAGAAATAGCTTATAGACTGACATACGGGAAAGATTTACTTGCCAGATCTCTACTTGAACTTTGCGCCTTTAGAGTTTTTGACCAAAAGTGCAACAGCAGCTATTAAGAAAATCAAGTGCAGATAGCCTCCGAGAACTTGATACGCTCCCCAGAGTAAAACAAGTAAGATCACCAATGCGATGAATAATTTTATATATTTCATTGGCAGATATAACCATAATTGTTCATCTGCTTACATTTAGCGCTGAACTTTACCCTATTTGGTACACTTGAATCTAATATTTCAGGGTTAGATTTAAAGAACATATGCGACTCTGGAAAATCCAGCCCATTATGCTTTATATACCATAGAGCATCGGCAATAGATGTACCACAAGCAAGAGATCTACCGCTAGCAACAGCTATACTACCGACAACTGCGCCCGCATAGCCTGCGCCGAATAGCGCCCCAACAACTACAAGTTTCTCCAATCCTGTAGTCGTACCAATGATTTCAGCAACTGTTGCATTTTTTCCCAATTGGGTTAATGCAGCAACCAAAGTCGTGACAGTTGCTGTAGCCTTTTCTGCGCTTTCAAACAGTCCCTTTGGTGCGGCTAGCCCCAAAGCACTCATATTCTCTTCAAAGTATTTGTAAAAATCACCAGACTTGTAACATTCCGTCATTAAAATCTCCTTTTGACGTCAGAAAGTTAAAATCTAGCCCAAAGGGTTTTGATAAACGTGAGCTTTTATCCATTAATACAACGCACCTCATAAGGATTAGGACTAAATTACATTGAGTTGCGAGAGTTGTGACTTACCAAAGAAGCCTAACGAATGACATGGCTTGTTTGTTGGGGAGGAACGTACTATTTCCACCATCACGATCATGGACGCACTCAAGTGCCAAAAGTTAATGGTCGACTCCCCTACTCGCACTGGTGCGTCACGGAGCGCAAAGACGATCAATAATATGATCAAACTTCTGCGCCGATGCTTTGACTTAGCGGTGAAGTCAAAGTTTATCGATGACAATCCATTTCTGCATGTTGAGTTGCTTAGTGGTGGCTCTGGTGAACCGGACCCACTAGAACTAGAAGAATTCCACCAGCTAATAGAATCAACGACAAACTTACAGCAGCGGAATATGTTCACCTTAGCCATTTACACGGGCATGCGAACTGGTGAGCTTTGTGCGTTAGCCTGGGAAGACATCGATCTAGAGAAAGGTACGATCGAGGTTACTCGAAACGTCACGATTGAACGAAAGTTCACAACACCGAAGAATAAGAAGTCAGAGCGAACTATTCACTTACTTGAGCCTGCGCTCCTCGCCCTTAAATCTCAAAGAGAACTAACTATGTTTAGCCCGGTGAGGGATATTTTTGTGGAAGTAAAAGGTTCAAACACCTTTCGCCAGGAAAGCGTTCGGTTCGTGTTTATTCCAGAACGTCTTAATGGCCAAGCACCGAGTGAGACCTATAAGACGACAACATACAATCGACTATGGTCACGCACACTTAAACGAGTGCTATTCGCCACCGCTGCTCATATCAATCTCGTCACACCTAGGCTTGTTGGTTGATCACCAAAGGGGCAAACCTGTCCTTTATCGCTGAGCAGATGGGGCACAGGAGCACGATGATGTTGGAACGTGTTTACGGCCGATTCATGAAGTCACACTCACACGAGCAGATCGAATACTTAAATGGGATCATGGCTTCAAATAAATAAGGCCATTCTGATTATGATGTGCATTTCAATGTGCAGAACAGAATTGCCCCGTAAAGTGTTTGATTTCACTAGTCCATACCATTTATTTCTGTTTTGTTGGCTAAATTTTTATAATGATATAAATGACTACTAATTCAATCTCTATTCAGGTATTACCGCAACACTAATTTACTTTTATTCAATATTGAAGTGGAAGTCTTGTCGGTTTGGACTACTATTCTAAACAGTGGTGTTTCATATAAAAACATAACGATTGTAAACATAAATTTATTAATCAGGTTTAACCATAGGATATATTAACAATGATAAAAGATAATCACGATTCTACTTGCCCATTTTGCAAGGAAGAGATAAAAGATGGAGCGATTAAATGTAAGCATTGCGGCTCTAAACTCGCCAGTCCAGGGCCTGACCACAAAGGTACATGTCCATATTGTAAAGAGTCAATTAAAGTTGATGCTATAAAATGTAAGCATTGCAAGTCAAATTTATCCAATGTTACAGATTGTAATTGCAATGAAACATCAGGTTCTGAAGGAACTGAAGATTTAGTACAACTACTGATGTTGATGTCTAATGAACCTATGTTAAAGCCTATATTAATTAATAAAAAATCGTGCCATGAAAGATGTGATAAAAAATACCCAGGTCCTGAAAACAAATATGGCCGACGATTCTGTCACTATTATTGTGATACAATAACTAGGAAACTTGATCTTTGAAAAACAATCATTTTAGATATATCTTGATCGTTATTCAAAAGCGTTAAAGCGCAGTATTATCTACGTTTTCTCGTAAATAGTCATAGTAGCTATTCAATTAAAATGTCGTTTCTGTAGTCAAACTGAATCTGTACTTAAACACAGTACTGGCTATACATCATCCGCAGCATTATTTTTGGGCAGTGCGTTAAGTGAGTTTTCCATACTTGAAGTTATTCGTGATTATCTAATTTAAGTCCTAACGCTATGCTATTTCTGTACAATTGTGAGTTACGATACCAGCAGTTCGACGGTAAGACCCGGTCGTGACTAACCAGCGGATATGTAATATCGAGTATAAGTTACAATTAATGATCAAATCTTCACACGCGAATTTTAATCCGCATAACCATAAATAATTCTGAATTGTCCCACCAGCGCCCCACTTCAGTCGGGACATGATAGCTACCAATAAAAACAATCACTTATAGCGTGAGTGTATATACCACACAAATCTATACGCATGTTATAGAAAGAGGAGCGAATGGGGTTCTAAGTCCCCTATCAAGCCTTTAATAGACAAAAACCACCAAATCGGTGGTTTTAGATAGTATTCGCAGCATGTTACCTAGTGACGTTCGCCCAGTCTAACTTTGCCCTTTGAATCGAACCAAAGCGCTTGTGAACGGCGACGGCCAATGAGCATTGGGCCATCGTCATAGAATAGGAAGTTCTTCCAATGCTTCTTGAAAATTGACCATTTGGTTTCGATGACGTTGTATTTCTCGTAGCAGAAATAAACCGTCACATCATCTTGCCAATCGATATGTTCATCCACTTCCGCAGGCATTTCTGGCTCATCCGATTCCCATGCCGCCATCCAGTCGACAATATCAGACCAATTGGACTCTTTCATCGGCCAATCTTGGGGGCTCAAACGATCCATATCAGGACTTTGAGCGCTGATGTTCTCTTTCCAGAACTGTGCAGAGCGCGCCTGACTCATCGGCTTAATCTGCGCTAAGTCTTCTTCCGGTACCGGCATCGACTGGTGAGTAAAAATCCATTTTCTTTGGTATTCGTCCAAAGGCAAATAAGACATTCAGTCTCCTTTATTACGACTTCAGCCAACCTTTCTCGGTGGCATCTTCAATCATTTCTTTCGCTTTGTCCCACAAGGTGACAGAGCCAAGTTCAATTCTCTTATTAATAGTAAGCGCTTGTTCTCGCGTTACACCATGTTCTTTCCAGCTTTGACCGTTATTATGATAATTCAGCAGCATCGGTATTAAACGGTCGAGCGCTTTGGCATACTTTGCGTCGTCTGTCTGCGCGGCTTCGAATTCATGCCACAACGTTAAAAGTTCTGTACCTTGCTCACTTGGCAACATACCGAACAACCGCTCCGCGGCCTTGATTTCTTTCTCTGCCTGCTCTTTTGAAGCGGTGGCATCATAAACAAAGGTGTCGCCCGCGTCGATCTCGACAACATCGTGGATCAACAACATTTTCATGACTCGGCTAATATTAACAGGGACATTCGCATGCTCTTCCATCAATACTGCCATTAAAGCAACGTGCCAACTGTGCTCACCGCTGTTTTCCAAACGGCCATCCGCGCTTTTAATCCGAGTACGACGAAGGACACTTTTTAACTGGTCTAGCTCTATCAATAGCTTTAGCTGTTTTTCTAATCTGTCCATATCATCATGTCCTCGGTTGCCAGTTAAGTTTAGTCAGAGACATTAAGATATGATCTTGCCACTCTCCATCTATCAAAAGATAGTCCTTCGCATATCCTTCTTTGCTAAATCCTACATGTTCCAGAACCGCCTCACTGCGCTTGTTATGTGGCATGTACCCCGCCTGAATACGATGCATATTTTGCACATCGAACATGTAATCACAAGCCATTTTCAAGCCACGACGCATATGCCCATTCCCTTGCGCGGTTTGTGCAAGAGAATATCCGACACTGCATGCGTGGAACGGGAAGCGTGTCATACCACTGAATGAAATCGTGCCTAACATACGCTGGGTTCGATTATCGATGAGAAGACAATAATAACCAAGCCCCTGACGATGAAGTTCATTGAGTTTGATAAGCTTTTGTAGCCAACCACTCACAGTAAAAAATCCCTCTTCACGTTTGGGTTCAAAGGGTTTCAAATACTCTCGATTCACCTGAAAGTATTCCGCGATCATATCTGCATCAGCGATTTCAGCCGTGCGTAGAAGTAAGTCGCCGTCCAACTTGTGAACGGCAACGGATGAGCTTTTATCTTCCATTACAAATGACAATTCCGTTTCCCTTAGCTCGGTCTTAGTTCTTACGAATCCCGTAGTCACGCAATTTATTGGCAATCGATGTATGAGAAACATTCAGACGCTTTGCCAGCTTGCGGCTTGATGGGAATGATTGATACAAACGCTCAAGCACTTGTGACTCGTAATCACGCATGATCTCATCAAGTGAACCATCTATATTAATCGTCGTACTACCACCTACCGATTGTGGCTGAGGCAAATTGAAGTGTTCAGCCTGTAGCAAATGGCCATCCATTTCAGTCAGTGCGCGCAGTACCATGTTGTCAAGCTGACGCATGTTACCCGGCCACTGGTAATTAGCTAAGGCATCCACCAGACCTTCGTCCAGTTCTGGCTTGTCGATACCTAATTTCTGCGAGTGCTTCGTAACAAACAGATCTAGCAGTGGGGCGACGTCATTAGAACGCTTACGCAGAGGAGGAATGCTCAACGTCAGCACGTTGAGGCGATAGTACAAATCTTCACGGAACTGGCCCGCTTCTGAGAGCTCTGCAAGATTGTGTTTGGTAGACGCAATGATGCGCACGTCAACGTGCATTTCATCTTCTGCGCCAACACGGCGGAAATTACCATCTTGAAGGAAACGCAGTAGCTTGATTTGCAGGTGTGAGCTCATCTCACCGATTTCATCAAGAAATACGGTGCCGCCGTTCGCTTGCTCAAAAATACCCTTGTGCCCTTGCTCGTGATTAAATGACCCCGGAGCATGCCCAAACAGCTCTGTCTCAGCAACATCATCAGGCATAGACGCACAACTCAATACCAAGAAAGGCTTACTCGCTCGCCCAGAACGGCTATGGCATGCTTTTGCCAGCATTTCTTTACCTGTACCTGTTTCACCTTCAATTAGTAACGGCTGATCAAGAACGGACAACTTCTTGGCCTGATTCATCAGCGCCTTATGACGGTTAGATAAGCCGACAAAATGCTCAAAGCCAAGCGGATTATGCAGTGGCACGGTTTCTTCAATTTTTGAAACTTGCTGACTGGAGCGAATCGTGATTAACGTACTCGCTAATGTCGAGTTTTGCGCTTCATCTTTAATATAAACCGGCATTAACTCAAGAATGTAATCCAAGCCATCAATGACCAGATTTTCACGCGTTCTGGCATTCACGCCTTCTGCCCAGCGGGAAAAGCGCATACTTGGTAGCAGCGTGCCAATTTGAGTGCCGATAACTTCTTGCTTATGCAAACCCAGCAAAGACAAAGCTGACATGTTTGCCATATCCACTGCGCCTTTGAGGTCGATAGCGAAGACTGGATCTGGCAAGTTATCCACCAATGAAAGAAGCTCTGTATTGTGGCGTTCCATTGGCATAAATTGGATTTTACGTACGTCTTTAACCCCCGAAATACGACGGATTTCGGCCATTAATTCACTAAAGGTATCAAAATCAATATCTGGGCAATTCAAGTAAATAATGCCACTGATATCGATCTCGATACCGCGCAAATCGATACTCTTAGACGCTAAAATATCGAGCAGCTCTCGGGTAAGCCCGAGTCTATCTTCACATAAGACTTCAAGACGCACTGAAAATATCCCAATTAACAAACTGTCAGGAAAAGTTGACAGTAGTTTCTATCAACCTTGTTATGGCGTCAAGCAATCCTATCTTTCAAAGGTGATATTAGTTACGGTTTCATCGTGATTGATGCAACTTTAGCCGCTACAGCTTTGCGAATCGTACCCAGTTTGACTTGACGATCAGGATACCAAGGTAATGGCCGCAGCAGAGCCATGGCTTTCAAGCCCAAACGCGCAGTAAGAATACCGACACCAAGCCCCTGCCCTGCTCGCGCTGAGATCTTGCCCGCAAGATCCATCGACATCAAATCCATACCCGCATCGATGGCTAATTCGCTGGCACCAGCAGCAGCCATGTTCACAAATACTGCTTTCAGTAATTTAAGCCTCGACGCATAGCCCAACTCGACACCATAGACTTTCGATAGGTTGTCGATCATTTTGAAATTACGCCACGCTACCAACATCATATCTGCAGCAGCAAGTGGGCTCACTGCTACCAATGCAGCACACTCGGTAGCATGCTGAGACACCACTTTTGTCGCGAGTCTGTCTTGCTGGCTAACCACCATCGAGTCGTACATATCGAGAATTTCAGCGTCGCTATGCGCTGGATTTACGCTGTTTTTCCAACGGTCAAAGCCCGGATTTTCAGCCAACACCCCACTTTGTTCGGCCACTTTTTCACAAAATGCCTTACCCTTACCAACGCTGTCACTGCTAACAAGCAACTCGCTTTCTTCCTGAATGCTGAAATGATTTCTTAGTTTACGCAGCTTCAATAACTCTTTACCAATCGCCCCCAAACCAAACGATGCGATTGTCGTGATAAAACCAGCCCAGCCTAAAGCCAGCCAATCGGATGTTTGTACTGCAGTAAAGATGGAATCCACAGCCTGCCAACCAACAAGACCAGAAAACGTTGCCAGCATACCGGTAGCTAACCATTTCCGGCCGGGTTTAGGTCGAATCACATGCTCAAGTTGTAGCTCCTGCTCCGTTTCTGGCTGCGCTTCTTGTACCGCAACGGGTACAAAGGTTTCTTTATCACTAAAGGCTTGTTGCGCTGTTAAATCCTTAAACTCCGTATCCTGTTCTTTCTCTAAAACCTTGTCGGAGAAAACTTGCTTTGGTTTAAATTCACTCATTTCAGCTTATCTCCGATCAGGTAATCCAGTGCTTTGTCTAAACGTATGTGTTTCATCGGCTCGTCACTGGCGGACGGCATCGGACGAAAAGAGGTAAAATCAAAACCATTGTTTTGCCAATACGCAGCATTAGGTAATTTCTTTGGTACCTCACCAGGGAACATCGTCATCGGCTCGCCATCAAGCGTTGTACCTTGCAGTGCAGGAACGGTTTTATCACCTGTGGCGATAAATCCCGGCGTTGTCGCCTGAATCGATGCGATGCTCATACAGCTCATCTCGATATTCTCATACGCGGCCGTTTGCCATGCGGGATGGACTATCTGCTGTAACAAAGAGACCAGATTCGAGTGTTGATCTGGCGTAACATGATCCGCTTTGGTTGCTGCAAAGAGTACTTTGTCGATTTTTGGCGAGAAAAGTCGCCGTAGAAAGCTGCTCCGTCCGTAACGGAAACTGTGCATGATTTGCTCTAACGCTTGACGCATATCGTAAAACGCCTCATCGCCAGCATTCAAAGGTTGTAAACAATCCACCAGCACGATTTGGCGGTCAAAGGTCGCAAAGTGATGTTTATAAAACGCCTTCACCACTTTTTGCTGATATTCACGAAAACGGGTTTCCAACATAGCTAAGTTACTGCCTTTAACCGGTTTAGCATCCGAGTCAATACGACAAGGGAAAAACTGCAGAACTGGCGCTCCGGCTAACTCACCCGGCAAAACAAATCGCCCCGGCTGTACCCAATGCAGACCTGACTCTTTACAAGCGTGAAGGTATTCTGTGTACGCGTGTGCAACACTTTCGAGCTTCTTTTCATTCACACTTTCGTTAAGGTCGAGGTTTTCCAGTTCTGTTAACCACGAATTTGCTAACTCACTGCGCTGGCCTTTTAGCGCATTAAACTGCGTTTGTGACCATGTCGCGAAATCCATATCCAACAAGGGTAAATCGAGCAGCCACTCGCCCGGATAGTCGATGATATCCACGTTTAGTACCGCGGTTTTGCTCAATAACTTTTTGGTGGTTTTGTTAGGCTTATACTTGAGTGCCAAACGAATTTCACTCACATCTCGCGTCGGTACTGGCCATGCTGGCGGCGTTGCATGAATTTGATTTATTGCTTCATCATAAGCGAAACGCGGAACCATCATATTCGATTGCGGTTCCCGCTTGGCTCCAATAAGACGTTTATCTCTGGCTGCAGACAGTAATGGCAAATTGTCGTGCGTCGCCGTATAAAGTAATTGATTTACCAGAGAAGTAATAAAAGCTGTTTTACCCGCTCGGGATAAGCCAGTAACGGCAATTCGGACATTAGAGTCCATGCCACGGTTGATAAAGTCATTCACTTCTTTTGTTATTCTTTTCATGCTTTTTATTTATCTCATTAGTAAACGACAAAGGTATGAGTCTAATTTTACATACATTAATAAAAGATGAACAAAGTACTCTCAGCAAAAAGCACTACTCAAAAACACAAAAGCCCCTGAGTACTCTCAGAGGCTTCGGGTGTGCTAACTATCAATTAAACGATTTGAGCCTAAACAGTCTAATCTTCTTCAATCAGTTTGTAGATAACAAATAGAGCAACCTCTAGAATTACCCCCAATACACACGTGATCGTGACGTATTTTTCATCAAAGATACTGATACCGTGAAGAATCAAGTCATAGCCAACAAAGCCACCTACCACAACAGCAAGAATAATTTGTAGAATTTGAATAAAACGAGGCATGCCGTCTCCCAATTATTATTGTTCGCATAACGTCTGTTGCTATGCCCAAAGGTTTATATACCCTAGTATATAGACAAAAAGTGCAGTTTTCGCTGCACTTTTGTCAATTGTTTGCTAGGTAAATCAGCACCTTGTCACATTCTCATGGCTGAGACGTTCTTAAAGTGCCGTTTATATTAAGCTTCCATCTCTTGAATTTTCACTTTCCAAGTGTCAGGACCAATCTGGTGAGCATTCACACCGTTAGAGTCTACCGCAACAGTCACTGGCATGTCTTCTACTTCAAATTCGTAGATCGCTTCCATACCCAGATCTTCAAACGCTACCACGCGCGCTTTTTTGATCGCTTTCGCTACAAGGTATGCTGCGCCGCCAACCGCCATTAGATAAACCGCTTTGTGCTTCTTGATAGACTCTACCGTCGCAGGACCACGTTCCGCTTTACCGATCATGCCCATAATGCCTGTTTCATCAAGCATCATATCCGTGAACTTATCCATACGGGTTGACGTTGTTGGACCAGCAGGACCAACGGCTTCATCACCCACCGCATCTACTGGGCCTACGTAGTAGATAAATTTACCTTTGAAATCGACGCCTTCAGGTAAACCCTCACCATTTTGCAACATAGTCTGGATGCGTTTGTGTGCTGCATCGCGACCAGTAAGAATCTTACCAGAAAGAAGAACTGTCTCGCCGGTCTTCCACTGCTCAACATCAGCTTGTGTCACTTCGTCTAAGTTAACGCGACGAGTATTCGCGCCCGCTTCCCAAGTGATATCTGGCCACTCTTCAAGCTTAGGCGGCGTTAAGTCTGCCGGACCTGAGCCATCTAAAGTGAAGTGTACGTGACGAGTCGCTGCACAGTTCGGGATCAGACATACTGGCTTAGACGCAGCGTGCGTTGGCGCTGTTTTGATCTTAACGTCGACGACTGTCGTCAGGCCGCCAAGACCTTGCGCACCAATACCAAGCTTGTTGACGCGATTGAAGATATCAAGGCGTAGCTCTTCTTCCGCATTTTGTGGACCACGGTCGATAAGATCTTGAATATCGATGTGTTCCATCAGCGATTCTTTTGCCAGTACCGCCGCTTTTTCAGCCGTACCGCCGATACCAATGCCAAGCATACCCGGTGGACACCAACCAGCACCCATTGTTGGTAGCGTTTTTTCTACCCATTCTGCAATATCGTCAGACGGATTTAGCATCACCATCTTAGTTTTGTTTTCACTACCGCCGCCCTTCGCAGCGATCTGAATTTCAACTTTGTCGCCCGGCACCATATTGATGTGTACTACCGCTGGCGTGTTGTCTTTGGTGTTAATACGTTTACCAGCGGGATCCATCAGAACCGAGGCACGCAATGGGTTATCTGGATTCGTGTAAGCTTGTCGAACGCCTTCATCTACCATTTGCTGAACGGTCATGTCCGTTGAGTCCCACTGAACACCCATGCCGATGTTGACAAAACAAGTCACTATACCTGTGTCCTGACAGATTGGGCGATGGCCTTCTGCTGACATACGGGAGTTAATTAAAATCTGCGCAATCGCGTCTTTCGCGGCTTGGCTCTGTTCGCGGTGGTAGGCTTTTTCAAGGGCTTGAACAAAGTCTAGCGGGTGGTAGTAAGAAATGTACTGTAGCGCATCAGCAACACTGCTGATGACATCCTGCTTGCGAATTACCGTCATTACATGCCTCGTTATAGTTATGCTTCCATTACTGGCTTGGCTTCAATCGTGTCTGTTGAGCTAATTGCTCTCTTGAGCTTCATTTTTTATAAACACATTTTATAAACCGATGTCGAATGGCTGATATCGACATACGAGTTACTGAAGTCGCCTTCTTGTATAGTAAAACTTCCTCAGGACCCTTTGTATAGAGGAAGTTTGGCTATACGGTGGAATATGATACTCTTGCTGCCCATGACATGCCATGCAGTGAACGATCTCTTTGTCACAAATTACACAAATGAACAACATGGATAATCAATTCATTGATTTTAAAGCGTTGGAATACGCACCAAACATAGCGCTTCGCCTTTTTTCTCGTATTCAGCACCAGCCATGGGCGATGTTGCTGCGCTCCGCATCTGAGACCCATATCGACAGCCGATTTGATATTCTAGTAGCGAATCCCGTAGCGACGATAGAAACTATTGCCGATAACACGCACATTAAAACGCCTTCAGACGATTATGTATCGAATGAGGACCCGTTTGCCCTGCTCGACCAATTGCAACAGCAATGGGTACCGAGTGTAAACCTCAGCTCAGAATGGGACTTACCGTTTGTTGGCGGCGCACTAGGTTACTTCAGCTACGATTTAGGTCGCCGAGTTGAAGCTATGCCGGAACTTGCCGAAAAAGATCTGCAGACAGCTGATATGGCTCTTGGGCTGTATGAGTGGGCATTGGTTGTGGACCACAAGCTCAAAACGGCCTGTATGGTTGGACAAAACATTGTGCAAGCCTGGGATTGGCTCGATAAACAAAACGCCGTAAAAGATGCTGAATTTAGTTTGACTGGCGCTTGGCAATCGAACATGACTGAGCAATCTTACGGTACTCGCTTTAATAGCGTGCAAGAGTACCTCCTAAGCGGTGACTGTTATCAAATCAACTTAGCGCAACGCTTTAATGCGCCATACACTGGCAGTGAATGGCAAGCCTACCTGAAGCTCGAATCCGCCAACCAAGCGCCGTTTTCTGCGTTTATTCGCATGCCTGAGTCTTCGATTTTAAGCATCTCACCAGAGCGTTTTCTGGAACTGAAAGATCGCGTCATCGAGACCAAACCGATTAAAGGCACACGTCAACGAAGCCTCGATGCGGAGCAAGATCTAGCGAACGCACATGATTTGCAGACCGCAGAGAAAGATCAGGCTGAAAACCTGATGATTGTAGACCTGCTTCGTAATGACATTGGCCGTGTCGCATCACCGGGGAGCGTTCATGTTCCAAAGCTGTTCGATATTGAAAGCTTTCCAGCAGTTCATCATTTGGTGAGTACGATTCGAGCGGATTTGGACGAACAATACTCCCCAGCGGATTTATTGCGTGCGTGCTTCCCTGGTGGTTCAATCACTGGCGCACCAAAAGTGCGTGCCATGCAGATCATTGAAGAGTTAGAACCACACCGACGCAGTGCTTACTGCGGCAGCATTGGTTATATTTCTCGTCATGGCCGTATGGATACCAGTATCACCATTCGAACTCTGGTCGCAGAGAAAGGCAGCCTCTATGCTTGGGCTGGTGGTGGTGTCGTCGCAGACAGTGAATGCGAGGCCGAGTATCAGGAGACTCTAGATAAGCTGTCGAAAATTCTACCGGCACTACAGTAACGACATCGGTACTCTTCAAACCATATCTCAACGCCTCCGCATTTGGGGGCGTTTTTGCATTAGCGTTCTTACCCTAACGTCTGATTTACTCCCGGTGACTATCGGTATAATCTCAAAGAGACGTTTAGCGAGATGGCTGAGCGTCTCTATAATTATCAATAGGTGTTAGACAAAAGGACGCAATTTGGTCATCGACAAAACGAAGTTACTGCAAAACTTTCAGCTGCAGCTACCTACTGGTTATCACAAAGAGTCACTCGCCCGCTTGAATTTTTTAAAAGGAAAGCCTTTGCGTGACGCTGCGGTATTGATAGGTTTTGTCGAACGCCCACAAGGACTACAGGTTATTTTGACTAAAAGAGCGGAGCACTTACGCCATCATCCGGGGCAGATCAGCTTCCCCGGCGGCAAATTTGAACCTGAAGACATACATTTGGTGAACACCGCGCTTCGGGAAACTAAAGAAGAAGTTGGCATCGAAAAACAATACATCCACGTATTCGGTCAATTACCCAAGTTGCCTACGATTAGCCGTTTTAATGTCACCCCTTTTCTGGCTTTTGTGTCCCCGGATTACAAAACTCAAATTGATCCCAATGAAGTAGAGTATGTCTTCGAAGTTCCGGCCAATCATATTTTGAATCCGGATAAACTCTACAGTACCAAGTTCGAACTTAAGCAGACCAGTCATCGTGTGTTCGCTATACCATACCGCCAGCATTTCATTTGGGGCATGACCGCTCAAATCATTGAGTCGATGCAAAAGCACATCATTTCTAAATGACACTCTACCCGTTATATCTCATCAGCTTGGGGCCATGCTCACTACAACACTTTTTAGCCAGTCATTCACACTAAGTTAACTTATTATTTTCAATTCAAGCAATTGCCCTGATAAAAATATACACAAACACGCCAATAGATTAGATTTTCTAATTCTACACATTAGCAATAATCACTAGTAGCACGTCGTTTTCGTGATAAAAAACAGGTTTTTGACATATTGTTCAATAAGCTCAAGCAATACATGACCTAGATCTAATTTTCTCAATGCAAAATTTTGCAAAATTGCACCCGACTTATTTCCTGTTCCCAAAATGAGTAAACAAAAAATGAATTCAGTTAATTCAGCGGTGTCTACCGCACAATCGTCTAGTAAGTTTTCTTACAAAGACTTCACCTGGTGTCTGTCTCTGTTCGGTACAGCAGTAGGTGCAGGTGTTCTATTCCTTCCGATTAAAGCGGGTGCGGGTGGTTTTTGGCCATTAGTAATCCTAGCCCTAATTGCAGCACCAATGACTTGGTTCGCACACAAATCTCTGGCTCGCTTCGTTCTTTCAGCGAAGAACCCAGAAGCTGACATCACTGACACAGTAGAAGAGCACTTCGGTAAAACTGGCGCTAACCTTATTACTTTCGCTTACTTTTTCGCTATTTACCCTATCGTACTTATCTACGGTGTCGGCATTACAAACACGGTTGACTCATTCTTAGTGAACCAAATGGGTATGGAATCCATTCCTCGCTGGCTACTGTCTGGTGCTCTTATTGCAGCAATGACAGCTGGCGTGGTATTTGGTAAAGAGCTAATGCTGAAAGCAACTTCAGCAATGGTCTACCCTCTGGTATTCATCCTGCTAGCGCTGTCTTTCTACCTAATTCCTGAATGGAATACGTCAATGATGGAAGTCGCTCCAAACTGGGGTGAAATGCCGACTATCGTTTGGTTAGCAATTCCAATCATCGTATTCTCATTCAACCACAGCCCTATCATTTCTCAGTTCTCTAAAGAACAACGTCGCGTGTACGGTGAAAATGCAGTGAAGAAGACTGACGCTATCACTGGCGGCGCAGCAATGATGCTAATGGGCTTCGTTATGTTCTTCGTGTTCTCTGTAGTGCTTTCTCTGTCTCCAGAGCAACTAGCAACAGCACAAGCACAAAACATCTCAGTGCTTTCTTACCTTGCGAACGTTCACGCGTCTCCACTTATTTCTTACTTAGGTCCACTGGTTGCGTTTGCAGCGATCACTTCTAGCTACTTCGGTCACTTCCTTGGTGCGCATGAAGGTCTTGTAGGTTTGGTCAAGTCTCGTTCTAACAGTAGCGTAAGCAAAATTGAAAAGACGTCTCTAATCTTCATCGTAGTAACCACTTGGATCGTTGCTATTGTTAACCCAAGCATCTTGGGCATGATTGAAACAATGGGTGCCCCAATGATCGCGGCAATCCTATTCCTGATGCCAGTTTTCGCAATGCAAAAAGTGCCAGCAATGGCGAAGTACAAAACTTCAGCACCTGTGCAAATTTTCACAGCAATCTGTGGTCTTGCTGCAATTAGTTCTGTAATCTACGGCGCTCTTTAATCACAGCTGAAAATCCGGCGTGATTAATTCAAAAATATAACGATAAAAATTAAGCCTCCCAGTACCCACTCGGGAGGCTTTCTTCTGAGGTAATCGATATGATTAGTGTTTTTGATATCTATAAAATCGGTGTTGGTCCTTCAAGCTCACACACTGTAGGCCCAATGAAAGCGGGTAAAGAATTTATTGATGATCTTCGCGCAATGGGAAAATTACGCGACATCACTAAAATCACCGTTGACGTTTATGGATCACTATCACTGACAGGGAAAGGTCACCACACGGATATTGCTATCATCATGGGTCTTGCAGGCAACACCCCAGAGAAAGTAGATATCGATTCTATTCCGGGCTTTATTGCTCGCGTAGAAGAAACTGAACGTCTTCCTGTTGGCATGCACTGTCATACAGTATCATTCCCCCGTGAAGGTGGGATGAACTTCCACAAGACTAACCTTGAACTTCACGAGAACGGTATGCAAATCCACGCTTGGATTGACGATGAAAAAGCATACTCAAAAACTTACTACTCTATTGGTGGTGGTTTTATCGTTGATGAAGAAAACTTCGGTAAAGAAATAGAGAACCCAATTAAGGTTCCTTACGAATTCATCTCAGCTGAAGAGCTTGTTAATCAATGCCGTGACAGTGGACTTTCTGTTAGCGCGTTGGTAATGAAGAACGAGAAAGCACTTCACTCTGACGAGGAAACTCGTACCTACTTTGCGAACATTTGGCGCACCATGCGTGAGTGTATGGATCGCGGCATGAATGAAGAAGGAATTCTACCGGGTCCATTGCGTGTGCCTCGTCGTGCAGCGGCACTTCGTCAGCAGCTGCTTACTTCAGAGAAAACCACCAACGACCCTATGTCTGTGGTTGACTGGGTAAACATGTTTGCTTTTGCAGTGAACGAAGAAAACGCTGCAGGTGGCCGTGTAGTTACAGCACCAACAAACGGTGCGTGTGGCATCATCCCTGCAGTACTGGCTTACTACGACAAGTTTATTCAAACCGTTACAGAGAAAGACTACATCCGTTACTTCGCAGCTTCTGGTGCAATCGGTGGTCTTTACAAACGCAACGCGTCTATCTCTGGCGCTGAAGTTGGCTGTCAGGGCGAAGTTGGTGTGGCGTGTTCGATGGCAGCCGCGGGTCTTGCAGAGCTGATGGGTGGTAGCCCTGAACAAGTTTGTATGGCGGCGGAAATAGCAATGGAACATAACCTTGGTCTGACATGTGACCCTGTTGCAGGTCAGGTACAGGTTCCATGTATTGAGCGTAATGGTATCGCAGCAGTGAAAGCGATCAACTCAACTCGTATGGCGCTGCGCCGTTCGTCAGCTCCTACTGTATCCTTGGATAAGGTTATCGAAACCATGCTGGAGACAGGTAAGGACATGAACGCGAAATACCGCGAAACTTCTCAAGGTGGTCTGGCAGTAAAAGTTATCTGCTAATCCCGATTCTAAGTCCTATCAAGCCTGAGCTATCTGCTCAGGCTTTTTTGTATTTGCGTATTCTGTGTCTTTGATAGGTCAGATACAACAAAAGCAAGCACTAGGCTTGCCTTTGTTCTCAACACTTGTCGCGATTACTCGCCTTTGTAGATACAACCTGCTGTGCAAGTCTCTTTGATCTCTACTTTGCTTAGTAGCGGAAGGCTTGGTTTCAGTTGCTGCCAAATCCATTTCGCTAGCACTTCGCTGGTTGGGTTCTCAAGACCTTCAATATCGTTTAGGTAGTAATGATCTAAACGATCGTAAATTGGTTTGAAAGCCGCTTTGATTTCTGCAAAGTCCACAACCCAACCCGTATGCGGGTCTACTTCACCTTCGACATAAAGACGAACAAGGAAAGAGTGTCCGTGCAAACGACCACACTTATGCCCTTCCGGTACGTGTGGCAAGTGGTGTGCTGCTTCGAACATAAACTCTTTGTACAATTCTGTTTTCATCTTGATTCTCAGGCTTTAAAAAAGACGCGATATACTAAGGAAATCACTGCCAAGAGACAAGCATTAGTCGGCTATTGAGCTATATTTTCAGGTTGTTTACTTCACCCTAGACTCTCAGAATGACAAATTTTTCTCACACACCAGTTTTTTAACTACATAGTCTCACATCACAATTACATATCCACAACAGACATGCTCCCCTCGCATGCAGAGAAGCGTTCTCAGTCAACTTCCCCTAAACGGAATAGCAGAGTTAGCTTAGCATCGTTTTCAAAGCGTTTAGATCATTTACCTAGCCAATTCTCTCTTTAAGAACCTTAAAGGAAGGCAAAATAATCCTTTTCTGACCTTCAAAGTGAATATAAAGGTTGAAGCTGACGAATTGACAGGTAATATGTCTCGTTGAATCTGTAAAATTCTACTCAACTCAGCGCTTTGCTTGTTTTTTAAACAATAACATTATGAAACAAGGACTTTTAAGAGTGTTGAGTTGAATTTTTACCTCTATGGAGAATATTGAAAACATGACTTACGCGCCTGTATCAGACGTTTTGAAAGGTCAGCTAGCAGTAGACAGTGAAGTTACTGTTCGTGGCTGGATCCGTTCACGTCGTGATTCCAAAGCTGGAATCTCTTTCCTTGCCATTTACGACGGCTCTTGTTTCGACCCGATTCAGGCCGTGGTCCCTAATAATCTTAATAATTACGACAACGAAGTATTAAAGCTAACAACTGGCTGCTCTGTTGAAGTAACGGGTAAGATTGTTGAGTCTCCTGCTTCTGGCCAAGATTTCGAGCTAGCAGCGACTAACGTTAAAGTTGTAGGCTGGGTTGAAGATGCTGAAACTTACCCAATGGCAAAAACTCGTCACTCAATCGAGTTCCTACGTGAAGTCGCACACCTTCGTCCACGCACTAACGTGATCGGCGCTGTAGCTCGTGTACGTAACTGCCTGTCTCAAGCAATTCACCGCTTCTACCATGAGCAAGGCTACTTCTGGGTATCTGCTCCGCTAATCACAGCTTCTGACGCAGAAGGTGCTGGTGAGATGTTCCGTGTTTCTACGCTAGACATGGAAAACCTACCTCGTACAGACGCTGGTAAAGTAGACTACAACGAAGACTTCTTCGGTAAAGAGACATTCCTGACGGTATCTGGCCAGCTAAACGCAGAAGCTTACGCTTGTGCAATCAGCAAAGTTTACACGTTCGGCCCTACTTTCCGTGCTGAAAACTCAAACACAAGCCGCCACCTGGCTGAATTCTGGATGGTTGAGCCTGAAGTTGCGTTTGCAGAGCTAGACGACGTAGCAAAACTTGCTGAAGACATGCTGAAATACGTGTTCAAAGCAGTACTTGAAGAGCGTCGTGATGACCTTGAGTTCTTCGCACAACGTATCGACAAAGAAGCGATCACTCGTCTAGAGCAATTCGTTTCTTCAGACTTCGCACAAGTAGACTACACTGACGCGATCCAAATCCTTCTGGATTCTGGCCGTGAGTTCGAATTCCCAGTTGAATGGGGTATCGACATGTCTTCTGAGCACGAGCGTTACCTGGCAGAAGAGCACTTCAAAGCGCCAGTTATCGTGAAGAACTACCCGAAAGACATCAAAGCGTTCTACATGCGTATGAACGACGATGGTAAAACTGTAGCGGCAATGGACGTACTAGCACCAGGCATTGGCGAAATCATCGGTGGTTCTCAACGTGAAGAGCGTCTGGACATTCTGGATTCACGTATGCGTGAAATGGGTATCGACCCTGAGCACATGAACTGGTACCGCGATCTACGTCGTTACGGTACAGTACCACACGCAGGCTTCGGTCTGGGCTTTGAGCGTCTGGTTTCTTACGTAACAGGTATGGGCAACGTTCGTGACGTGATCCCATTCCCACGTACTCCTCGCTCAGCGAACTTCTAATCACTTTTTGCTGATACAGAATTGAAAAAGACCTCCCAAGTGGAGGTCTTTCATTTTGTCTAACAGCCATACTCGTTATGTTTTAGTTTCTTCTTGATCAGCTTTCACCGCGTATCTCACACCCACAAAACACAGTCCAAAGATAACGAACGGAATGACCGCTGCTGTGTATTCCACCCAAGCGAAGTGAGCAAAAGATTTCGCTAAAATTAGATGAGCAAACACGAGTAATGAAGCACTAAAGATCGCCACAATAATCAGCGTTAATTCATGTTTCACCAACTGCTTTTTCATTATCACTCCTAACTAAGAGGTTGTTTTCTCTTTGATTAAACCACGTTCGAAGTGAAATGAACTGATACAGTTAATGTGATAAATGCCTAAACAGTTGTTAGTAACTCGCCTATTTTCTTGATAGCACTTTCTAATGCTCCATCGACAGACATTGAGGTATTCAGCCGCAGGTAATTTTCATACTTGGTATCGCTTGAAAACAACTTCCCATATGCCACGGTTATCTGTTGTTGCAACAAAGTATGATAAATCGCCTTGCTGTTAGCGCCACTTGGTAACTTGACCCATACAAAGTAACCGCCTTCAGGTACGTTATAAGTCACGTTCTGGGGAAAGTAACGCTGGATAAGTTCAATGAACAAACTTTGGCGCTGTTGCATTATTTTACGCAACTTTCTCAAGTGATTGTCGTAGCTGTCATTTTGCAGATAATGTGCGATACCTTGCTGAATCGGTGCACTACCCGACAAAGTAGAGGTAAGTTGTAGCTTTTGAATCGGTTCGTTAAAGCGATGGTTCACCACCCATCCTAGCCGATACCCCGGACAGAGACTCTTAGATAGTGAGGAGCAGTGAAGCACTCGCCCTTGCGTGTCAAAAGTTTTAAGAGAAGTTGGTTTGCTCGCTGTGAAATACAACTCAGAATAGACGTCATCTTCAATTAGATAGACATCATGTTGTTCCGCCATCCGGACGATTCGCTCTTTTTGTTCGTCAGAAAGCAACGCTCCTGTTGGGTTCTGAAAATTAACCATCAACCAACAAGCGCGAACGTTGTGTTTTGCAAATATTGCTTCAAGCCCTTCAAGATCGTGCCCGTTTTGACTGTCTACAGAAACCTCGATTGCTTTCAGACCAAGACGTTCTATCGCTTGAAGCGCGCCATAAAAAGCCGGTGACTCAACGACAACCGTATCACCAGGCTGAGTGACCGCCTGTAAACTCAGATTCAACGCCTCTAGCGCGCCAGAGGTGATCACAATATCTTCGTGCGTAGTCGATATGCCTTGCTGTATGTACCGTTGCGCGAGCAAACGACGCAATGACTCACTCCCCGGAGGCATGTTATCAAGCAAGCTTTCTGGTCCCATTTTGCGGCCTGAGCTGGCAAGGTTACGGTTTAAGGCTTCGAAAGGAAATAACGTGGCGTCGGGAAAAGCCGAACCTAGACGCACTGCATCGGGCAATCCTTGATGTTTAAGGTAATCATACAGCTCATCATTGAAGCTAGAGCGATAAGCAGGCACGACTTCATTACTTGCCTCAAAACGCTCTAATTCAGCCGTAACATAATAACCAGATTGAGGTTTAGCACTTATCCAGCCCTGAGCTTCCAGTAACTGATAAGCCTGTAATACCGTCCCCGCACTCACTGAATGATTACGGCTGGTCACACGCACAGATGGCAGTTTCTCCCCTGCTCTCCATGTATTCTGCTGAATCTGCGTTTTAAACAGTTCAGCTAATTGACGGTATCGATTCATCTGTCTCTCACTCTAATCTCGAGTCGACGTTAGCATACTTTAAGCCGACATTCTGGTCGCGTGTCTGTTGTTCTTGCAAGGTAATTTATCAAACTTGGTCATACGAATTCTCGATCCGAAATGGAGAATTATGTTCCATACTTTCAAAGGAATGACAATTTTTTGGAGGAAGTTATGAAAGTGTTTACCATGGATGACCTCTCATACCGAGGTGCCCATAAAGGTGTCCATAGCTGGGATCACCCTGGGGCGGCTGATCCTTATTATTGGCACCCTGACTGGCTACATATTGCTGAAGACGCTATGGGTATGCACAAAATGGCGGATCTTGTTGTACCACTAGGTGAAGAAGCAACCGAAGAACATGCCAAAGAGGCAATTATCAGACACCTAAACGAGGAAAGCGCTAGCAAAGATGAAAAACAAAACGACTAGGCGCACGCATCGGTAATATTTTGTGCATCGTCATTAGTTATCTGGCAAATTACCCGCCTCTCCTTTATTTGCTCAGTCAGTTTGAAAAATGATGATGCACTCCTCAATGTTTGTATCCCTGAGAAGAAACCACGCGCATTTTACTGTGGTCGAGATTTGGTCAAATTACATCTTGATAACGCAATTCTGCTTCATATCGATGTTCGGGATACTGAAAAACAAGCATCAATTTCGATTTCTAGCCAAATAGAGCTAAACCCGACATAAATGTGTAATCGTCTTATTTAACGATGAAGTAACAATTAGGGTTTTAAAGCACTTTTATTGATTAATTTATTTAAGCTTTGGATTTTTGTTTTGTTAAGAGCCTGCTTGGGTTTTTGCTTAAAACCCCCGAAGCGAATTTCGTAACGTTTTCATAACACTCCAATCCTCCTTTCCTGTTTTAGTAAACGATTGCATCCGGTGAACAAAAGAGCATCATTTCGAGGTAAAGCTCACTTAGAACAGCAATAATAAGTACGGTTTGCATGGCAAAAGTCTGGCTTATCTTAGGTTTCGATTTCAAATCGCATCTTTTTTAAGTTTTCTTTTAAGTAGGTGTTGTAACAAGTAATGGTGACAGGTATAAATACGAGCACACCCTTCGATTAACATGGATGAAGATTATGTTTGAAAAAGTAGTAGCCGCTCCGGCTGACCCTATTCTTGGTCTTACTGAAGAATTTAAAAAAGATCCTCGCGCAGAAAAAATTAACCTTGGCGTAGGTATTTACAAAAACGAACAAGGCGAAACCCCTGTTCTTGCTACGGTAAAGAAAGCTGAAGCAGCTCTAATTGAGACTGAGAAAACCAAATCTTACCTAACAATCGAAGGTACAGCGGAGTACGCCCTAGCGGTACAAAAACTGCTATTTGGTGACGACGCAGAAATCGTTACTGACAAGCGTGCAAAAACAGCGCAAGCGCCTGGTGGTACGGGCGCGCTACGTGTAGCAGGCGAATTCATTAAACGTCAGCTAGGCGATGTTAAGATCTGGATCAGCAACCCAACTTGGGCTAACCACAATGGTGTTTTCACTGCTGCAGGTCTTGAAACTGCTCAATACAGCTACTACAACGCTGACAGTAAAGATAAAGACTTTGATGCCATGCTTAGTGATCTTCAAGCTGCATCTGAAGGCGACGTAGTTCTGCTGCACGGCTGCTGCCACAACCCAACAGGTATCGACCCTACTGCTGAAGAATGGGAAACACTGGCTAAGCTAATCGCTGAGAAAAAACTGCTACCTCTGTTCGACTTCGCCTACCAAGGTTTCGCGAAAGGCGTTGAGGAAGACGCTTCTGGTCTGCGTACTTTTTCTAAGTACAACAAAGAGATCCTGGTTGCCAGCTCATTCTCTAAAAACTTCGGCCTATACAATGAGCGTGTAGGTGCGTTCACTCTTGTTGCTGAGTCTGAAGACATTGCAACAACGGCATTCTCTCAAGTGAAAGCCATCATTCGTTCTATTTACTCTAACCCACCAGCTCACGGTAGTGCTGTTGTAACACACATCCTAAACGATGCCGACCTTCGTGCAGAGTGGGAAGCGGAAGTAGCAGAAATGCGTGACCGTATTCAGGAAATGCGTGAGTTGTTTGTAGCAACGCTAAAAGAAGAAGGCGTAGACGCAGACTTTAGCTTCATCGAACGTCAAAACGGTATGTTCTCTTTCTCTGGTCTGTCTAAAGAGCAAGTAAACCGTCTGAAAGAAGAGTTTGCAATTTACATCGTAGGCTCAGGCCGAATCAGTGTGGCAGGTATGACGAAATCAAACATGGGCCCACTGTGTAAAGGTATCGCAGCGGTTCTTTAATCTGCAGCTATAAAATTAAGAAAAAGGTCAGTACAACGCTGACCTTTTTTGTATTCGCTTAGCTGTTATGTTAGTAAACAAACTTAAGACTCAAACCCACTTCATTGATGTAATCTGAACTCGCGTCCTTATAATCCGTATCTCGATACTGGTAGTAAAGTCCAGTACCAATGACATCATGCCATTGATAATTGAAACCTATCGTCATTTTGTTTTCATCAACGATATCACTGCGATTGGCTTCCAACTGAGTAATGAGGGTAAATTTTTCACTCATCAGGTAGTTTAAACCCATGACAACGGCGTGAAAAAATTCAGTTTCCGATATCAAAGTCCTATCTGTGTCATTGTCGGTCGCTTTTGCTTTGATTGCCCCTAATCGGTATAAAGCGTACAGATCCAGTTGCTGAAGCAAGCCATAACGGTAACCACCACCAAATGCTAAACGGTCAATTCGCAGTGTATAAGTGTCCGGGTGAAAAAATTGCGCCGAGTAGTCACCATTCAATAACCAATTGTCCGTGAGTAAGTAGTTACCGCCGAGATCAATAGTAGTGACGTTCGCGTTCTCTAACCACTCTTCGTTAGTAGTACCTGCACCAACGTTCAGGTAAATATTCTCATACCCAAATTTTTCAGCTTGTTCCGATTCAGAAGCACTGCATGCTACAGAAGCAACCAAGAGCGGTACAAGTAATAAACTTCTCAACATTCGATATCCTTTCATGAGAATCAAAAATAACTTAACACCCGTTAGGTAAATGCGATATTAGCCGAATAACGTTACTTTTGTCGTGCGACACGTCGGAATCTTATGATTAACAGCCCAAAACCGTGATTGAGTAAGACTCTGTTTTAAAACTAAGTTAATATTACTTTACTACTTGAAAATCAAAGAGCACCTCATGGAAGCAGAACTTATCGAGATTTATAACTTCCTCGCCAAGTATCCCCCTTTTAACGAGCTACCTGAAGAAGCACTGACTAAAGTAACAGAGAGTGTTGAGATCTCGTACTACCGACAAGATACCCCTATTATTCATTTCGGAGATCATGTTCAAGAGCTGTACGTCGTACGTAGTGGAGTCGTAGAAGTTTACCGACGCAAAGGAGAACTCTATAGTCGGCTCGACAAAGGCGATATTTTCGGCCAGATGGGGTTACTCACCAATAACAAAGTACATTTCCCAGTCAAAGCCATTGAAGACGCTTTGATCTACTGTATCCCCGGAGACGTCTTCCAAGAACTGTATGACAACTATGACTCATTCACAGAGTTTGTTGAGGTTGGAAACAGTGCGCGTTTGCGCCAGGCGATTTCAGAAAACCAGCACGCGAATGACCTTGCGACATCCAAAGTGATAACGCTGCTGACGAGGGACGCGCCTACCATTGAACGCGGCCAGACTATTCAGCAAGCGGCACAAATCATGGCACATGATAACGTGTCTTCTCTCCTAATCATCGACCCAGATTTTGTACAAGACGAAGACGATCCCCAATCTCCGGTATTAGGCATTATTACCGACCGTGACTTGTGTGCACGTGTATTGGCTCAGGGGAAGTCGCCTCACGACGACGTTGCCACTGTGATGACGACAGAAGTTATCTCTCTCGATCACAACGCCTACATCTATGAAGCGATGATGAAAATGTTGCGCTACAACGTGCATCATCTTCCTGTGGTTAAAAATCAACAACCCATTGGTATTATCGAAACGACTGATATTGTTCGGTACGAATCGCAAAACTCATTACTACTCGTAAGTAGCATCTTTCACCAACACACCATCGAAGAGCTGGCTGTCGTTGCTGAAGAGGTGAAAAGCAGCTTTGTACGTCTGGTGAACGAAGACGCAAACTCTCACATGGTAGGGAGTGCGATGTCGGTGATAGGGAGAAGCTTTAAACAACGCCTGCTGGAATTGGCGGAAGAAGAACTTGGTTCCCCACCCATTCCGTATTGTTTCCTCGCACTAGGATCCATGGGGCGAGATGAGCAACTTCTCGTAACGGATCAGGACAATGCGATTATTCTAGACGAAAGCTACCGGGAAGAGAAACACGGCAAATATTTCGCAGATCTGGCTCAATTTGTCAGTGATGGTTTAGATGCATGCGGTTATAAATACTGTACTGGCGACATCATGGCAACCAACCCAATGTGGCGTATGACACGTTCCGAATGGGAAGATTGTTTTGCTGATTGGATCGACAATCCGAACCCGAAAGCACTGTTAAATGCCTCTATTTTCTTTGATTTGGATGGGGTGTATGGTCGCTTGAAATGGGCCGAGCAACTTACCAGCTTCATTGTTCGCCGTGCTCGCAAAAATAATCGTTTCCTTGCCTGTCTGGCACGTAATGCACTTAACCGCACCCCTCCACTTGGCTTTTTCAAGAACTTTGTGGTGGAGAAAGACGGCCAGCACAAGAACTCGATAAACTTGAAACGTCGAGGCACTGCACCTCTGGTTGACTTGATCCGCGTCCATGCACTTGCTGTTGGGTCACGCGCTCAAAACTCGTTTGAACGTCTTGATGACATTATCGATGCTGGTATTTTGCCGAAAGGTCGAGCACAAGACCTTAAGGATGCTTTAGAGTTTATTTCGATGGTGAGGATTCAACATCAAGCCCACGATGTAGAAACGGGAATTGATCCTGACAACAGCATAGAGCCAGAAAAACTGTCTGACTTTGAGCGTAGAAACCTTAAGGATGCCTTCCAGATATTAAGTAATGGCCAGAACTTCCTTAAGTTTCGCTATCAAGCAAGCAAGAGCTTTAAGTGAGGCTTGACATGTTGAAAAAGCTCTTTCAGAAACCGACGATTCAATGGAATACAAAGTTTAAACAAAAACGTGAGATGGTATCCAATGAACATCTGCTTGCGTTTTATAGTACGGAACTCCCTGCCCCAGACACTCCGATATCCGATGTTGAGTTTGTAGCACTGGATTTTGAAACCACGGGGTTGGACCCAGACAAAAACGATATTATAACTATCGGTCTTGTTCCTTTTAACCTAAAGCGTGTCTTTTTGCGTCGCTCTCGTCACTGGAAAGTCAGACCTAAAAAGAAGTTAGACGAAGACTCAGTAATCATTCACGGCATCACTCACAGCGAACTTATCGATGCACCTGATTTGGAAGACATTCTTGATGATTTTTTACCCTGCTTAAGTGGCAAGATTGTTGTGGTGCACTATCGTAGAATTGAGCGCGAATTTCTCGATAAAGCTCTAAGAGACCGCATCGGAGAAGGGATTGAGTTTCCAGTGTTAGATACTTTGCAAATCGAAGAGATCATTCAACAAAAACATACCGGAACGCTATGGGACAAACTCAAAGGGAAAAAACCTGAATCTGTACGGCTCGCAAATTCACGCCGACGTTATGGGTTACCAGACTATACCCCTCATCACGCGCTGACGGATGCGATTGCAACGGCAGAGCTTCTCCAGGCTCAAATTGCTCATCACTTCAGCGACAAGTCACCCATTAGCGAGTTTTGGTTGTAGTATTTGTAGAACTAATAAAAGAATAAGGAGCCAACACGGCTCCTTTATTTCTTTTTAGAACAGAATACTACAGCTTAAAGCGTTTGATTTCTTGTTCAAGTTCATGTGACAACTCAGATAAATGAGCGGCCTGCTCCGCTGCGTAATGCGCTTCAGATGAAAGTTCATTGGATACATCACGAATACCCTCGGTATTACGTGTGATCTCTGTCGTTACCGAAGCCTGCTCTTCTGCTGCCGATGCGATTTGCGTCGCCATATCACTGATCTGCTCTACCGAACTATGGATTTGAGTCAAGCTAGCGGCGGCGGCATTCGCATCATCAACGCTGGTGTCAGCCAATCGACGGCTGTCACCCATGATCCCTACGGCTTTCTTAGTGGTACCTTGCAGCATTTCGATGGTTTCTTGAATTTCTTTCGTTGAAGCATGGGTGCGTTGGCTCAACACACGAACCTCATCCGCAACAACAGCAAAACCGCGGCCTTGTTCTCCCGCACGAGCGGCTTCGATCGCGGCATTAAGTGCCAGTAAGTTCGTCTGTTCTGCGATATCTTGAATGGTTGAAAGAATCGTATTGATACTATTGCCGTGTGCTTCCAAATCTTGAATCACATCTGTAGCAATCTGTACTTCTTTCGCCAGGTTTTGAATTGAACTTTGAGTCTGTGCAACCTGGCTAGAACCGTGAGCGCAAGCCTGTACAGCTTCTTCCGAATTACTCGCCGTGTTTTCTGCATTGCCAGCAATTTCCTGCGTCGCAGCCGCCATTTCGTTAACCGCAGTCGCAACCATGTTGATTTCATCTTGCTGATAAGAAATACGCTGGCTACGTTCTTCCGCTTGCTGAGCGGTTCTTCGGGCCTGTTCAGAAAGCGATGAAGAGACGTGACTTAATTTAGTCACCATAGTGTGCATGTTACCCACGAAACGGTTAAAGTTTTCTGCCAGTTTACCCACTTCATCGTCGCTTCGTGGCTCCAGACGTTGAGTTAAATCCCCTTCACCAGAAGCAATTTCTTCTAATGCATGAGATACGCGATTCAGGTCGCGGAACAAGAAGCCCACTAACCAAGATACCGCCACAATCACAGCGATGGTGATCATCATAGCAGTGAGCAGCAAATCACGGAGCAGCACAGCATTTCCCGCCTCTTCCGTCGCTCGATCCATTTCGATAGCGAACATCCAGTGCGTACCCGGCACTTTGTGGAAGTAGTACAGTTTTTCTACCCCTTTAATAGTCGTATTTTCAATTTTGCCCTCATCTGCGGCACGCTCTATCGCCTGTTTAGAAAAGTCGTTTGACAAGCTGGTAATTGGCTTGAGCGTCAAACTCTTATCAGGGTGCGCAAGAAAAGTACCTTCATTCATGTCGATTAACATGGCGTTGGCATTTTTACCTGCATCCAGACTAATCACATCGCTGATCAACTGATCGATAAGTACATCAGCACCCACGACACCAATAAACTGACCATTTTTCACAACTGGTTCTGCAATTGTGACTAAAAGTGCATTAGTAATCGCATCTTGATAAGCCTCAGTGATGATCTGCTTCCCAGCCACATTAGCGTCTTTGTACCAAGGGCGGGTACGCGGGTCATAATCAGCACGGTTGCGCTCCGGATGAGAACGGTACATTTCACCTCTAGGCGTACCAAGGAAGATATCATCAAAGCCACCAGCTTTACGGGCTTGTTGCAAGAATGGAACAACATCTTGCTCCGTTGAGTAATCGTTAAATGCAGACGCAATTTCTTTTCGGATAGCAACCCAGTCAGAAATCCCTTCTGATGCAACCGCACTCAGGCTTTGTGCGCGTGTATAGACACCTGAAGAAGTCTGATCAAACAATTGACCAGCCGACAGCCAAGTCAGAGCGGCTGCCATAACGACAACAGCAGAAAGACTCGCCCCGATAAGTTTTTGTTTTAGTGATAGTTTCATAATTATATTTGATTTTAGAAGACAACCTAGGAGCGTGGATATTACACACTTTCTTACGACTATTCACTAAGTTTTAAACATTCAAATATCAATATAACTTGTTGTAACAACAGTATTTTATCATCGTCATTATTTTGTCTAACGTCAGAAATTTGCATAAAAAAAGCCAGCTAAGCTGGCTTCCTAATTAAGGTGTCGTTTTTAAGGGGCTACTGACGTTCCGTCTTCATCCCCATCAGTAAGCTTACACACATTGCAAGTAAGATGATGGTAAATGGCAATGCCGTCGAAATCGCACCAGCTTGTAACGCCTGAACCGCTTCTGAGCCACCAATCCAAAGTAAAGCAACAGCAATTGCACCTTCCATCACTGCCCAGAAAATACGTTGAGGCACTGGCGCGTCTACCTTACCACCAGCGGTGATACTGTCGATGACCAAAGAACCCGAATCTGACGACGTAATAAAGAATACCAGCACCAAGATAACGGCGATAATCGATAAAACATTACCATATGGCAAAACATCAAACATTTGGAACATTGCTAGCGAGACATCAGTTAAGCCATTCGCACCTAACTCACCCGCTTTATTAACAACCTGATCGATAGCCAAACCGCCAAACACTGACATCCAAACCGCCGTAACCGCTGTTGGAACAAGCAGAACCGCAACGATAAATTGACGTACAGTTCGGCCACGCGAAACGCGGGCAATAAACATACCTACGAATGGTGACCATGAAATCCACCAGGCCCAGTAGAATACTGTCCAGCCCTGGAACCATGCTTCATCAGTACGACCAAAAGGATTACTCAGGGGTAAAATGTTCTCTACATACGCCATTAGCGTCGTCGGAATTGAACCCAAACTTGCCGCCCAACCAATCAAACCAACCAGAATGAGCAATAAGAAAGCCACGATCATGTTGATGTTACTGATAACTTTTACACCACCATCAATACCACGAACAACGGATACGACGGCTAGTAATGTCACCACGGTAATAACAATTACCTGAAGCCCAATCCCCGCTTCAATCCCAAACACATGATGAATACCACTTGCCGCTTGCTGCGCTCCCAGACCAAGTGATGTAGCCAGACCGAACAAGGTTGCTAATACCGCTAAAATATCTACAACGTGACCGGCCCATCCCCATGCTCTATCACCCAATAGTGGATAGAAGATAGAACGCATTGATAGCGGAAGACCTTTGTTGTAGGCAAAAAACGCTAAGGAAAGTGCAACAACCCCATAAATTGCCCAAGGATGAAGACCCCAATGGAACATGGTTGCACCAAGAGCAAGCTTTGCCGCTTCCGGAGTATTCGCTTCCACGCCAAGTGGAGTTTCATACCACCCAGTGAAGTAAGCTACAGGTTCTGCCACACTCCAGAACATCAATCCGATCCCCATACCTGCAGCAAATAGCATCGCAAGCCAGGACATGAATGAGTAATCGGCTACGGCGTCTTTACCACCTAAACGGATTTTCCCCAAAGGAGACACAATCAGAGCTAAACAGAAAATAACAAAAATGTTGCCCGAGATAATGAATAGCCAATCAAATGATCCGATGATCTGCCACTTTATCCCATCCAACACCGTTTTAGCCGTATGCGAATCCAGTACCAACGCGGCGACAAGAAATAGTGCAATTAAACCGGCACTGATGCCAAATACAGGGTTATGAACATCAAATCCCCATTTTTGAACATTATCTTGACCCACCGTATAGTCGGTACTGTCGATACTGTACTTATCTATACCTTTTGTCATTTTTCCTCTCTATTGTTGTAATTTGTATGCATCAAACAGAAAAATAATTTGAACACGATGCATATTACATTCCGTGAAAAGCCCAAGATCCTAACATTTGAGACCATTTTGTCTAGGTTTACCGTAAGTAAATCCATATATTTAGTGTAAAAACAGAAACTTTCTCCTATAAATATTAAAATAACCACAGCAATCATTAGACAACGAACAATTATTACTATAATAATTTTATGTAGTTCTGTTTGGCTTGTATGTTGTAAAGAAAAGAATTTCGCAAAGCTAAACAACTTGAGAATAAATGAAGAGATAATTTTGGACACAACACTTTAACTGGCTTTACTTTTAGGTTAGTGTCGCGTCGTTAATTGTTCCTACAGACTGGATGAATAAATTGGAAAAGTACGAAGAAGTATTGGTCTCGATTCGTCAGATCATCCGCGCTATTGATTTACATTCTAAAAAATTGAGCAAAGAGTCCGGCCTTACCGCCCCTCAGCTGATTTTAATGCGTGCAATCGATGAACTAGACAACGTCACTATCAAGCAGCTATCTTGCCATACCAATATGAGTCAGGCAACGGCGACGACGATTCTCGACAGACTAGAACGCAATCAGTTTGTAGAACGTCGTCGAAGTGTTGAAGACAAGCGTAAAGTTCACGCTGTGCTGACAGAAATGGGGCAAGAAGTTTTAAAACAAGCGCCGACCCCTCTTCAAGAACATTTCATTAACCGATTCCAAAAATTAGAAGAGTGGGAACAATCCCTGCTATTGTCTTCGGTTCAGCGCATCTCAACCATGATGAATGCAGAAGATATTGATGTGGCTCCGATGCTTGAAATTGGTAGCATTACAAAGCCTGAGTAATCATTAAGTTAAGTGCCTGTATCGACAGGCACTCCTAACCGAAACGACACTTAGGTTAGCCCTGTCTCGAAAGCATATTTCGCCAGTTCAGCTGTCGAATGCAGATCCAGTTTGTGTTTGATGTTATGACGATGCGTCTCAACAGTTCGATAACTGATATTCAGTAACGTAGCAATTTTTTTGCTGCTGTGACCTTGCGCGACTAATTTCAGCACCGCTTCTTCTCTTCGGCTAAGAGGATTTGGCCTTTGCGTTGCTGGAACGATATCCTGAGTAAACAGTGTTTGCGTGACGGACTCACAAAAATACGTCGATCCCTGATTGACGGTTTTAATCGCTTGTACCATTTTTTCCGCTGAAATTTCTTTCAGCATATATCCAACAGCTCCCGCTTGCATGACCTTCATGATGTACTCGCGATTATCATGCATCGTTAGCATAAGGATGCGACTATCAGGTAATTCTTCTTTGATAATCCCAGTGGCTTCAATCCCATTCATAATTGGCATGCTAATGTCCATTAGAATGACATCCGGACGAAGGTGTTTGGCCACTTCTATCGCTTCTACGCCATTGCTTGCAGTTCCGATAACCTCAATGTCAGGTTCTAACTCCAAGCGCGCCATAAATCCATCGATTACAACCTGGTGATCGTCTACGATCAAAACACGAATCGCTTTATCCATAAATTAATTCATCCAAATTCAGTAGCACCGTAATCTCGGTCCCTAACCCGGGCTCACTGATGAGCTCAAACTCGCCACCAATAAACTCCACACGTTCCTGCATGTTACGAAGCCCTATGCCTTGACGGTGAACTGCATTATTGGCGATAAAACCTATCCCATCATCGCGTATCAGCAATTGCAACATATTACCCATTTTCTGCAAAGTTACGGTCACTTTTTTGGCTTTTGCGTGCTTTTCAATATTATTTAAGGATTCTTGAGCTACACGATACAGTGTAGTAGCAACTTCAGAGCTCAACCTCTGTTGTTGGGTATCAAAATGACTATCGATATCGATACCAGAATGAGAGTGAAAATCCTGAAGCAACGTGGCAAGCGCGGCTTCTAAACCAATATCATCCAGAGCACTGGGACGCAACTGATGGGAAATATGCCTGACTTCATTAATCGCTGTGATTAACGAGCGCTGAGATTTGTCTAAATGGAGCTTAAGTTTTTCATCTTCCAGACGATGACTCATCAAGTCTAAATGACATTTGCTTGAGACCAACAATTGATTGATGCCGTCATGTAATTCGCGGGCAAGGTGTTTTTTCTCATCCTCCTGAAACATTACGGTTTTGTGCGCGAGTTCTTTAAGATTTTTGTCCGCAAGACGATGTTCGTGCAAATTAATTGCAAGCGTTAAGACAATGATAACGGCCACGGTCACAACCAGTATTACCACCACCGAGAAGAAAGTCGTTTCGATATTTTTATTCACTGCGGCACGCATACTGGCCACTTCTTGACTGACATCTTCTATATAAAGCCCCGTTCCTACCATCCACTCCCACTTCTCTAGCCAGCCGGAGTAACTGAGTTTCGGAACAACTTCACCAGTCGAAGGTTTTTTCCATAAATACTGATGAAAACCACCGCCAGACTGAGCCTGATACAATAACGCTTCGATAAGCCGATCGCCATTCTCATCTTGAAGACCGAGTAAGTTCTGGCCCACCAGCTCAGGTTGGACAGGATGGACTAGGTTGACACCAAATTTATCGTACGCGAAGAAATAACCATCTGAACCGTAGGTTAAGCGATTCAATATCGCTTTCACCTGAGCTTTTGCCACACGCTCTTCAATTGAAGGGTCGTTATAGATGTGAGCGATCGCATCAAAAGCAACATCCACGGTATCTTTGAGTGCCGCTTCTTTCGACTGAATAAGATTATTGTGGAAGATTTCCACCTCTCTCTGGCCGAGTGTTTTCGCCTGATAGATAGAAATCCAACTGATACTGGCTGACACTAATACCACGGGTATCAGTGTCAGCAGAATTAACTTTGCTTTGAGAGGCATCCCTTCCCTCCAAGAAACCGCTGTCCAAAGGGACTATAAGCAGCTTATCAACTTGTTTGAAAAGGGGGAAACTCTCAGCTCACAAAATTTCGTTTTACCCCATTCCGTAGAAGCTTGGAAAGAACAGTAGTGACGCCAGTACGAGAATCTGAATGGCAATAAACGGCATGACGCCCTTATAGATATCTCGTGTAGTGACGCCAGCAGGAGCAACGCCTTTCAAGTAAAACAGACTAAACCCGAACGGAGGCGTCAAAAAGGACGTTTGTAAGTTCATCGCAACCAGTATCGCAAACCAAGTCATATTAATGCCAAGAGTCTCTGCAACCGGCGCAAGGATAGGAACGATGATAAAACAGATTTCAACAAAGTCGATAAAGAAACCCAGAACCAAGATCACGAGCATCGTTATGATGAGGAATCCCCACTTTTCTCCAGGGATCTTAAGCATCCATTCTTCAACTAAATAGTCGCCACCAGTGTAAGTAAAGGCCATAGAAAATGCAGTAGCGCCAAGCAGAATAGCGAAAACCATCGCGGTCACTTTTACTGTCTCTTTCGATGCATCGTAAACCATCGACCAACTAAATTGCTTATACAGCAACGCAAGCACAATTGCCCCTGCACCACCTAATGCAGCGGACTCAGTCGGCGTTGCAACACCAGCAAATATTGAGCCTAATACGACAACGATTAACGCGAGTGGTGGCAGTACAGCTTTCAGAGCACGGACCACTTCCTCTTTTCGACTGATGGACTCATCACGCTCAATCGATTGAGCAGCTTGCGGGTTAAATTTCGCATAGATAAGGATATAAATTACATACGCGACGACCAATGTGATCCCTGGCCAGACTGCTGCCTGGAACAGATCGCCCACCGGAACGCCTAATACGTCGCCAAGCAGAATCAACACTATTGATGGTGGAATAATTTGCCCTAACGTACCAGACGCACAGATGGTGCCGCAGGCAAGTCCTTTGTCATAGTTGTACTTCAGCATCACTGGCAGTGAAATCAAACCCATCGCCACTACAGAAGCGCCAACCACACCTGTTGAAGCTGCGAGCAGCGTACCGACCAAAACCGTAGAAATCGCAATACCGCCACGGACACCACCGAATAAACGCCCCATGGATTCGAGTAACTGTTCAGCAAGTTTGGTCTTTTGCAGAACCAAGCCCATAAAAACGAACAGAGGTACAGCCATCAATACGGTATTTTGCATGATAGACTGGATGCGGTATGGCATAAAGGCAAACATATCAATGCCTTCTGCCCATACACCAAATATCAGAGCAATACCACCGAAAGTGAAAGCAACGGGAAATCCCAGCAGCAGCGCTAACAAGGCGACAAAAAACATCACTATACCGATCATAATAACTTCCTTTTACGACTTACCGTTGTTACCGGCATAGATGAGATGCGGATTAACAATCTTATTGATAGAGTGCAACAACAAACCGATGCCACTGACTGCCATGAAAAAGAACGATAATGGGATCATGGCTTTAATGATCCAGCGATAAGGAAGTCCACCCGGATCACCGGATGTTTCACCTAAGGCATAACTTTCTTTGGCAAAATCGATACCGAACCATGCAACCAATAAGCAAAATGGAAAGAGGAAAAGTAGCGTGCATATGATGTCGATGATGGATTGCGCTTTATACGACAAACGCTCATAAAAAATATCGACCCTTACGTGAGCACCGGATTTGATAGCATATGGCACACCAAGCAGAAATACCGAAGCAAAGAGGTGCCATTCCATCTCCTGGAAGGCGATCGACACATCGTTGAATACATAACGCATGATAACGTCATAAACCACATTGAATAACAAAACAATAAATAGGATGCTGGACAACCACCCTAGAAAATCACTGAAGCGGTTGAACATTCGCTCAATATAAATAAGGCTTCTCATTCCTGACTCCGTGGAACCTGTGCATAAACTCCGTCTATATGCGGAGCTTAAAGTTTTTTCTTGGGCTTCACTAACTGGCCAAACCAATCACCGTTCGATTTGGCCAGTTGAATAGCCTACTAATCAGCTTGGCTGTTTAGGTAAGCTCGCTGTGAGATATTCGTCCACGGACGAACTTGATTGATATAAGCAGCTTGTGACTCTTGAATTTCTTTTGCCAATGGATCTTCTTCTGCATGCTTTTTCAGAAGGCGATCATTTGCATCTCTCATTGCTGCCATGACCTCTGGTGGGAAATCTTTCACTTCCACATTTGGGTATTCCGATTTAATTGACGCCCAGTTTTTACCATTTTCATGTTTAGACTGAGTGTACATATCGTAAGCGGCTGTTTTCATTGCTACTTGTAAGATTGCTTTGAGATCATCGGGCAAGCCTTCCCAAACGCGCTTGTTTACCAGAAATTGAAGTTCAGTCGCAGGCTCATGCCAACCAGTGTAGTAATAAGGTGCTATTTTGTGGAAGCCCATGCGTAGGTCAAGAGAAGGTCCCACCCACTCCAGCGCATCAATGGTACGACGCTCGAGGGAGGTGTACAGTTCACCCGGAGCAATGTTAGTTGGCTTTGCTCCCAGCTCTGCAAGAATTTCACCAGCAAAGCCCGGAATACGCATTTTCAGACCTTGTAGATCTTCCAGCGTTTTGATTTCTTTCTGGAACCAGCCACCCATCTGAGTATCTGTGTTGCCGCCCGGAAAAGACAACATGTTATGTGGCGCGTACACTTTTTCCATCAGTTCCATACCACCACCGTAGTAAAACCACGCGTACTGTTCTGTAGGCAACATACCGAAAGGCATAGAAGAGAAGTAAAGAGTGTTAGGTACTTTGCCTTTCCAGTAATACGACGCAGAGTGTCCTAAGTCGTACTGGCCTGATTTTACCATGTCAAACACACCAAAAGGCGCTTTATGCTTGTTAGCCGAGTCAATACGGATTTGAAGACGTCCGTTTGACATCTCCTCAGCCATTTTCGCCATATTTTTAGTGGTATCACCGAAGATTGGGAAGTTAGGTCCCCAAGTTTCAGCCAGTTTCAGGCGGTATACTTTTTCAGCGGCATTTGCAGAAGTTGCAGCGAACGCCATTGCGGCAACCACAGCAGTCGCTTTAAGCACTCGTTTCAAAGATTGTTGGATTAAACTCATCGTTCACGTCCTTTGTCACCAAGGTTATTGTTATCATCCATTTCATTAGGATTGGGCTACCCAAATAACCTCGAGATGCTTGGTTCAGCGAGAAGACTTGGCTCTCAGCCGCGGCAACGATTTAAAGATCTAGTGGTTCTAAATCAAAAATCGTTAACAAAGGCTGTGAGTCAAGACAACTCGCCCTTCGGGAGCGTGTCACTGACACAATTTCTGCGTCAAATAACTTGGAAAGAGCTTGCTCTTCCGCTGAGTGTTCTTTCCTTGAGAGTAGGCCTTGAACTAGCATCAGTGACAACGCTCTGAATCCGGCATCTTGAAGTCTTTTGGGTATATTACATCTGAGTAACCACAATATGCGCACCATCATTTCTCCGTTCCATTCGGATCTTTTATGACGACAACGCTTTGGTCACTTTGAGTAACTTGGTGGTAAAGATGTAACAGTATTGTTTAATTCGAAATAGGCATGAACACGCAATTTTTTCAGTTCTGAAACAAACCGTTAGCCATTAGTATTACGTATTTATGCGTAGGATAATTTTCTTACTATAGTATCTTTCCATAAAAATCATGTAATTATAATAAATCTCTCAAATAGAATTATGAAAAAGTACGTACGTATTAAACTGCCAAAAAATTTACAAAGTATTTAAAGAAATGTGACAGAAACCTTTTTGATCGAGTTAGAATCAGTGATGTATAAAAGCGGATCGGTAACAGCAGATAAAAAAATACCCCGACAACAGTCGAGGTATAGGTGATGAGTATTAAGGTCTATTGCCCTAATAAAAAATTCAGATAGCAAGAAAGACTTAAACGGCTTTGTAGATAACTTTGTTACCTGCTAACTGCTCTTTTTGAACCAGATTTTCTTCAAGTAGTTTTTTCAGTGCACCAGTCGCCCAGGATGCCGCTTTCGTGTCCTCTTGACCAGCAGCCAGACCAATACCTTTCGGGTTGATGCCTTCAGCGTTTGCCACAACGATGTCTAGTACTTGTTGCTGCTTAGGAGTCAGCGCGATATCAACTGTTTTCACTGCAGCAACTTTCTTCTCAGCTACTACTTTCTCAGCAACAGTTTTTTCAGTAACAAAAGCTGCTACTGCTTTTGCTACAACAGGCTTCGCTGCTTTCTGTGCGTTCTGTACTGCAGCAATGTTTGCTACTGTCGCTTTAATGCGTTTTTGCAGTTTCATTTGCACTTTACGCTTATGAGCAAGTCTCATTGAATATTTCTCCAGTTCACTGCATCTCAGCAGGGATGAAAATTTGAAGCGCGTTTTATACCAAAATTCCCAAGCAATTTGTAGGTTTTAGCGCCGAAATGAGATGAAAAATGCGTTCATCGCGTAGGATGTCTACTATTTAATCAGATAATTTGTGAGCAAATTTCTTGAATACTGGGTATAAAAACAGAGGTTGCTGAGCCACTAAACGCAATTTGTTTCACAGTAGAAAGCCTGATATTCCTTGAGGTAACAGTATGGAAACGCTGCATCTGACCAATTCACATTTTAAGTCTGATTCTCCTGTCACCAGAATCACGCTGATGCTCGCTGCTCTTATCACCTTGGTTCTGGTTCTGATAGCTCCGGGGTGGAAGCAAGCCATGTTGTCAGTGATATTGATGGCGATAATCGTTGGCTTTGCCGTACTAATGATAAAGAAAAGTCAGGTCAGGTTTACTCTAACGGCAACGCACTTTCAACAACACTTATTCAAAGGTGGATGGGTGGTTCGCTGGCGAAACGTCGAATCGATTGGCATTTGTAGCTATCAGCAAGATGGTTGGTATCAACCGCTACCATGGATTGGAGTTCGCTTAAAACACTACTCGCCTTACCTGAATGCTATATGCCCTCGAATCGCAACAGAAATACTGCTGAGTCAACGCGCACTGCTTTACTTAGGCGCGAGGCAAAATAAGTGTGAAGAAAAATTTGAGGACATGGTGCTCGACCCTAACCCTTATATAAGCAGTTCTGGGGTTCGTTATGACGGTTTACTGGCGATGTTAGCGAATAGAATGAGGTATCAGCGAAACTTTTATGGGTACGACATCTTCATTTCTGCCAGCGATTTAGACAGGGAAGCAGAAGATTTTGTAGGGCTGACCCGGCGATACTTGGCGGCCGCCGAGCCAGATTAAAAAGTCGAAGGCGCTTATTAGTAAAGCGGCATCTCATCGGCAACAAACGGGTTGGTTTTTCTTTCGTAACCAAAAGTGGATTGCGGACCATGACCAGGAACGAAAGTAACATCATTACCAAGAGGCCACAGTTTCTCTTTAATCGAACTGATCAAAGTGTTGAAGTCACCTTGCGGAAAATCTGTACGGCCAATGCTGCCGTTGAACAGGACATCACCCACGAATGCTAAACGCGCTTCTTCGCTGTAAAGCACAACGTGACCAGGAGTGTGGCCTGGGGTGTGAATAACGTTCAAAACTTGATTACCAAAGGTGACAGTGTCACCCTCATCAAGCCACTGATGTGGTTCAAAAGCTTTAGTCAGTGGAAAACCAAACATTTTACTCTGGCCCTCTAAGCCTTGTAGCCAGAAACTATCTGCTTTATGTGGGCCGATAATTTCTTTTCCACCAAGCAAGGCGGCTAATGGCTGAGTACCACCTACGTGATCTAAGTGACCATGTGTTAATACCAAATTCACTACATCAACACCCAACTCTTTGATTAAAGCTGCGAGCTGTTTTTCATCACCGCCTGGGTCGATCACGATGCCTTTCATCGTTTCATCACACCAGACAATAGAACAGTTTTGAGAAAAAGCTGTCACAGGGACAATTTGGTATTTCAAAGCCATAGATAACCTATTACCACTTAAAATTGCGTTAAAACTCCCGCAACTATGACACTAAGCCTAAGTGACTTCAAGACTTGGTTATACGTCTACTACCACGAGCGAACTGCACCCGTATCAATATGGACAAAGTTACTTCCGGGGTAATAACCAACACCGCCCGCTTTCAAACTAAGCGCTGCGTCTCGAACGGTAGATAGCTTGATCCCGTCGAGACGGAAATCTATGGCTTTGCCTTCCATATGAAGACTCTTTTTCGCGACACCAGAAGAGCCCTTGCGTAAAGATGAATTGGTGGCCGGAGAACGATAACCCGAAATAACGATAACTTCGGATTCAGTACCTATAAGCTTTTGAATTTGCGTGATTTGATCAAACAAGCGTCGATCCATTGGAAACGTTTCGTTACGGCGATGATCTCGACAGAACTGATTTAGCCTTTGAAGCTCTTTCTTAACGTACCCTTCTCCGTCGAAGTAGCACGTTTCTAATTGTTCACCAGTATTGAGGTTATTCATCGCCAATACTCGAGGTTGATCAGGAAGTGAAGCCCATGTAAGAGCTGGCATAGTAGATGCCAAGACAACACCACCAGCGGTCATTTTAAGAAAATCACGACGAGAAAAATTACGACTTACCATATAGAAATACTGCTCAAATACCATACGAGCAGCTGACATTAACCAAACTGGTGCATTTCGTCAAATGCATAAATCAGTCCGGATTGTTTGATTTTGTAACTTAAACTTATTTACTTATTGAACAAAAAGAGGTTTTTTAGAAATGTAAATTTACTTAAAGCTTTCGAGTCAATTCACATTAACACACCAACCTGACGGACTTATACCGACTTGCCGATTTGGTAACGATGATGAAATCCCGTGATTGGCGATCTAACATCGTTACTAAAGTCCAGGATTTCAATTTAGAACTTCTTCCAATCGACGCTGTTTATCCTTGATTGTCGTAAGAGTAAATGTCGTCACGGTAATAGAGCATACCCTCTTCTAGCCACGCAGTCTGGTAAATGATATGCACAGGAATACGCTCTCCTAATGGCACCGCAGTATTTGATCGACGAGCACTTTCTCGTTTCTTCGCCAAGCGCTCTTCCAATCCTTGAGTCTTAAAGAGCAACTCTGCAAACTGATCCGCATTTTCCACCCTAACGCAACCCGAACTAAACGCACGACGGTCCTGCTTAAACAAGTTTTTGCTCGGTGTATCGTGCAAATATATCGCTTGAGGGTTAGGCATGTTGAACTTGTATAAGCCCAAGGCGTTTTGATCGCCCGAAGCTTGACGCATGCGATAAGGGAAACTTCTTGGATTGACTTTTGCCCAATTGATAGTAGTCGGATCAATTATCTCTCTCGATGTCCAAGAGCGAATGATCTGGATGTTGTTGTGAACCAAGTACATCGGGTTTTGTTTCACTTTAGGAATAATGTCTTTCACCATGATTGTCCAAGGCACATTCCAGGTTGGATTCAAAATAACCGCATCCATTGTCCCCGTCATAATAGGCGTCTTTCTTGAGCTTTTCCCAACCACCACTTTCGACTCAAACAAAGGTTGGCCTTCGTGCCAGTAAGTCACCTGATATCCAGGAACATTAACAAAAACAACATTATCTCTTTCCTTAGCCCAGATTCTTGAACGCTCAGAATTCAATGCAAGTAAATGCAAACGTTGTTTAGGAGAGAAATTGACCCATCGAATAGTATTCGGCCCAATCACACCATCTTGCTTCAAACCATGAATGGCTTGAAACTGCTTAACCGCCAGCTCTAAATTTTCATCGTACAGTGGTGATTCCAGTACGATGTAGCTGACATCCACCCCCACGATCGCAAGACGATCGATCAGCGACTCTTTGTTAGTGATCGGATCACCAACTCGAAGCAACCCGGTTTGTTCATATAACGGATATTGGTGTTGAGCATGCTCCGATAAAGAGGTAAATGCTGAACTAAAATAAGCATCCATCTGCAACGGGGAACGCAATTTTGCCAGGAAGCTATCCAGCTTACCTACGGTAAGTTCGTTACTGAGCACAGATAGAGCATCTATACTTGGGGGAGGAAGCGTGACCTTCGCTTTATTGGCAAATAGCCAATTAACGCCTTCGTGTGGTAGTTGCTCAACATAGCTCATATACATCAGAAGTGAATCGGTCATAACCAAGTCAAAATCGAGACTGTCACCTTTCCATCTGATTTGATTGATGCGATGAATTTGGTTGTCAAACTCTTCGCTAACACCAGCAAGTGCAACGAGATTCAGCTGTGAGATAAATTGCTCCACATCACGTTCATTTTGCCAATTCAAATGATAATTGGTGCTTTGATACAGCTGATCGATAACCATCGGATAATGGATCATCTTTTCAATTGAGAGCTGTTTAACTGCTCCTTCCTGCTCGGTTTGCGAAGCAGTGTCGAGAGATACCGTAGTAGAAAAGCTGCAAAACGGCACTAGAAGTGCCGTTATTATTAAAAACCTAGCAATCACTGAAACAACCCTTGTGCTACTTGCCAATATAAGAATTATGGCAAATATCTCACAGTTTGCTGGTTTAAAACTAAGAATCCGACAACATTATTTACGATAAGTTTCGCAAAAATTCTCCAGATTATCCATTTATCACACAATTCTAGTCCAATGATTGTCCCACTGTACGCCACTGGCGATTGTATTTTTATACTCATTTGGCATCTGTTCAACGATGTTTCCGGCACCAGAACTGACTCGGAACTCATTTCCGTACATCACTACTCCCGACGCATCTGGCAACGCATTGAGTTCCACCAGCTTACCGCTTTTCTTTGACCAAATACCGTAACAACTTCCCGGCGGTGAAGTGGCTAAGATCCAATCATCGGTGGCAGCAATACTTGCGACATAGTGATTAAATCGAGCCCACTCTTCTGGTTCAGCTTGCAACTGTTGCATTTCGCCGCCTCGTGTGTGCATCGCGATGAGAGCGGGATACTCATCAGGCTCACCTCGGTATTGCTGGCCACAAAGCACAGTATCTGAACCATCATGCGCAAGGTGACGGATACTGAGCTTGCGGTCTGGCAAAGACACGCTATCAAGTAACTCACCATCTTGAGACAGGTAACTCAGACTAGGGGTCATCGTATCGAGGTTTAAAGGTTCTCGTCCATTGGTATGCACACCTCCAACGCCAATCGCCAGTGCACTGTCAGGCATCATGATCACTTCATGGGGACCGATGCCGAAACCTGTCAGTTCATCAATTTTCTGGTATCGCTTATGTACATCATAAACACCAATGATACCCCGGCTAGTCCCTCTTTCCCCTTCTGTTGCAAACAGATAGTTGCCATCATGTGAGAAAACACCATGGCCGTAGAAATGGCGATCGTCTTGTGCAGGTTGTAACTTGATGACTTGCTCTGTCCGATAATCAAACACCATGAAAAAAGTACCAGGACGACGGCCAAAAACCACTGCATGACCTTGTTGATTCGTCGCTACACCATGACCACGTTCTGGAATAGGAAGTGTTGAAATCGGCATACCGTGCTCATCCGCAACAACGGCAGCGAACTTATCGCGTCCAATAATTGAGCAGCCTATTAGAGCTGGTGTACGCGGCTTTGTCGACGTACAGCCTGACGGCAACAGTGGTATAGCCGCTCCAAACAGAGCAGCTTTGAGTAGTGTACGCCTTGTTTGATCAGTCACCATCGGTCGCATTAAACCCTATTACTACGCCAAGTTCGATTGCCACCTCTTCATGAACAAGAAGCTTTAGCTGTTCTAGTTTATTGTACTGAGCTAATACCAAGCGATATCCATCGACAGTTTGCAATGATGTGAACAAGCTCTGCTCATCAGGCCAAGTGGCCAGAACTGTGTCAAATTGGCGTGCAACTCTATCTGCCAGAGATACTTTACCCTGCTCTCGCAGAAGCGCGTCTAACCCCTTACCATCGGCAAAATACAATGCCTGCATACTCTCGACATTTGTTTTTACGTTCGCTAACGAGGTTTGTGAGCGCCAAGATTCAGAAAAATACGGACGCGGATGGCCAATACTAGCAAGAGGAAGGCTCAGTTTTTTCATGCTGTATTCAAGCTGGTTGGACAACAATGAAATATACTCCGATTCCCATTCCATCTTTTGCATCGACTTCCATGGGTTTTGTGCCCAAGAGTCAGCGATTAGTTGAGCTTTGTTATTTAGATTTTGGGCGATAGAGACACTCGTAGCGCAAGTATTTGCGTTACTCTCAAGCGTCGAAACATCGTCATAAAGCAACCATTCAAGTGCTCCTAAACCTTGTACCGTCACACTTTGAGACGAAATTTGTTCTGCATTCCACGCATGATCCGCTTTAGTTAGTGCTGACATTTTTCGCCCTGTCGTATTCTTTTTATCCGGCCAAAATTGTACGTTCCAGCTCTGCTCTAATGCACTTGCAGGGCCTCGCTCCTGACCTTGTAAAGCCATCCATGCACGCATCGTTTCGTGCCATTGTTGCTTAACCAAAGTCAGGTCTTTGCTCGCTGCCGCACAATAGTTACTAAACGCTTGCGCCAATTTATCGCTTTGGTTTAACAAGGTGTAGGCATACTTATATTCCACTTCATACACGCTTTGCGAAATATGACTCGTTTTCTCTGCTTGGCTAATTTCTGTACTCAACGTCGATTGGCAACCAGTAAGACCGAGTGCAGTAACCACCGCACTTACTAATAGTGTTTTTTTCAATGTGAGTTCCTTATAAAGAATCCATGAAAGCAACCAGCGCATCGCGCTCTTTCTTGCTTAAAGCTAATACTTTTTGTTTTGAGGCTTCTGCTTCACCACCATGCCAAAGCACGGCTTCCATCGCATTGCGAGCACGACCATCATGAAGGTAATAGGTATGTCCATTCACTTCCTCTGTATAGCCAATACCCCAAAGCGGTGGTGTACGCCATTCCCGGCCATTCGCTAAATATTCCGGTCGATTATCCGCGAGACCTTCGCCCATATCGTGTAGCAAGAGATCGGTGTATGGATGGATCTCTTGCTCCGAAAGTGCGGGTAAGTCAGGACGCTTAGCCGTTTTAACATTGGTTTTGTGGCAGCTTTCACAACCTATTGAAGCGAAGAGCTGCTGACCAAGTTGAACTTCTGGGTTATCAATATTACGTCGGATTGGTACCGCCAAATGCCGACTATAGAACTCAACAAAATCAAGAATATCCTGGCTTACTTCAATCTCACCACCATTGGGAAGCTCGTCGCAAATAGATTGCTTAGATGTGCAGTTTTCATTAGGAAACAAATGACTTGTCAGACCAACATCGCCATTAAAGGCAGCTGCATTCTGCTGCATCAATGTTGGCTGGCCCGCTTTCCAGCCAAATCTTCCTAGCGCGAACTCGCCTTTTTCTATATTCCAAACTTTATTCACTTTTCCTGAAATACCATCGTGGTCACTGTCATTTTCATCAGACCACCCAAGCAATGTTTCCTCAGGAATGCTTTCCAAAAGGCCCAAACCAATCATTGGCGGTGCGACTCGGGCAGAAAACTCCGTATCGGGGTGCATTGGCCCGTAGCCTAAATCGGTAATTTTCAGGGCGGGCTTTCGTAGAATCACAGTTGTGCCATCTTTAAATTGAACTGGCACTTCACTATAAGTAATAGAAATTTTGCCTTCCGGTTTTTGATCTTGAAGGGCAAAGTCTTGCAATTGACCACCATACGTTGGTTCTGGAATACCGCCATTGATGATGTAGGCTTTTTTCTGTTCGGGCGTCACTGCAGGTATGCTTAGACGCACTAACATTGATACTGCGTGGATATCTCCATCTTCAGGAGGATGACCTCGACCGTCTTTAATATGACAGTTTTGACAGCCATTGGTATTGAAAAGCGGACCAAGTCCGTCACGAGCATCAGTAGACGCAGGCGCCTGTACCCAAGGATTCCGGAAAAAGCTATTTCCAACACTAAAATCTAATCGCTTACTCATTGGCAAGTTGGCGGCAGGAAGCGAGTACGCGTTAGCCCCATCTTTATTAACACTGGTTTTGCCGCCAGATCGAACATCATAAGCACTTGCGGTACTAGAAAATACAGCCGCAAGCGCTATCGCTAATTGAAAATGAGTAAAGGATGGCTTCATATCATTGCTCTTAATTGAATGGCTAACAGCGAGCTAAACAGCAAAGGGCTCAATGTATGAGCCCTTGTTATAATAATTTTTTCTTAAAACTCGTGGTCTGCAGTATCTGGGCTTAAGCTGTCGATACCCACAATGCTCGCTGCACGCTCAATCGCACCAGTTTGCGCAACCAGAGCCATGATCGTTTCATTGACTAAAGCGTTGCCTTGTACGTTATCTGCGGCAATAAGCTGATCGAAATGCTGGTTGTTTTTCTCCGCAGACTGAACAAGCTTGCCTACCTGGCTGCGTGTCGCATCAAATTGCTTCTGAATCTCTTTTGCCGCTTTCACATCTTTCTGATTAACCAGATCAGCGACACTTGGCCCAGTAAGCAATGTACCATCTTGACGCTTGTACAGCCCCATGTAGACATTGTAGATGCCTTGCTCGTTGTAGAAGTGCGAGTTATGAGTGTTGTCAGAGAAACAATCATGCTCGTCTTCTGTTGAGTTTGCTTCCAATGCAACCTTCATACGCTCACCAGCCAGTTCACCTAAAGAGAGCGAGCCCATGCCAAATAACATCTTACGAAGACCATTGTCCGCAGAATCAGCAAGTAACTCCTGACGGTAGTTATCTTTCACATCTGTAGACCACTGCTTTTCCATCCACTCTAAATCTTGAACTAAAAGTTCCGCGGCTGCTTTTAAGTATTCTCCACGACGATCACAGTTGCCGTTAGTACAACGAGAACCTACAACAAAGTCGGTGTAAGCACGTTGGCCTGCACCAGCATTTGTTCCGTTAAGATCTTGTCCCCAAAGCAGAAACTCAATGGCGTGGTAACCAGACGCTACGTTCGCTTCAGATCCGCCCACTTCATTTAAGCTCGCAAGCAGTTCTGGAGTAATTTTCGATACGTCCAGAGTCGTGGCACCGATGGTTAGACTACTGTTTGCTATGATGTTTGCCGCCGCGCCTTCATTACCTAGTTCGTATTGGTAGTCGGAAGCAACGTAATCAATCAATCCTTCATCTAACGGCCAAGCATTTAACTGGCCTTCCCAGTCGTCTACGACCGCGTTACCAAAACGGAATACTTCAGATTGTTGGTAAGGTACGCGCGAGTCGAGCCAGGCTTGTTTCACTTCTGCTAACTTTTTAGCGGAAGGTGACTTCAAGAATTCTTCGATTTTAAGATTAAGAGTTTTTGCTGTTGTCAACGAGTCAGCAAATACTGCATGAGCCACATCAGCGTAATGTTCGACAACTTGTTGTTTGGTTACTTGAGCAGCAACCACTGTACCACTGGAAATCAATAGAGAAGCAGCAATAGCTTTAACTAAAACTGTTTTTGCATTCATTCGAAGCATCCTTGTTGAGCAAATTACTTGTATCCACGTAGTGCTAATTATTCTTATTTGCACTACTAGTCGCGAAATAATACAAACTTACAATTTTTTTGCAACTTTAGATACGAAAAAAGCCTCATCAATGTGAGGCTTTTAACATGAATAGCTGATAATTTTATCTTTAGGCTTAAACCTTCAGATTGTGTTTACCATGGGAAACTTTTGCTTTGAGGTAATTCTCGTTGCCATCTTTAACATGAGCAGACGTGTTTACGACTTCGACAATTTCAATGCCGTACTCGGCTAACTCACGGATTTTTTTAGGGTTATTAGTCACAAGTCTAATCTTGTTTACATTCAAAGCTTGTAGCATCTGTGCTGCTTCAGTGAAATCACGTAGATCATCATCGAAGCCTAAATGATTATTCGCTTCGTAGGTATTCATACCCTGACTTTGTAATCGATAAGCATCTATCTTGTTGTAAAGACCAATACCGCGCCCTTCCTGACGCAGATAAAGAATGATGCCACCAGACTCTCCCATGATCTGTATGGTTTCTTCTAACTGCTCGCCGCAGTCACAACGAGAAGAGTGAAAAACATCGCCAGTAAGACACTCTGAATGCATACGTACTAGTGGCGTCTCTTGCTCTTGGTCCGCTTGCTTAAAGATAACTGCTACATGCTCTTTATCTGTCTTCAAACCACGGAAAGACAGGATTTCAGCATCGATATCACTCTTAGCCCCGACTTTAAAGTCTACTCTGGCTCGTACTTCCGCCATATCTATACTCACTCGATTTAATTCTTTATGTTTTGTTATTACATTCATGGGATGTTCTTATTGCCCTTCAACTATGGGGACTGATACTGAATTTTTCAATACAGAGATCACATTTAATCTCAATCTGTTCCCCTAAAGCTTCCAAAGCTAAACGTACCCTTAGCCAAGCTGATGAAGTGTTATACTATAACATTCTCTAAAAACTACAATAAAAAACCCCAGACAAATTTTGACTGGGGTTAGTAAGTACTGGCGAATAACAACAGAATTAGTGTGTCTGGCGACTTTTCCAAACTGCAAATTCTATCCACACTGCTTCGAGTTGTTGAATTTCCTCGTCGGTTAAAACGGAGAGCGTCGAAGTGACTTGCGGCATCATAGGTGCCTGCAATGCGCGAATGTTCGCATAAAAGTCCTTTCTTAACTGCGATATGATTGAATCCACTCGTTCACCTACTTAGATATTTTATTACTTTTCCAGCTCAAGTACTGTTATTTTTAATTGCTGGAGCATTCATAAATCCCGAAAAATAATAACAGCTTGTTAAGTATTTTCACGGGTTATTTCAAATTATGGAATAATAATCACACTAAGAATACCTGTTAAATTATTGAAAACTGACGAAGAATACTAATACAGATTCATAATACTCTATTCCAGTCATTCGTTAATATTCTGCAGAAAAGCCCGTCGACCAATCAAGGTGAGCGATGCACACAAAGGTGCATATGAAAAGCCAATTAACCAATGAATAACAGAAACATATGAGATCAGATCAATAAAATCAGGAGCAAGATTTACAAATAATCGGGAGCGATTCTAATTACACTTTAATTTATATATACACTAACTATTAATATTCAACAATATGCCCTATATCGCTCCTAGCTTTACGTTATTTATATCCATGATATGAAGACTATATAAATTGGGAGCATAAATGATTATCGATGTTGATTTAAGTATTGAAATAAACACGATTCCGTAAATATCACTTATCTATGCGTGCCTCTATAGTTTCCGTTGCCAACTATTATTTATCTTGAACCAAAACCGATCGTTGGTACACATCGTAATAATGAAATCGATTGCCTCGTAATATACCTAGCGATTTCAAAGTGCTGGATTCAGAGCATTGTTTGAGTATAGGCAAATAAAAAGCCGAGCATAACGCTCGGCTTCTTTATATAGCAATTTTAGGCTTAGAGATTACTCTTCAGCATCTTCTGCTGAATCATCCACTTCAGGTGCTTCTGGTGTTTGCGGTTCTGCATTTGATGTCTCTGTTTCTTCGCCATCTTCACCTTCTGGTAAATCGACTTCTTCAACTTCATCAATGCGTTGCAGGCCAACTACAGATTCGTCATCAGCCGTTCTGATCAAGGTGACACCTTGTGTGTTACGACCAACCTGACTCACTTCAGCAACACGAGTACGTACTAGGGTACCAGCGTCGGTGATCATCATCATCTCGTCGCCTTCTTCTACCTGTACCGCACCAACAACAGGGCCGTTACGTTCAGAAACCTTGATAGATACCACACCCTGAGTACCACGGCCTTTTGTCGGATACTCACTAAGTGTTGTACGTTTACCATAACCGTTTTCTGTAACCGTTAGGATGTCACCTTCGTTTGATGGAACGATCAGTGATACAACCTGGTCGTTTTCAGCCAGTTTCATACCACGTACACCAGAGGCGGTACGACCCATAGGGCGAACACCTTTAAACTTAATTTCTGGTTGACCATTCTCATCAAGAACTGGATTACCATTTTCATCAAGTACTGGAATCTCTTCTGCTTCTTTAAAGCGAACCACTTTACCCGCTTTAGAGAACAGCATGATTTCGTTTTCGCCATTGGTGATATCCACACCAATTAACGAATCATCTTCACGTAGGTTCACTGCAATCAGACCATTCGAACGGACGTTTGCAAATTGGTTCAGCGGAGTTTTCTTAACCGTACCGTCACCCGTCGCCATAAAGATAAACTTATCTTCTGAGAACTCATCTACACGCAGGATGGCCGTAATTCGTTCACCCTCTTCCAGCGGAAGAATGTTAACGATAGGCTTACCACGAGCAGTACGGCTCGCAAGCGGTAGCTGGTAAACTTTAAGACGGTAAGTCTTACCACGAGTTGAAAAACACAGAATGTTATCGTGGGTATTCGCCACTAGAAGACGCTCAATGTAGTCTTCCTCTTTCATTCGCGTTGCACTCTTACCTTTACCACCACGACGTTGAGCTTCGTAGTCACTTAGGATTTGGTACTTAACGTAACCTTCGTGAGACAGTGTCACTACTACGTCTTCACGAGCAATCAGCTCTTCCATGTCGATGTCATGGCTAGCGGCAGTGATTTCAGTACGACGCTCATCACCGAAACCGTCGCGGACAGCTTCTAGCTCTTCACGAATCACTTCCATCAAACGCTCAGTGCTTGCAAGGATGTGCATTAACTCAGCGATTACATCCAGAAGCTCTTTGTATTCACCAAGAATCTTCTCGTGTTCCAGACCAGTCAGTTTGTGTAGACGTAGATCCAGGATTGCTTGCGCTTGTTGTTCAGTCAGGAAGTACTGGCCGTCACGGATACCATATTGAGGCTCAAGCCACTCTGGGCGCGCCGCGTCAGTACCAGCACGCTCCAGCATTGCTGAAACGTTGCCGAGATCCCAACCTCGTGCGATAAGACCCGCTTTCGCTTCCGCTGGCGTCGGTGCTTTACGAATCAGGTCGATGATTTCATCGATGTTCGCAAGTGCAAGAGCAAGACCTTCAAGAATGTGCGCGCGCTCGCGAGCTTTACGCAATTCAAAAATAGTACGACGAGTAACAACTTCACGACGGTGATCCACGAAGCACTTCAACATATCTTTCAGGTTGAATAGCTGTGGCTGACCATTGTTCAGCGCAACCATGTTGATGCCGAAAGTTGTTTGTAGCTGTGTCTGAGCGTAAAGGTTGTTAAGAACCACTTCGCCTACAGCATCACGCTTACACTCAATAACGATACGCATACCATCTTTATCAGACTCGTCACGTAGCGCACTGATGCCTTCTACTTTCTTATCTTTAACCAGTTCCGCGATCTTCTCGATTAGACGAGCTTTGTTCACTTGGTACGGAATCTCGGTAACAACGATGGTTTCTTTACCGTTTTTCTCTGTTTCGATCTCCGCTTTTGAACGCATGTAGATCTTACCGCGACCAGTTTTGTACGCGTCTACAATGCCTTTACGGCCACTGATAAGTGCTGCCGTCGGGAAATCTGGGCCAGGGATGTAATCCATGAGTTCATCAATAGTGATCTCTTCATTATTGATGTATGCAAGGCAGCCATCGATCACTTCGCCAAGGTTATGTGGCGGGATGTTGGTCGCCATACCTACCGCGATACCTGAAGCACCGTTTACCAATAGGTTTGGAATTTTAGTAGGAAGAACCGCTGGAATCTGCTCAGTACCATCATAGTTAGGTACGTAGTCTACGGTTTCTTTATCTAGGTCAGCCAAAAGTTCGTGGGCAATTTTTGCCATACGTACTTCGGTGTAACGCATTGCCGCAGCAGAGTCGCCATCAATTGAGCCGAAGTTACCTTGACCATCGACCAGCATGTAACGCAGTGAGAACGGCTGAGCCATACGTACGATGGTGTCGTACACAGCACTATCACCGTGTGGGTGATATTTACCAATTACGTCGCCGACAACACGGGCTGATTTTTTATATGGTTTGTTCCAATCGTTGCCTAGTACGTTCATCGCGAATAAAACGCGGCGGTGTACTGGTTTTAGGCCATCACGCACATCCGGAAGAGCACGACCCACGATTACTGACATCGCGTAGTCTAGATATGAACCTCTAAGCTCGTCTTCAATGTTTACGGGCGTGATCTCTTTAGCTAAATCGCTCATAGAGCCATTATCCCTCTATTATCTGATCGTAATTACGATACGTTTAAGGTGAAAAAATATAACACATATTTCATCACTTCGGCATCCCTTTCCCTCTCCTTTTATCAGGTTGTGAGGTTCGTTGAGATTCAAACGTCGAGAATTTGCACACTCATCCGATATCCTTATGAAAAGTGACTATATTTCGGTCAATATTAAGCAAAAAGAGATTTCTGGCGAACAAATCGGGGATTAATCGGTTTAATACTGATAAAATGCGCCCTTCTAAAGGACTCAGATTGAATGCAGTGCAACCATTATGACTAAATCACAAAACGTCGACCCTAGTGAAATTAAAAAATTCGAGGATATGGCTTCTCGCTGGTGGGATTTAGAAGGTGAATTCAAGCCACTTCACCAGATTAACCCGCTTCGCTTGAACTATGTGCTTGAAAAAGCGGATGGCTTATTTGGCAAACGAGCATTAGATGTAGGTTGTGGTGGTGGCATTCTGGCGGAAAGCATGGCAAAAGAAGGCGCTGTCGTTACGGGCCTTGATATGGGGAAAGAGCCCCTAGAAGTCGCCCGTCTACATGCTCTGGAAACGGGAACTAAGCTTACCTACATCCGGAGTACTATCGAAGATCATGCCGCTGAAAATGCCGGAACTTACGATGTGGTAACTTGTATGGAAATGCTTGAGCATGTCCCAGACCCGCTTTCTGTAATCCGCGCTTGTGCTTCACTGGTAAAACCGGGTGGCCACGTGTTCTTTTCTACTCTGAACCGCAACGTTAAGTCGTACCTATTTGCCATTGTCGGCGCAGAAAAACTGCTTAAGATTGTTCCGGAAGGTACTCACGACCACGAAAAATTCATCAGACCAGCCGAAATGATGAAGATGATCGACCAAACAGACCTTACCGAATTGGGTATTACGGGGCTGCACTACAACCCACTTACTGACAGCTACAAACTCGGTCGTAAAGTCGACGTAAATTACATCGTTCACACTACAAAATACTAAACGATACAACCCCATAAATCGTATTTATATTGACCATTTAGTTAACAAATTCGCCAAAAGCGGTAGCATAAAGTTGCCGCTTTTGTGTATAAGATTTGTGCTCTGGATTGTATTTTGACCAACCTATTTTTGGCAAATAAAAATGGTCAAAGATCAAGAAAAATATTTTTCAGTGCGGTTATTTCTAAACCGATCTGAAAACTGCATTTTTACCTATTCAAGTGTGCCCTTTTCTCATCGGTTAGTATTCACTTACTGATTTTTTTAATTTCGTAAGTTATCCACAAGTCATCCCAAACATGTGCCTTGATCAATCCGAGCAATAGCACTATCTTGTAATCCGCAAACAAATGAACCCCTATATATTGTGTTTAGTCTACAATATGTAGATAGACTTCGATCGCAAAGCCAACGCAAGATTTAAATGTCTCGCACATAAATAGACAAAAACATGGCTTTAATCAGTTTTCTTAGGGAAATAAAGCAGAATGAACCAACAACTTACCGTCACCAAGCGTGATGGACGTAAAGAAATTATCGATCTGGACAAAATTCACCGCGTTATTACATGGGCTGCAGAAGGCCTAAGTAATGTTTCTGTCTCTCAGGTAGAATTGCGCGCCCACATCCAGTTTTACGATGGTATTACGACGTCAGACATCCACGAGACTATCATTAAATCTGCCGCTGACCTGATTTCAGAAGAGACGCCAGATTACCAATATCTAGCGGCTCGTTTAGCAGTATTTCATCTACGTAAAAAAGCTTACGGCCAATATGAGCCACCTACGCTATACGATCACGTAGCTCGACTTGTTGACATGGGTAAGTACGACAAACACCTGCTTGAAGACTACACAAAAGCAGATCTAGAATTACTTGATTCGTACATTGACCACAAGCGCGACCTTAACTTCTCTTACGCTGCGGTAAAACAGCTGGAAGGTAAGTACTTTGTCCAGAACCGTGTATCGGGTCAAATCTACGAGAGTGCTCAGTTCCTGTATATTCTTGTGGCTGCGTGTTTATTTGCTAAATACCCAAAAGAGACGCGTCTTGATTACATCAAGCGTTTCTACGATGCGACATCGACATTCCAGATTTCTCTACCTACTCCGATTATGTCTGGTGTGCGTACTCCTACCCGTCAGTTCAGCTCATGTGTACTGATTGAGTGTGGTGATAGCTTGGACTCTATCAACGCGACGGCGAGCTCAATTGTTCGTTACGTATCTCAACGCGCAGGTATCGGTATTAACGCGGGTCGTATCCGCGCTTTGGGTTCGGAAATCCGTGGTGGCGAAGCATTCCACACAGGTTGTATTCCGTTCTACAAATACTTCCAAACTGCTGTTAAGTGCTGTTCACAAGGTGGCGTGCGTGGCGGTGCTGCAACAGTGTTCTACCCGATGTGGCACGGTGAAGCACGTTCCCTGATGGTACTGAAGAACAACCGTGGTGTTGAAGAAAACCGTGTTCGTCATATGGACTACGGCGTACAGCTGAATAAACTGATGTACCAACGTCTGGTTGAAGGTGGCAACATCACGCTATTCTCACCTTCCGACGTACCTGGGCTTTACGATGCGTTTTTCGAAAACCAAGCGGAATTTGAACGCCTGTACGTGAAGTATGAGAATGATCCTTCAATTAAGAAGGAAACCGTGAAAGCGATCGAGATGTTCACTCTTCTAATGCAAGAGCGCGCTTCAACAGGTCGTATCTACATTCAGAACGTCGATCACTGTAACACTCACAGCCCATTCGACTCTGAAGTAGCACCAGTTCGTCAGTCTAACCTATGTCTGGAAATCGCACTTCCAACCAAACCACTGACTAACGTTGAAGACGATTCAGGTGAAATCGCCCTGTGTACGCTTTCTGCGTTTAACTTGGGTGCAATTACGTCTCTTGATGATTTTGAAGAGCTGTCTGATCTGGTTGTTCGTGCGCTGGATGCACTATTGGATTACCAAGATTACCCACTACCAGCAGCATACAAGTCGACAATGAACCGCCGTACTTTAGGTGTTGGTGTGATCAACTTTGCTTACTACTTAGCGAAGAACGGTGTGAAATACTCTGACGGCAGCGCAAATGGTCTGACTCACCGTACGTTTGAAGCCATGCAGTACTACTTATTAAAAGCATCAGTAGCACTAGCAAAAGAACAAGGTAAATGTCCTTCGTTCCATGAAACAAACTACGCGAAAGGTCTGCTGCCAATCGATACGTACAAGAAAGACATCGACCTGATTTGTGACGAAGCGCTGCATTACGACTGGGACAGCCTACGTAAAGAGATCATGGAACACGGCCTACGTAACTCAACATTGACTGCGCTAATGCCTTCTGAGACCTCTTCTCAAATCTCTAATGCGACAAACGGTATTGAGCCCCCACGTGGTTACGTGTCTGTAAAAGCATCAAAGGACGGTATTCTGAAGCAAGTTGTGCCAGAATTTACTGAGCTGAAAGAAAACTACGAGCTACTTTGGAACATCGGGTCGAACGATGGTTACTTGCACCTTGTCGGTATCATGCAGAAATTCGTTGACCAGGCTATCTCAGCGAACACAAACTACGACCCATCGCGCTACGAGACGGGTAAGGTACCAATGAAGAAACTTCTTCAAGACCTGCTTACCGCGTACAAGTTTGGTGTAAAAACGCTTTACTACCATAACACTCGTGATGGTGCTAAGGATGAACAGAAAGACGCTGTTCAGCCAGAAGAAGAAGATTGTGCGGGCGGCGGTTGTAAGATTTAATCTTCCCCCACTCAGACAATCCCCAGAACCTGTATTAGAAACAGAATATCGAGTACCTCCCCCTCTATGCGGGGAGGTCTAAAAGGAATTGAGGCATCATGGCTTACAGTACTTTTAACCAGAACAAAAACGACCAGCTAAAGGAACCAATGTTCCTGGGTCAATCCGTAAACGTTGCTCGTTACGACCAACAAAAATTCGAAATCTTCGAAAAACTTATCGAAAAGCAACTTTCTTTCTTCTGGCGTCCAGAAGAAGTCGACGTATCTAGCGACCGCATCGACTACAACAAGTTGCCAGATCATGAGAAGCACATCTTCATCTCGAACCTGAAGTACCAAACGCTTCTGGACTCAATCCAAGGACGCAGCCCAAACGTGGCATTGCTTCCTCTTGTCTCTCTGCCTGAGCTGGAGACATGGATTGAAACTTGGTCGTTCTCTGAAACGATCCACTCTCGTTCGTACACGCACATTATTCGTAACATTGTGAACGACCCAGCTGTAGTATTTGATGACATCGTTGAAAACGAACACATCCTTAAGCGTGCAAAAGACATCGCGCACTACTACGACGATCTGATTCAAGCGACAAATGATTACCACCGCTACGGCGAAGGTGAGCACGTTATCAACGGTGAAACCGTTAAGGTAAGTCTGTACGACCTTAAGAAGAAACTGTACATCTGTTTGATGTCTGTGAACGCACTAGAAGCGATTCGTTTCTACGTAAGTTTCGCCTGTTCATTCGCTTTCGCAGAACGTGAGCTAATGGAAGGTAACGCGAAAATCATCAAACTGATCGCACGTGATGAAGCGCTTCACCTAAACGGAACCCAGCACATGATCAACCTGCTACGCAACGGTCAGGATGATTTCACTTTCATGCAAATCGCAGAAGAAGCAAAACAAGAGTGTTTTGAACTTTTCAAAGAAGCGGCAGAGCAAGAGAAAGAATGGGCGCAATACCTGTTTAAAGACGGTTCAATGATTGGTCTTAACAAAGACATTTTGAGCCAGTACGTTGAGTACATCACAAACATTCGCATGCAAGCGGTTGGTCTGCCAGCAGCATATCCGAACGCAACCAGCAACCCAATTCCATGGATTAATGCTTGGTTGTCTTCAGATAATGTTCAGGTTGCTCCGCAAGAGGCAGAGATTTCATCTTACCTAGTGGGTCAGATTGACAACGAAGTACACGCAGACGACTTTGAAGGATTTGAGCTGTAATGCCGACAATTAAAATCAACAAGCTCGTCAGCATTGAATCCAACCCTTCAAATACGATTTTGGAGACCATGGAACAGGCAGGTCTGCAACCAGAATATAACTGTCGTGACGGCCACTGTGGTGCATGCCGTTGTACATTAGAATCTGGTGAGATTGAGTATGTTGGTTTTGCAATGGCTTACACCCAAGGCGATGAAATTTTGCCTTGTATCTGTAAAGCAAAATCCAATGTTTCACTGAGTGGTGTTAACTACGTGATGAAAGAAAAACAGCGCGCATAACGCCATTGAAAAACAATCAAATGAAACAAGCCAAGGTAAATAACACCTTGGCTTTTGTTTATTCAACGCTCGTAAACATCCTGCCTAAATTGCACTCGATGGAATGTACATCTCTTTGACTGTCTCTATGAACGCATATTGAGCCGACATAGGCTTAGTTTCCAGATAACGGCGCAGAAGATCGAGCGCAGCAGTACTGATGACGCTGACCTGATCATCACGCTGATATTTTCGAGATAGTTTGTATAAAACGCCCCATTCCCCTGCTGGCGTTGAAAGCGCAATAGAAAATACACCCTCGTCAACTTTACCAGTCACCAATGCCAAGTCTGACTGACACTTTTCACGTGTCGCACCCGCCAGGGCGAATACGGCAGCCAGAGGGTCTCCTTCGTCTTTAATAACTTCGCTTTTGTCCGATGACAAAACCCAGCTGTTGCCAAGTTGCTTTTCGGCGTTTTCATCGCTGTTGAGCCAGTAAGTCAAATACCCAGCACTGCTCTTTTCTGCTACGGACAGAGTCAGATTTTTCGTCTTCAACAACTGACCAACGTGCTCAATCATTGGCAGATCAACACTGACTGTATTTGTCTCCAGATGTTGATTAATCAACTTCATTAACTGTAATCGTTGTTCGAACTGGTCTGTCGGTCCAAAAAGTTTGACTTCGATGAAGGGTAAATAAGATCGATAACCTAGTTCATAACCTTGCGGCAACTTAATCGGATCTAATTTGTCTGAAATTCCAGATTCTGAAAGACCAAATGTATAAATACGGCTACACGACGAGCCCTTAACATCCGGGAAGGAGCACTTGAGATCAGGTAGAATCTGCGTTTCAGCCATCAGTTTAAATTCGCTCGGTACACCTGGAGTAAAATAGAAAATCGCATCGTTAATCAGCATCTTAAAACCACAAGCAGTACCGATTGGGTTATCTAGTATTTGAGCGGTTTCAGGTAGCATAGCTTGTTTAAGGTTACTATCTGGCATAGGTTTGCCACGCCGCGCATACATGCTCTCTAACTGTTCCAGCCATTCCTTAAACAGCACCAACTTACAATCAGCCGCTTTGGCTGCTGCAGCTGCACTCAAGTCATCGGTTGTCGGGCCTAGGCCACCATTGACGATAACCACATCATTATTGAAACTGAGCATCAAGAACTCTTCAATCAAACTGGAAAGTTTATCTCCAACCGTCGAACGTTTTGTTAAGCCAAATCCTTGCTGATAAAACAAACCGGACAACCAAGCCGCATTTGTATCAACGATATCGCCGTGAAGAACTTCTTCACCGGTACTAAGCATTGCTATTTTCACAACTGACTCCTGGACATAAGCACAATTCTATTTTTTCTTGGCCATGCTCATATCATTTCTATATATTGGACAAGTTTCTTAGTATATTAGTTTTGTTTAAATGAAGAGCATGTATTTCAATGACTTTTCTTTTAACGGATAATTGTGCGCTAGTTCATCAAACAATAGCTCGGAGAAGTTTGTGTCAAAATCATCCATGTTCAAGAAGGCAATAACTGGACTATGCCTAGCAACATCAGCGGTTGCAAACGCAAGCCAATACGATATGACAAGTCACACAGAGTTCTCTTACGCACCTGAATGCCTTTCAGGTTACTGTGAAAGGACTGAACTGTATACCTTCAAACCGCAAAATCGTAGTCTTGCTTTTGAACAGAATAACGATGATTCTTTAAATCTTGATGCCGGACTCCTGCCGAAACATCGTATTATTCCACAGGACAAAGATTGGGATTACCTGATGGGTCAAACCTATACCATCCTTGGATTAAGTATCGCGACTGTTGGTTTGATGACATTCCTGCCAGAAAGCATTACGAAGTGGGATGAAGAAGACCGCGATATGAGTAAGTTGGGCAAAAAATGGAGAGATAATGTCTCCGATGGCCCGGTATGGGATCGAGATGAACATGTCCTAAACTATGTCATGCACCCCTATTTTGGTGGCGTCTACTACACCGCTGCTCGCCATGCCGGTTATAACGAGTTCGAATCCTTTCTGTACTCCACCACCATGTCAGCATTCTTCTGGGAATATGGAGTAGAGGCTTTCGCTGAAGTTCCCTCCTGGCAAGATCTTTTCATCACACCTTTCTTTGGTGCGGTAGTCGGTGAAATGATGGTCACTGCAGAGCAAGAGATCCTGGCAAACGGCGGGGAAGTATTAGGCTCAGAAACGGTAGGCGGTGTGTCAATGTTCTTCCTTAACCCGGTTGGCCACGTGCACTATTGGGTAACAGAAGCATGGGGAGGTAGTGCTGAGCTCCAATTTAGCTCATCGCCTTGGTTTGGGAATCAAGACGTGGCTAAATTCGCCCTGAATGCCGGAGCAGGTTACGACACTCAATTCTATGGCGTCGAATTAAAAGTTACGTTCTAAATTCATGAAAATCTAACGCAGCCAACTGGCTGCGTTTTTGTGGCTCAAATTTGGTTTTCCATATTTGTATCGAGAATAAGCTAGAAAAATTGACCTTCATCAAACTTATCCCTCCTTTAACACCTACACTAAATAAAAGGATTTATTCCAATAACTTAAGCGCTACGTAATCCCGTGCCGCGTCCAAACCTTTTTCAGGAGGGGACCATATGAACACTGTGTTTATCGTCAATTTTGTCGGTCAAGCATCGCCTGCAACCATCAAAGAACTTGCTGCCATTACTCATGAAAATGGCGGTAAATGGTTAATCAGTAAAGTCAATTTTATTGAAGACCAGGTCGCGGGTGTGATTAAAATTGAATTGCCAAAAGACAAAGCCGACTTCGTTAAAGAAGCATTCTCTGCTTGTCAGACTCTTGTGGTTAAGTTCGTCGATTCAGAGCCGTATTCTCACAGTGCGGACACAATCTTCCAGCTAAGACTTGATGCCAATGATAGAGCAGGTATCGTCAATGAGATAACTCATGTGCTTGATGCTCAGGGCATTTCTATTTTAGATATGGATTGCCAACGGGTGTTTATCGCTGGTGGCGGCGGTGTCAGCTCAAGCCTGTTTAGTGCAAAAATGGCAATTAAACTACCAAGTGAAATGGAAATAGAAGATGTCGCAAATGAGCTTGAAGCATTGAGCGAAGATACACGGGTTATTATAGAAGACTAAATATCTTCACTTGCGCAAATGAAAAGAGCAGCCTTAGCTGCTCTTTTGCGATGCGGTGAAGTCAAATCACTCTTTTCAAACGGTACGCTTATTTAACTGACCGTACTTATTTAACCGACCATTGTGACAATGAGCGTTTAAAGTCCGAGTAATCAAACTCGTTGAGCTTTTGGATCTCACCGCTTGAACGTTCACAATAAACCGATGGCATACGCAGGCCGTTAAACCAGTTTAGTTTCACCATAGTGTAACCCGCACTGTCCAGAATATGCAGACGCTGACCAATTTCTAATGGCTGCTCAAAGTTCGCCACGCAGAACTGGTCGCCAGCAAGGCATGAACATGAACCGACTACGTATTCGTGCTCGCCTTTTTCTGAAGCTTCCAGAATAGATGCTGGTTCATTATAAATCAGCGTGTCAAGACGGTGTGCTTCTGTCGCAGAGTCAACAATTGCCGTTTTCTTCACGTTCTCTACGATATCGACCACAGTTACCACCAGATCGGTTGTCTTCGTGATGATCGCTTCGCCAGGCTCAAGGTACATTTGTACGCCGTGCTTTTCAGAGAAAGCTTTTAGTGCAAGTCCTAGCTTTTCAATATCGTAACCAGGCCAAGTGAAGAATACGCCACCGCCCATGCTAACCCAATCTAGCTTGTTCAGATATTCACCGAACTGATCTGAGATCGCATCCAGCAGGCCAATAAACGCATCTACATCTTTGTTCTCACAGTTCATATGGAACATCACACCATCAATACCGTCAAAAACTTCTGGTTTGATGTGATCGGCTTGAACACCAAGACGTGAGAATTGGCGTGCAGGGTTTGCTAAGTCTTGACCCGCGTAACTTACACCCGGGTTTAGACGAAGACCAATCGATGTTTTTCCTTCAACGATGTGGCGGTACGCTGCAAGTTGAGATTGAGAGTTAAAGATCATCTTATCGCAGATATCGGCCACTTCTCGTACGTCATCTTCACTGTAACCAACGCTGTATGCGTGAGTTTCACCACCAAACGTTTCGTGACCAAGTTTTACTTCGAACGGACCAGAACTTGTCGTGCCGTCCAGATAAGGTTTGATGATGTCGAAGACACCCCAGGTTGAAAAGCATTTAAGAGCAAGAACCAGCTTCACGCCTGAGATTTCTTTTAGCTGTTTTGCTTTCTCTAGATTCGCAATCAGCTTGTCTTCATTGATCATGAAGTACGGAGTTTTTAGTTCGTTGTGTTGCATGTTAATACCTTGAGTCCCCTCACCGGGGCGAAGGGACTATAAAATGGAACAAAGCCGACGCGTTTGCGTCGGCTTAAATTTACACATAAGAGTCGCTAGATTCTTATTTTAATTTATGGATCACAGGCTGCCCAGGTACTAACTCCTGAACATGCCAGTCCAGACCGATAGATGGCATTGTTTCCAGGAACGGATCAGGATCTAGCTGTTCCATGTTGAACACACCTTTATCTGCCCACATACCATGGAAGAACTGTAGTGCGGCAGTGATCGCTGGTACACCAGTGGTGTAAGAAATCGCTTGGTGCTCTACGTCTTCGTATGCAATTTCGTGGTCAGCGTTGTTGTAAATAAAGACACTACGCTCTTTGCCATCTTTCTTGCCTTGTACCCAAGTACCGATACAAGTTAGGCCGGTATAGCCTGGTGCCAGAGAAGTTGGGTCAGGCAGCAGCGCTTTAAGTACGTGCAAAGGCTGAACAACTGTACCATCGTGCAGAGTTACCGAATCCGGGCTCAGCAGGCCAATATCACGCATAACATTAAAATAGTTTAGGTAGCGATCACCGAAGCCCATCCAAAATTCAATGCGTTTAGCTGGGATAAACTCTTTCATTGAACGAACTTCGTCGTGAGCCATAGAGTAAACTTTATGCGTACCACAGTTCGGGAAATCAAACTCTAACATACGAGAATGGCAAGGCACCTGTTTCCACTCGCCATTTTCCCAGTAATAAGAGTCACCCTGGATCTCTAGCATATTAGTTTCTGGGTCAAAGTTTGTAGCAAACTTCTTACCATGATCACCAGCGTTCACGTCCATGACATCGATTGTATCGATTTCATCAAACAAGTGCTTTACTGCATAAGCAGCAAATACAGACACCACACCAGGATCGAAACCAGCACCTAAGATACCAGTGATACCCGCTTCTTCGAACTTTTCACGGTAGCCCCACTGCCAGTCATAAGCCTGAGGGACTTGTTGACCTTCAGAACAAAGGTCAACCGCTACTGATGTATCTAAATATGAAACTTTTGCTTGATAACACGCTTCCATGATTGGCATGTTTACCCATGGAGGACCAGCGTTGATGACAAGGTCTGGTTTCACTTCTTTAATAAGAGCAACAAGAGAATCTACGTCGTCAGCATTTACTGCTCGAGCTTCTAGTTTCTTAGTTGAATCTTTCAGATTGTCTTTGTTCTGAATAGATTCGATGATCTTCTCGCACTTGCTTATGGTACGTGATGCGATAGTGATATCACCCAGAACGTCGTTGTTTTGTGCTGCTTTATGTGCAACTACCCAGCCAACGCCGCCTGCACCAATCTGTAGAATTGCCATAGTTTTTCCGTTACCTCCTTTAGACTAGCTCAAGTGCTAGCTTTTGGATTTTTGAGAATAAAGATTCAAAATCCGATGCCGTTAAACACGGGTTCAAAATCGTAAGTTTAAGTGCGGTTTTACCGTCAACAATGGTTTCACCCAGAACTGCGATACCGCGAGTTAGCGCTTCTAAACGCAGCGCTTTGTTTAGTTCGTCGAGGTCCGCTGAATCGTGCGTTGCACGGAACAGAACCGTCGACAGTGATGGCTCCGCTAACAACTCCAAGTGATCGTTGTTACGAACCATATCCGCTACTTCAAGTGTTTGAGCCAACAAATGATCGTACATATCGCCCAAAGCTTTCGGTCCCACATTTTGCATTGTCATGAAAACTTTCAAGGCATCAAAACGCTTAGTCGTTGCGATAGATTTGTCGACAAGGTTTGGTAGCTCATCGTGTTCACGGTTCAAGTAATCTGCATGATGCAAAAGGAACTTCAAGTTCGACTTGTCATTAACAAGAAGCGCACCACAACTGATTGTTTGGTAGAACAATTTGTGGAAATCAACACTGATAGACTGAGCACGCTCAACGCCTTTCAGGCGAGGTTTGTGACTGCTTAGAATCAACGCACCACCGTACGCGCCATCGACGTGCATCCACATATCGTGTTTTTCTGCCATATCCGCGATGAAGTCTAAATCATCGATCGCGCCATGGTCAGTTGTACCAGCTGTACCAACGATCGCGAAAGGAATCAAACCTTCTGCTTTTGCCTGTGTTAACACTTCATCCAGTTTAGTCACGTCCATCGTGCCATCTGCATTCGCATCAACAGTCATCACCGCTTTTTCACCAAGCCCCATCCAAGACGCAGACTTTTGAACAGTGAAGTGTGATTTCTTCGAACACACAATACGCAGTTTGTCAGCGTACTCAGGAAGACCTAGCTTCTGAATCGAATGAGCGCTTAGTTTATCAGCGATCCAATCACGTGCCAGCATCAAGCCCATTTGGTTACTTTGCGTGCCACCGCTAGTGAAAATACCGTCAGCTTTCTCACCCAGCTCGTACTTATCGCACAGCCAGTTTACCACTTTTTGCTCGACATAAGTCGCTGATGAAGACTGATCCCAAGAGTCCATTGACTGGTTCAACGCCGCGATCATTGTTTCTGCCGCAATTGCTGGCATCAACGGAGGCGTATGTAAATGAGCAATACAGTCCGGATGTTGAGTGAAGATCGAGTTCTTCGCTACTAGCTCAGCTGCTTCATCAATTACTGTTTTTAGTGGCACGTTTTTGTTGTCTAGATCAACAGCGTAAATCGCTTCTTCCAGCGCTTTAGGATCCATACCTGAGTATGGCGCGTTCACTTGCTCAAACACAGATTTCATTGCCGCTGTAGCGTGATTCATTACAGATGCAAATTCAGTACTGCCAAACTCACCAGTGTGGATAAAGTGTTTTTTCCACTCTTCTTGTGGTGAAGCTTCAACATGACTACCGCCAGCAGCAAGAATCGCTTCTTCAAGAACACGTAGAGCAAAGTCAATTTGTTCAAACGAGATAATCAGTGGTGGAAGGAAACGAATAACCGAACCTTCACGGCCCCCCTTCTCAACCATCAAACCACGCTCAAGCGCAGCACGTTGAATCGCAAGCGTCAATTGACCATCAGCAACAGGCTCACCGAACTTATTCAGTTCACCGTTTGGATTCTTGATTTCAACACCAAGCATCAACCCCTTACCACGGACTTCCGCGATACAGTTAACGCGCTTCTGAATTCCTTCAAGACCAAAACGCAGATATTGGCCCGCGATGTTTGCGTGCTCAACAAGGTTGTCACGTTGGATAATCTCAAGCGCTTTCGCACCACTTACCATCGCAAGCTGGTTACCACGGAAAGTACCTGTGTGTTCGCCTGGTTTCCACGTATCGTGTTGCTTGTTGATAACAAGAAGCGACATAGGCATACCGCCACCGATCGCTTTAGACAAACACAATACGTCTGGAACGATACCCGCTTCTTCGAAAGCAAAGTTGTAACCCGTTTTACCAACACCACATTGAATTTCGTCGAAGATCAACAGAATGCCGTGCTCATCACAGATGCGGCGTAGCTCTTGTAACCAGAAAGCTGGCGCTGGAATTACACCACCTTCACCCTGCACCGGCTCAACGATGATAGCAGCTGGCTTCATGATACCCGCTTCGTCGTCGTTCAATAGACGTTCAATGTAACGAATACTTGCTTTCGCACCTTCATCACCGCCTAGACCAAACGGACAGCGTAAGTTGTATGGGTAAGGCATAAAATGCACATCTGACATTAGGCCAGTACGACGAGCTTTAGTACCCAGGTTACCCATCATACCCATCGTGCCATTAGTCATACCATGGTAAGCACCACGGAACGCAAACATGGTGTTACGACCAGTCGTTTGTTTTGCCAGTTTGATAGCAGCTTCTACCGCATCAGCACCAGACGGGCCACAGAATTGAATTACGCAGTTGTCGCCCAACTCTTCAGGAAGGAACGCCTTCACAGACTTAATAAAATGAGTTTTCGCTGACGTCGCAATATCAAGAGTCTGGTAAGGCAAACCAGAATCTAACTGATCTTTTAAAGCTTGATTAATTTCTGGATGGTTGTAACCCAGTGCCAGTGTACCCGCACCCGCAAGACAGTCCAAAAAGATCTGGCCACGTGTATCTTCTACCAAACAGCCAAAAGCTTGTTTAATCGCAATTGGCAAGCGGCGAGGATAAGAACGAACCTGAGATTCATGTTCAGCCTGATCAATAAGTACTTGATCTGGAGTTAAGTCGTACGTTCCCTCAACAACTGGAACCTGTGATGAAAAAATGTTTGCGATAGTGTTATCGACTTCAAAGGCAGTGGTCATACTAGGTAATCCCTTGAAATATAAAAGTTACCATCCTGAACTAATCGTCATTTGAATTGAGTTGCAGGAGAAATAAGTAAACCTCCGCATTTGTCATTTACTAAACGACAAATACAGATAATCCTGTCACGAGATTCGTGACTTCTAACCGTGCTGGGGCGTAATCAAGGTTCCGTAATGCATCTGTTTTGTAGAACAGGACATTTCGGCAGTATGAAGCTGATTAGTGTGTGTTTGTTCAAAGGTTTCAATGTTGGGTTTCCCATTAACATGCTGCCGTTACAGCATTAGTATCCCGTCTATCAACAAATGGCTTTGCCGATACCTACCCTACGTAATGTCACAATCAGCCTGAATGTTCATTACGCGTATCCCCCAGAGATCAACCGTAATAAAATACGCTCCGAGATTGCGCGCGAATTTATCACAAAATAAATTCTTCTGGCAATAATTTTTGTTAATTGATTCACTCTTCTCAATAACATTTATCTAGGTTCAAATCGTATCTAACCGGGTCTTATTGCGAAAGTAGTGAATCAGTTTTATCTCTGATACGTTCAATATGCTGATAAGCATAGATATTTTGGATAATTGGTGCTCGTAGAATTGGCTAACACCAAGAAGTCATGAGGGATTTCAGATGCGAATTAGAGATGAAGGTAATTGTCGATGAAACGATTAGCCAGAAAACAAATACGACAAAGCCCAGCATGTTCATGCTGGGCTTTTACGTTTGGAGCGACACACGAGGTTCGAACTCGTGACCTCAACCTTGGCAAGGTTGCGCTCTACCAACTGAGCTAGTGTCGCAATGTTAAGATGGTGCCCCGGGCCGGACTTGAACCGGCACAGCGCGAACGCCGAGGGATTTTAAATCCCTTGTGTCTACCAATTCCACCACCAGGGCACACAAATATTCTTTGTGATGCCGTTTAGTACGATAAACACCATCTTTGATACCGCTTCTGCGTTATCATTTTAATTTGGAGCGACACACGAGGTTCGAACTCGTGACCTCAACCTTGGCAAGGTTGCGCTCTACCAACTGAGCTAGTGTCGCACTTATTCTCGAAAGCCACTTGCTCTCAAAAGAATAATGGAGGCGCCTCCCGGAGTCGAACCGAGGTCCACGGATTTGCAATCCGCTGCATGGCCACTCTGCCAAGGCGCCTTAATGTTTGAAAAGGTTTAGCTTTCAAACCACCCTTTCGAGCAGTGCTCTCTTGGGTACGGGATGCATTCTACGGATTCGAGCATTCGAGTCAACACTATTTTTATTTTTTTAAATCGTTTGACTAGAATTTGTGCGAAAGACGCTGGATTGCTTAGTTTTAATACAAACAATTGCTCAAATACACTTGTTTATCATCAATTTTTGACTACACACCTCCCCTATAAACTGGAGAGTATGCCTGCATCAACCTTTCATATTGAGGTACATCGTCTTCCCAGTTTAAGAACATAAAGAAAAACAAGATCTACATCACATTTATATCAACCACAGTAAGTAAGTGACCATTAGAAAATTCAAAAGAGCAAATCACAGATAGAAAAAAAGCAGACTTGATAGCCTGCTTTTCAAAAATTTGATTTTTAGTGGTGCTCTTCGTTGAGCAAATCGTCTTTTGCTGCGGCAAGATATTGGATCATTGACCAATACGTCAGGACAGTTGCGATGTATAATGCGGCAAAACCGCCCCAAACCATCCATTCGTCATAACGCCAAATCAACACCCACAAGGCGAACATCTGGGCTACGGTCTTTACTTTACCTACCCACGAAACCGCGACGCTGGCGCGCTTTCCAATTTCCGCCATCCACTCTCTCAAGGCAGAGATGATGATTTCACGGGCAATCATTGTGACCGCAGGAATCGTCACCCAAATGGTGTGATAATGTTCTGTAATCATAATCAGCGCGGTTGCTACCAGAACTTTATCAGCTACTGGATCGATAAACGCACCAAAACGAGAAGTCTGGCCCAGTTTTCGAGCCAACATGCCGTCTAGCCAGTCTGTAAAACCCGCTACCCAAAACACCATTGCCGCAGCAAATGGCGCCCATGAATAAGGCAGATAAAAGACAACCACAAAAACTGGAATTAAGAACAGTCTAAGAAGAGACAGAATGTTCGGGATATTCAATCGCATTTTATTATTCTCTTACACATTGCGTGCTAATGTTGCGGGATTTTCCTTATTGTTTCAATGCTTGAAAAATAATTTCTGCTAAAGAGTGACTAATCCCCGGTACTTTGGCGATTTCTTCGACACTTGCACGCTTAAGCTCCTGCAATCCACCCATATTTTTTAGCAACGCTTGTCGTCGCTTCGGCCCAACACCTTCTATTCCTTCCAAGGCACTTGTGCGTCGTGTTTTGCCACGTTTGGCTCTGTGACCCGCAATAGCATGATTATGGCTCTCATCCCGGATATGTTGAATCAGGTGAAGCGCAGGAGCATCACTTGGCAGATTAAACTCATGTCCATCGACGGTAATTAACGTTTCCAGTCCAGGTTTACGCGTTACCCCTTTCGCAATACCTATCATCATTGGGCGTTTCGGCCAATCACCCCAATACTGTACGATAATCTCATGCGCACGATTGAGCTGCCCTTTACCGCCATCGATAAAGATGATGTCGGGGATCTTTTCTACATCCAACTGTTTGGAATAACGGCGTTCGAGAGCTTGACCCATTGCCGCATAATCATCGCCACCCGTGATACCAGTGATGTTGTAACGGCGATATTCTTGCTTTACCGGGCCTTCATTATTGAAAACCACACACGATGCGATGGTGCTCTCCCCCATTGTGTGCGAAATATCAAAACACTCCATTCGCGCAATAGATTCCATTTTCAACGTTTCACGTAGTTCATGAAAACGCTGATTGATTGTCATCTTATGATTAATTTTAGTGGTAATCGCTGTGAGTGCGTTGGTATTAGAGAGTTTTAGATAACGTCCTCGTACCCCGGTTGGTGACGTATGGAAATGAACCTTACGCCCCGCCACTTCACTGAGAGCTTTTTGAATCGGTTCGATATCAACTGCCAACTCCTGATTCAAAATAATCCGCGCAGGAATGGTACGTGCTTCGTTATGACTCAAATAGTACTGGGTCAAGAAGCTATCAAACACTTCCTGCTGGCTGGTATTCTGAGGAATTTTAGGAAAATGACTTCGGCTACCGAGCACTTTGCCCTGACGAATCATTAAAATATGAATACACGCGATTCCACTTTCTTGCGCAAAGCCCAGTACGTCCATATCGTCCATGCTGTCTTCAGAGACATACTGCTGTTCCTGAACGCGACGGATCGCCTGGATTTGATCGCGAAACTTGGCTGCATCTTCAAAACGTAGCTGCTGGCTAGCATACTCCATTTTTTCAATCAGTAGCTTGAGTACTTGCTGGTCTTTGCCTTGTAAAAACAGACGCACGAGCCCCACCAGCTCGGCGTATTCATCGTCTGAGATGATTGAGCTGACACATGGGCCGGCACAACGTCCAATCTGATACATCAAACATGGTCGGGTCCGGTTTGAATACACCGTATCTTCGCATTGGCGAACAGGAAAAATCTTTTGCAATAAATGCAGAGTTTCTCGTACCGCACCAGAATCAGGATAAGGGCCGAAATACTCACCTTTGCGTTTTTTGGCCCCACGATGCATCGATAATCGAGGGTGTTTGTGACCACTGATAAAGATGTAAGGATAGGATTTATCATCACGCAGCAGAACGTTGTATTTGGGTAAATACTGCTTAATGTAATTATGTTCAAGGATCAACGCTTCGGTCTCGGTGTGAGTCACCGTGACGTCGATTTTAGCAATATTACTCACAAGTGCGCGCGTTTTTTCACTGTCGACTTTTTTGCGAAAGTAACTTGATAAGCGCTTCTGAAGGTCTTTGGCTTTTCCGACATAAATAACAACAGCCTCGGCGTTGTACATTCGGTACACGCCGGGCTGATGAGTTACTGTCTTGAGAAAGGAAGCCGAATCAAAAGGAGGATTCACACTAAAGCGTCTCAGTGTCCAGCATTCCATGACGAATCGCTAAGTGTGTTAACTCAACGTCGCCGTTAATGTCCAGCTTGTTGAACAGTCGGTAACGATAACTGTTCACAGTCTTTGGACTTAGATTAAGTTGTTCAGAAATATCCGTGACTTTCTGACCCTTAGTGATCATTAACATGATCTGCAATTCACGCTCTGATAAATCTTTAAATGGGTTTTCAGAGGCTGGTGAGAATTGACTCAATGCCATCTGCTGCGCTATCTCTGGAGAGATGTAACGCTGCCCACTATTTACCACACGAATCGCATTAACCATCTCATCTGGCCCAGCACCTTTGGTCAAATAACCAGAAGCACCTGCCTGCATCACTTTGGTAGGAAACGGATTTTCCGTATGAACGGTAAGTACGATGATTTTCACATCTGGGTTCACGCGAAGAATTTTCTTAGTAGCTTCCAAACCACCAATTCCTGGCATGTTCATGTCCATTAAAACGACGTCAGCATGATTACTGCGACACCATTTTACTGCCTCTTCACCGCTGTCAGCTTCTCCTGCTACGTTCATTCCACGGACGTCTTCAATAATACGTCGTATCCCTGTGCGAACCAGCTCGTGATCATCTACAAGGAAAACATTTATCAAACTTGTATCTCCACACTTTACTATTGGTTCTGCACCCACATGCTGTTCAATGTGGATATCAGTATGACGCCTAATACTAACGTATTTGGCGAAAAATTGCTTTCTATGAATATGTGCTCAAACGCAAACTTTGGCAAGAACTTATTCATAAACCACTCTGTTATTTCAGCACGTGCAGTGCAGAACCGAATTCTTGTGAAAGTTAATAAACAACATTAAATCCGAGAAATCAAGCAGCTAGATTGCATATTGCCCAGAGCGACTCAATATCAGCCCCAAATGTTCATTCTGTGAGCGAGATAATGGGGTACAGATGCATTCTGTGTGGCCTAAAATCTCTCCTCAATCATAAGGGCCGTGCTTTGCTTATTTATTCGCCAACAAAAATAACACTCTCGGTACAGTTCGTTTCCTTCCTGTTACATGATGCTAGAATACTCCCCTAAGTAATCGATAAGGTTTTTCTCACTTGAACATCCAGCAAGGCTTCCTACTTACTCGTCAGGCACGAGACATCCAAGGTCAGACTCAGATTGAGCTTTGGTTGTCGACAGAAGCTGGACCGACTCAACTACTGATCAATGGGGAAAAACCTGTCTTTTTTATTGCTCAGGGCAATTTGGCGCAAGCGAGAGAAATCGCTCAGTCAAACGGCATTGCGGTCGAGTTCCGCTCATTAGAAATCAAAACGTTCGAACACATCCACCTCGCCGCTTGTTATACGCAACTTGCTAAAGATGCCTTAGCATTTCAGGGAGCGTTAACCCATCACGACATTGTGACTTATGAGGGCGACATTCGTCTTGCTGACCGCTATCTGATGGAGCGATTTATCCGCGGTAGTATTGAGTTTACTGGTAACCATCAAACCGCCAACGGGTTTCAGCGAGTTCAAAACGCAAAATGCCGTTCCGGTGACTACGAGCCTAAACTGCATGTCGTTTCTCTCGACGTAGAGTGCTCTGAAAAAGGCATTCTTTACTCTATCGGCTTGGATAGCCCGATGGATTCACGAGTCATCATGATAGGTGAACCTGAAACTGCAGATACTCCAATCCAATGGGTAAAAGACGAAAAAGCCTTATTGGTCGCTCTGATAGCGTGGTTTAAACAGTTTGACCCCGACGTGGTGGTCGGCTGGAATGTTATCGACTTTGATTTCCGCTTACTGCATAAACGAGCAGAGTGGCACAAGATGAAGCTCAAACTCGGAAGAGCGGATCAGGCAAGTTTTTTCCGTAGTTCATCACAAAGCCAGCAAGGCTTTATTTCTATTCCGGGGCGCGTCGTTATGGATGGTATCGACACACTCAAAACCGCGACCTATCACTTTCGCTCTTGGTCATTGGAGTCCGTTTCTCAAGAACTATTAGGCGAAGGGAAAGAAATTCACAACGTGCATGATCGTATGGATGAGATCAATCGCATGTATCGCTCTGATAAACCCTCTTTAGCGAAGTACAATCTCCAGGACTGCGTGTTGGTGAATAAGATCTTTGAGCATACTCACCTACTTGCTTTTGCAATAGAACGTTCCAGATTAACGGGAGTCGAGTTGGATCGCGTTGGTGGCTCTGTGGCGGCATTTACTAATCTCTACCTGCCGCAAATCCATCGCGCTGGGTACGCTGCACCAAACTTGCATCCGGAAAACTGGATTGCCAGTCCCGGCGGTTATGTGATGGACTCAATTCCGAACCTTTACGACTCGGTATTGGTTCTCGACTTTAAGAGCCTGTACCCGTCAATCATTCGTTCCTTTTTGATTGATCCAATCGGTCTGGTAGAAGGTCTGCGACTCGAGATCGGCAAAGAAGAGGATCAGGCTGTACCCGGTTTTCGTGGTGGTCAGTTCCACCGTACAAAGCACTTTTTACCGGAAATGATCGAAAAACTCTGGGCTGCGCGTGATGTAGCAAAGAAAAACAATGAGAAAGCCTTCTCCCAGGCGATAAAGATCATCATGAACTCATTCTATGGTGTGTTAGGTTCATCAGGTTGTCGCTTTTTCGATACCCGACTGGCCTCCAGTATTACCATGCGTGGGCACGAGATCATGAAGCAAACGAAAGTGCTGATTGAAGACCAAGGTTATCAAGTGATTTATGGAGATACGGACTCGACCTTTGTGTCGTTAAACAGGCCTTATAGTCAGGTCGACGCAGATAAAGTCGGCAATCAGCTAGTGGAATACATTAATCGTTGGTGGCAAGAGCATCTGCGATCAGAATACAACCTCACTTCAATGCTCGAAATAGAATACGAGACTCACTATCGTAAGTTTTTGATGCCGACTATTCGCGGAGCAGAAACCGGCTCCAAAAAGCGTTACGCAGGTTTAATTGGCGAAGGGGCTCAGGAACGCATCATTTTCAAAGGGTTAGAGAGCGCTCGTACAGACTGGACACCGCTCGCTCAGAGATTCCAAAATAAACTCTATGGAATGATCTTCCATGGCGAAGATCCAAGTGAATACGTGCGAGAAATGGTTGAGAAAACCAACAGCGGTGAATTCGACGATCAGCTGGTTTATCAGAAACGCCTGCGGCGCAAATTACACGAATACCAAAAGAACATCCCACCACAAGTACGTGCAGCTCGATTGGCAGACGAAATCAATGCCCGACTTGGCCGCCCTTTGCAGTATCAGAACCGCGGCAGAATTGAGTATGTTATTACGGTAAATGGACCTGAGCCTCATGAGTACCGCAATAGTCCTATTGACTATCAGCACTATATCGATAAGCAGCTAAAACCAGTCGCCGATGCCATTTTGCCATTTATTGGCACTGATTTTGAGACGTTATCTGCGCCGCAGATGGGCTTGTTTTAACAATCGGCTTTAGCTAGCCAATTCGAAACTCTGTTTTTTGATACTGTTTGACCAACCAGTCGCCAAAGCTATCTAAAAGGCCTATCACCGACCGTTTAGGAATAGGCCGTCCTGAGAGTAAAATGCCTAGCCGTTCGATCTCCAATTGCTTTTCCGGATGATAGTTCAAAAAGACCTGACCGCACTCAACTGGGTCATCAAACCATCGCTTATCGCGGTACATAATTAAAGAGTACGATGCTCGAAGTAACTTTTTAGCAATTGTCGTTTGAGCCTGAACCTGCTCGTCAGCAGTTTTTGCCTGTGCAAGCTTGGTGCGATGGACCGAAAGCCACTCATCTACGTCCATATTCCAATGTTTGGCGATCTCCCAACTCGGAACATAATCGCCAAAGCAATCCGCTAAATCATCACCATAGACGCAAACACAGCAATGTCTCAGCATAAAGCCCCAGGTAAAAATACTGTCGAGATTAGCCACATCCGTGACGAGTGCGGTTCGTATTGAGACACCGTTTACTTGCGGGTACCCTTGCTGTGCTCGCCATTTGATGGTGTTCAGCAAAGTGGCTTTGTTCGCTTCAAATTCAGCTTTAGTTACTATGACTAAATCTAGATTGGATTGGCCAGATACTGCGGTTTTTCGAGCAACACTGCCATAGACATACACACTATGTAAGTTCAGTCCCAATCCACTTTTAAGGCATGCAAGGATTTCTCTGATCAGAGGTTCGAATTCTTTTTGAAATGGCTGTTTTGGGTCGATAACAGGAAGAGACATTGTAGATAACAGGAACTCGGACTTAAGACTCAAGGACAATATGATCCACCAGCACTGCTTTTGAATCAAGCCTAATAAGGTGTTTAATCTTGAGCGTTAAGACGAATTTCAGCGATGAATTTTGATGCTTGCCAGACAACTTAACGCTATAATCACCGCGTTTTGCTTAATAAGTATGAATAGGAAAATACAATGCCAAAGGCAAGTGAAATCAAAAAAGGCTTCGCAATCGAGTCGAATGGTAAAACTCTTTTAGTTAAAGACATTGAAGTAACGACTCCTGGCGGTCGTGGCGGCGCTAAAATCTACAAAATGCGTTGTACTGATCTAACGACTGGTGCGCGCGTAGACGAGCGTTACAAGTCTGATGACGTTGTAGAAACAGTAGAAATGAACAAGCGAGCAGTCGTGTACTCTTACGCAGACGGCGATGAGCACATCTTCATGGACAACTCAGACTACTCACAATACACATTTAAACAAAGTGAAGTAGAAGATGAGCTACTGTTCATCAACGAAGATACTCAAGGTATCCACATTATCTTGATCAACGGTTCTGCTGTAGGTCTTGAACTGCCATCTTCTGTTGAACTCGTGATCGAAGAAACTGACCCATCAATAAAAGGCGCGTCAGCATCTGCTCGTACTAAACCAGCTCGCTTTGCTTCTGGCTTGGTTATCCAAGTTCCAGAATACATTGCAACTGGTGATCGCGTAATTATCAACACATCTGAACGCAAATACATGAGCCGAGCATAAGCATGTCTGATTTGATTTCTTACGACGATGTTATCGACGCTGCGTACGACATTTTCCTGGAAATGGCTCCAGATAACCTAGAGCCAGCTGATGTCATTCTGTTTACCGCACAATTTGAAGATCGTGGCGCCGCAGAACTTGTAGAAACCGGTGAAGACTGGGTTGAGCATGTTGGCTTTGAGATTGAAAAAGAAGTGTATGCAGAAGTTCGAATTGGCCTGGTAAACGAGGAAAATGACGAACTTGATGACGTGTTCGCTCGTATGCTAATCAGCCGAGACCCAGACCATAAGTTCTGTCATATGCTTTGGAAGCGCGATTAACGCCTCCCTCACCATGATTAAAAACACCAGCTTATACGAGCTGGTGTTTTTTTATCTCTAAAGAAGCTCCCAATTGCCCGCTTTTCAGATAAGAAAAAGGCTTGCTAAATTGGCAAGCCTTTATGATTTTTAGTACCGATTAACGATTTTTGTTTCGCACGCCTTGCTCACCAGCACTTTTCTTTGGCTTGCGGCGAGAAGGGTTGTTGCTGCGACCTTTAGGCGTGTTTACACGCTCTTCGTGACGCTTAACTGCACGACGGATTTTTTGGCTACGAGCACGCTCACGCTTACGTGACGTGTTATCTTTGTTCAGATCAAGCATAGTCTCTTTTTCTGGACGAAGTTCGACAAGCTCACGCAGGTAGTTGACTTCCTTCAGATCCAGTTCCATCCAACCACCACGAGGCAGTTTCTTGTCCAGGAAGATATCACCGTAGCGAACACGCTTCAGACGACTTACCGTACAATCCTGAGATTCCCATAAACGACGAACCTCACGGTTACGGCCTTCATTGATTACAACGTAAAACGTGTGGTTCATACCTTCACCACCCGCGTAAACAACGTCTTCAAAGCGAGCCATACCATCTTCTAGCTCAACGCCTTTTACCAGATTACGAACTTTTTGTTCAGTTACTTCACCGAACACACGTACTAGGTATTCACGTTCAACTTGACGGCTTGGGTGCATTAAGCGATTCGCCAATTCACCATCAGTAGTGAAAAGCAACAGACCAGAGGTGTTTGCATCCAGACGACCTACTGAAATCCAACGCGAGCCACGAATTTTTGGCAGGCGATCGAAAACGGTACGACGACCCTCTGGATCATGACGAGTACACAGTTCACCTTCCGGTTTGTAGTATGCCAGCACACGACAAATCACTTCATCTTGTATCTTCGCAGATACAATGTGACCATCGATACGAATGACACTGCTCTCATCTTCAAGTCTTTCACCAAGTTTAGCTACCATACCGTTCACACTTACGCGACCGGATTTGATTAACGATTCAATCTCACGACGAGAACCGTGACCAGCACGTGCTAATACTTTTTGTAACTTTTCGCTCATTTATCTACCTATGTGTCGTCTTCACAGACGTCTAGACCAGGATTGGTCTGCATTATGCAAGTACCCATTAGCATGGGATTTTTTTTGGTCGCACATTATAAGTGATTCTTCAGCTGAATGTAAGCAAAATCCACTCTATATCTACGCCAATTATTTTTCATCTAATCCGGACTATTTATTGATACTTTGAGCGAATTATTGCCATAAAACTTATTCAAATGGTGCCGGGTCACCTGAACCGACGCGAACCACAACAGGGTCGCCTTCGCTAAAGTCGATAACCGTTGTTGGTTGCTCGCCGAGGAAACCGCCATTAAGTATCACATCAACCGCATGCTCCAACTTGTCACGGATATCTTCAGGGTCCGACTCAGTGACATCACTGTTTGGAAGTATCAATGACGTAGACATCATCGGCTCTCCAAGCGCTTCTAACAAATCGAGGGCAATTTTGTTATCTGGAACACGGATACCAATTGTCTTACGCTTTGCATTCATCAAACGACGAGGCACTTCTTTTGTGCCTTTGAAGATAAATGTGTAAGGCCCCGGAGTATTGTTTTTCAGCAATCGAAATGCACCATTATCCACACGAGCATAAAGTGAAATCTCTGATAAATCGCGACACAACAACGTAAAGTTGTGCTTGTCATCTAAACGACGAATCTGACAGATACGCTCTAACGCCTGTTTGTTCTCCAGCTGACAGCCAAGTGCATAACCTGAATCGGTTGGATAAACCACGACACCGCCGTTACGAATGATTGCTACTGCTTGATTAATCAAGCGAGCCTGTGGATTTTCTGGATGAACGTAAAAAAACTGGCTCATTGTAATTCCTCATTATCGAACCTCTCGGCTCTATATATTTATGGAGCTTGAACGCCATCTTGTTGATCGTTAATCAACGAAGGATCAATACCCCAATCTTTCCAAACTGGTTCTACGCCTGCAGGCAACCAGAGGTTTCTACCCAACTCCATCCACGGAGATGGATAGTGAAAGTCGCTACCTTGGGAGGCTAATAGTTTGTATTGTATAGCATAATCTGCCAGATTGCGCCTTTCTTGTTGTGGCTGTTGTGGTTGAGCAACTTCCATCGCGTCACCATTTGCTTCAACGAATGCCGCCAAAAGGCGTTTAATCCACTTCGCTGTCAGCTGATATCGGCCCGGATGAGCTAACACCGCATGACCACCAGCAGCATGAATTGCATCGACCGCGTCTTTCATCGAGCACCAATTAGGTGGCACATAACCCGGGTTGTTGCGCGTTAAGTATTGTTTAAACACCATTTGCATGTTTTTGGCAAAGCCATTATCCACCAACCACTTGGCAAAGTGAGCGCGTGTAATAGGTGCATCACCGGCGATAAGCTGGACTTCTTCTAATACACCTTCACGAGTTGCTTTCTCGAGACGAGAAGCGATCAACTCTGCACGAGCAATTCGATGTTGTTTTTGTTGCTCAATGAGTGTCGTCAATGCCGAGTTATCAGGATCAATATTTAAGCCCACGATATGGATATCTTTATTTTGCCAAACCGTTGATATTTCGATGCCGTTAATAATTTTTATCGGCAATTGGTTCTCTTCCACATACTGCTTTGCGGGTGTCAAACCATCAACGGTATCATGATCTGTAATCGCCAAAACTTCTATATCAAAACTCAGTGCCCTATCCACTAAATCTTTTGGTTCAAATCGGCCATCTGAGGCAGTGGTATGGCTATGTAAATCAATTCTCATATTTTTATCGTTTTAATATTGTTTTGGGGTTGACTTTTTACCTCCGCACTAGTTAACTAGTACGAAAATACAGAACACTTAATTCAAGGCTCACTATGTTACAAGAAACGACCCAAAACCAAAAAGCGAAAGTTGCGGTTTGTCTTAGAAAGACAAACTCGTCAAATGTTGCTTGGTGGCGCACTTGGACAAGTTCTTGGTGGGCAAACGTGTACTTCTAGTTTAGAGAATTAAACGTTAAAAAGCCCGCTGCTAAAGCGGGCTTTTTAATTTATCGCCCTTTTCAAGTTCAACTGCTTAAACATTAGCCGGATATCGTAAACTCTTAATTGGGACAACGCTTACTTTATGCCACTATGTGCAGCAGGAAGATTAAAACAGCTATAAGGAGGTCTTGTGAACAAGGCCATTGAAATCAAGAATCTTGGACAACTGGAAGTGTTAACTGCTTCTGTTCCTTACACTCAGGACCCAACCCGCTTGTTTCACACCCTATGTGAAAACAAAACGGATAGCTTACTTCTGGAATCAGCGGAAATTGATTCGAAACAGGACTTGAAGTCGCTGATGATTGTCGACTCTGCCGTTAGAGTAATTTGTTATGACCATACCGTAAGCCTTCACGCCTTAACGGAAAATGGTAAAAACTTGCTCGCGCATTTAAACCAGAATGTACGAGGCGAAATCTCCGCTCAATTTAATGGTGAGACCCTTACTCTGGAATTCACCCAACCATGCGACACTCTGGATGAAGATTCCCGTTTGCGCGAAGCTTCCACATTTGATGCGCTGCGCTTAATTCAACATAGTTTCGATATTTCTGATGAAGACAAACACGCTATTTTCTTGGGTGGTTTGTTTGCTTATGATCTGGTTGCGAACTTCGAACCGTTAGGCAATGCAGAAGCAACCAACCAGTGCCCTGATTACGTATTTTACGTCGCTGAAACTTTGCTTGTCGTTGATCACCAAACCGAATCTTGCCAATTGCAAGCCACTCTTTTTGGCGATAATTCGCAGAAGGCCACGCTAGAAGCACGCATTGCTGAAATTAGCGCACAATGTGCTTCACCTAAGCATCTACCGAACGCAACGAAACTTGCCGATGTGACAGTGCAAACCAGTATTTCAGATGAAGACTTCTGCCAGATTGTTCGCGACTTAAAAGAATACGTAGTGAAAGGCGATATTTTCCAGGTAGTCCCTTCACGTCGTTTTACCCTGCCATGCCCTTCTCCGCTAGCTGCGTATAAAGAGCTGAAAACAAGTAACCCAAGTCCATACATGTTCTACATGCAAGATGAGCTATTCACGCTATTTGGTGCGTCGCCAGAAAGCGCTCTGAAGTACGAAACAGAAACCAACCAGGTTGAGATATACCCAATCGCGGGGACTCGCCGCCGTGGCAAACGTCCAAACGGTGATATCGATTTTGATCTGGACAGCCGTATTGAGCTTGAACTGCGTACCGACATGAAAGAAAACGCAGAACACATGATGCTGGTCGACCTGGCTCGTAACGATGTAGCGCGAATCTCTGCCGCGGGCACTCGCCACGTAGCAGACTTGCTAAAAGTTGACCGTTACAGCCACGTGATGCACTTAGTCTCTCGAGTTGTTGGCCAGCTACGAGAAGATCTCGACGCATTACATGCTTATCAGGCAAGCATGAACATGGGTACGCTTACTGGCGCACCAAAAATTCGTGCCATGCAGTTAATTCGTGACGTGGAAGGTGTTCGCCGCGGAAGCTATGGCGGTGCAGTTGGCTACCTAACCGGAGAAGGCACGCTAGATACTTGTATCGTGATTCGTTCAGCGTATGTTGAAAACGGTATCGCTCAGGTACAAGCCGGGGCAGGTGTGGTATTCGATTCGGATCCACAAGCGGAAGCGGACGAAACACGCGGTAAGGCACAAGCCGTTATTTCTGCTATTCAAGCAGCGCATAAGGAGTAGCAGTTCATGGCTAACATTGTATTTATCGATAACTTTGATTCATTCACTTATAACCTGGTGGATCAATTTCGTTCACTTGGTCATTGCGTAACAATTTACCGGAATAACATCCCGGCAGAGCAAATTGAACAAGCGGTGAATGGACTTGAGAATCCTGTTGTTCTGCTCTCTCCTGGTCCAGGCACGCCATCCGAAGCAGGGTCGATGCCAGACTTAATTCAGCGTATGAAAGGCAAAGTCCCAATCATCGGCGTGTGTCTTGGTCATCAGGCTATTGTTGAAGCCTATGGTGGTACCGTTGCAGGTGCCGGCGAAATTATTCACGGTAAAGTATCGATGATGGAGCACCAAAACCATGCCACTTACGCCAATCTGCCATCACCATTGGCTATCGCGCGTTACCACTCTTTAGTAGCGACCTTTGTGCCTGAAGAGCTGACCATTACAGCCGAAGTCGATGGATTGACCATGTCTGTTGTACATGAACAAGATAAAGTTTGCGGATTCCAGTTCCATCCGGAATCAATTATGACCACCTATGGGGCAACTTTATTAGCTAATGCGATCGAATGGGCGCTTGAGAAAAACAACGCATAAGGAAAGCGGGAGAAGAATTATGGAAGCGATTATAAAAAAACTGTACGAACAGCAGCCTCTGACTCAAGCAGAAAGCCAACAACTGTTCGATACCATTATCCGTGGTGAGCTTGATCCAATTTTAATGGCTTCAGCCCTGACGGCACTAAAAATTAAAGGTGAAACCCCTGACGAAATTACAGGGGCAGCGAAAGCACTACTTGCAAATGCGAAACCGTTCCCGCGTCCGGATTACGACTTTGCCGATATCGTTGGTACTGGTGGCGACGGGCACGACACCATCAATATTTCAACCACAGCAGCATTTGTCGCTGCAGCGTGCGGTCTGAAAATCGCGAAGCACGGTAACCGTAGCGTATCCAGCAAGTCTGGCTCTTCCGATTTGCTGGATTCTTTCGGCATCAATCTGGCGATGAGCCCGGAAGACACACGTAAAGCAATGGATGACATCGGTGTCGCCTTCCTGTTTGCCCCGCAATACCACGGTGGTTTCCGCCATGCGATGCCAGTCCGTCAAACCATGAAAACACGCACTATCTTCAATATTCTGGGCCCGCTGATTAACCCGGCACGCCCTAACATTGAATTAATGGGCGTTTACAGTGAAGAACTGGTTCGTCCTATCGCAGAAACCATGTTACAAATGGGTATGAAGCGCGCAGCAGTAGTACACGGTAGTGGTCTCGATGAAGTCGCCATTCACGGTCCAACCACAGTGGCAGAAATCAAAGATGGACAGATCGTCGAATACACACTGACGCCAGAAGACTTCGGTTTACAGGAATACCCGCTAGAAGCAATTAAAGGCGGTGCTCCGGAAGAGAATAAAGCAATCATAACCAACATTCTGACAGGAAAAGGAACGGACGCTCAGCTTAGCGCTGTTGCTGCAAACGTAGCATTACTCATGCGTCTGTTCGGTCATGAAGATTTAAAAGCCAATGCTCAAAAAGCGATTGAGGCAATGAACTCAGGTAAGGCTTATCAGTTGGTACAGCGACTTGCCGCACACGCTTAAGGAAAAGATCAAGATGACGGACTTAAACACTCAAAATGCTGACAACCTTTCTGAGCACGTATCAAAGAAAGAAGCAGAAATGGCTGAAGTACTCGCTAAAATTGTTCGCGACAAGTATCAGTGGGTAGCAGAACGTAAAGCCTCTCAGCATTTGAGTACTTTCCAATCTGATTTAGAACCATCCGATCGTAACTTCTATGATGCGCTTAGTGGCGAAAAAACGGTCTTCATTACTGAGTGTAAAAAAGCCTCACCATCAAAAGGGCTCATCAGAGACGTTTTCGATTTGGATTACATCGCATCGGTTTACAACAATCATGCTGATGCCATTTCGGTCCTAACTGACGAGAAATACTTTCAGGGTAACTTCGAATTTATTCCACAAGTGCGTAATCAGGTTAAGCAACCTGTGATATGTAAAGACTTTATGGTAGACACTTACCAAGTTTACCTGGCGCGTCATTACGGCGCTGACGCCATCTTATTGATGCTGTCTGTACTCAATGATGAAGAGTACAAAACACTGGCCGAAGTAGCACACAGCCTCAATATGGGCATACTGACAGAAGTCAGCAACGAAGAAGAACTTCATCGTGCCGTAGACTTGGGCGCACTCGTCATCGGTATCAATAACCGCAATTTGCGTGACCTGAGTACCGACTTGAACCGCACTAAACAGCTTGCGCCAATGATTCGAAAACTTGCACCTCAAGCAACAATAATTTCAGAGTCTGGCATTTACACCCATCAACAAGTTCGCGATTTAGCAGCTTACGCTGATGGTTTCCTGATTGGCAGTTCGCTGATGGCAGAGCATAATCTCGAGCTTGCGGTTCGCAAGGTAACTCTGGGCGAAAATAAAGTCTGTGGTCTGACTCACCCCGACGACGCAGCCAAAGCCTATAAAGCAGGCGCGGTATTTGGTGGCCTGATTTTCGTTGAACAGTCTAAACGTGCCGTGGATTTAGAGACCGCCCGTCTGACGATGAGCGGCGCACCACTTCAATATGTTGGCGTATTTCAAAACCATGAGATTGATTTTGTATCTGCAATAGTCACATCACTCGGTTTAAAAGCGGTTCAACTGCATGGTTCTGAGGATCAGCACTACGTTAACCAACTCAAAGCAGAACTCCCTTCCGGCGTAGAAATCTGGAAAGCGTACGGAGTTCAGAATGTGCTGCCGACACTCCTGGCTGAAAACGTTGATCGCCATTTGCTCGATGCACAAGTTGGCAACCAATCCGGCGGCACCGGACAAGTATTCGACTGGTCACTGATTGGCGACCCTAGTCAAATCATGTTAGCGGGAGGACTCTCCCCTGAGAATGCTCAACAAGCAGCTGCATTAGGCTGCTTGGGATTAGATTTAAATTCTGGTGTAGAAAGCGCGCCAGGTAAGAAAGATGCTCAGAAGTTGCATGCCGCGTTTAACGCTATTCGCAACTACTAAAACTATTTCGTAGCAAAAAAGACGAGAAGGATTATCACGATGGCAAAATTGAATGCCTACTTTGGCGAATACGGCGGTCAGTACGTTCCGCAAATTTTGGTTCCAGCATTGGAGCAACTAGAGCAAGCGTTTATTGACGCACAGGAAGATCCAGAATTCCGCAGCGAATTTATGACGCTACTCCAAGAGTACGCAGGTCGCCCAACCGCGCTCACGCTTACCCGAAACCTAACCAAAGGCACCAAAACCAAACTCTACCTAAAGCGTGAAGATCTACTTCATGGTGGTGCGCACAAAACCAACCAGGTGCTTGGTCAGGCACTACTTGCAAAACGCATGGGTAAGACTGAAATCATCGCGGAAACAGGCGCAGGACAGCACGGCGTAGCCACAGCTTTGGCGTGTGCATTGCTTGGTCTGAAGTGTCGCGTATATATGGGAGCGAAAGATGTCGAGCGTCAAAGCCCGAACGTTTTCCGTATGAAGCTGATGGGTGCAGAAGTGATTCCTGTCTATTCTGGTTCAGCCACACTGAAAGATGCCTGTAATGAAGCACTACGTGACTGGTCTGCTACTTATGAGAATGCGCACTACCTGCTAGGTACTGCAGCAGGCCCTCACCCGTTCCCGACTATCGTTCGTGAATTCCAACGCATGATCGGTGAAGAAACTAAAAACCAAATTCTCGCTCGTGAAGGTCGTCTTCCGGATGCTGTTATCGCTTGTGTTGGCGGTGGTTCGAATGCCATTGGTATGTTCGCAGACTTCATCGATGACGAAAATGTACGCCTGATTGGCGTTGAGCCTGCTGGTAAAGGTATTGATACAGACCAACACGGTGCACCGCTTAAACACGGTAAGACTGGGATTTACTTCGGTATGAAAGCGCCGATCATGCAAGATGAGAACGGCCAGATTGAAGAGTCTTATTCTGTTTCTGCGGGTCTGGACTTCCCATCAGTAGGCCCTCAGCACGCCTACCTGAATTCAATTGGCCGAGCAGAATACGCGAACGTCACCGATGATGAAGCTCTGGATGCGTTCCAGGAAATCGCACGTAGCGAAGGCATCATTGCTGCGCTTGAATCCTCTCACGCACTTGCGCACGCACTGCGTATGGCTCGCGAAAACCCAGAAACAGAACAGCTTCTGGTAGTCAACCTATCTGGCCGTGGTGACAAAGACATCTTCACCGTTAATGCCATCCTAGAAGAAAAAGGAGTGATCTAATGAGTCGTTATGAGAAGATGTTTGCGCGCCTAAACGAAAAAAACCAAGGCGCATTTGTCCCGTTCGTAACGGTTTGCGATCCAAATGCAGAGCAATCTTACAAAATAATGGAAACGCTTGTGGAATCTGGCGCAGATGCACTTGAACTAGGCATTCCATTTTCAGATCCACTTGCAGATGGTCCGACAATCCAAGGCGCAAACAATCGTGCCTTGCAATCTGGCGCGACACCGGACATCTGCTTTGAGCAAATCGGTAAGATCCGTGCAAAATACCCAGAACTACCAATCGGCCTGCTGATGTATGCGAACTTGGTTTTCTCCCGCGGTATTGAGAACTTTTATGAGCGCTGTGCTAAAGCAGGTATTGACTCCGTGCTTATTGCTGACGTACCGACAAACGAAAGCGCAGATTTTGTTGCAGCGGCAGAGAAGTTCGGCATTCACCCGATCTTTATTGCACCACCAACGGCCAGTGATGAAACCTTAGCGGAAGTTGCAGAGCTAAGTGGCGGTTATACGTATCTGCTTTCTCGAGCTGGTGTAACAGGCACAGAAACTAAGGCAAATATGCCAGTTGGACAGTTGTTAGAAAGACTGAATCAATTTGATGCGCCGCCAGCACTACTTGGTTTCGGTATCTCTGAGCCCGCACAAGTTAAGCAAGCGATAGAAGCAGGCGCGGCAGGTGCGATTTCTGGCTCTGCGGTGGTTAAAATTATCGAGACGTACGTCGAGCAACCGCAAATTATGCTCGATAAGCTTGGTGAATTTGTGTCAGCTATGAAAGCAGCCACTCAAAAATAACTAACTTCTATAGAAATAAGCTAAACGCCCGCTGATTGCTCATAGCGGGCGTTTTTTTATTGAATGGAAAATAAGAATCCTTTCTCAATAGAGCATTTCAAAATAAGTCAGTTTGAGCCATATAGAGAGCCATCACAATTTCAGATCTTAAGCCATACACAAAGATAAGCTCGTTAAGTGCACCCAGTTATAAGGTGTTAATATAACGAAATTAAAAGTACAGCATTAAGGTACCGACATGGAAGAGTTAAAAAAGTTGTTGCTTCAATGCCCTGTCCTATCCGGATTACCGGAAGAAGGCATTAATGACGCGGTACAAATTGCGCGAACCCGGCATTTCGATGAGAAGGCACTCATCTGTAACAAAGGGGACAATCACTCCTCCTTGATGGTCATTGCGAAAGGTTCAGTTCGCGTCAACTCGATCAGTCCCAAAGGAAAAGAAGTCACGTTGATGATTTTTGATACGGGCGGTTGGTTTGGTGACAACGTTTTTTCACCAGGAATGCCACGAATATTTGGTGCAACAGCGCACTCTGATGTCACTCTGTTAGAGCTCCCTGGAGACAAGTTTCGTCAACTTCTGGCGAAGTATCCGCAAAGCTACCCTGTAATACTCGACCTGATGAGCCGTAGACTTTGGTCCGCAATATCCGTTATCGAGGATGATGCCATCAGAGGGATTGAAGAACGCATTGGCCGAAGATTATTACTGCTTGCAACGTATCAAACCAACCAACCTATCAATGCCGCCCCTTGTGTTGTACGTGTAACACGAGAGCACATCGCCAATATGATGGGGCTCACCAGACAAAGTGTGCACAAGGTATTAAAAAAACTGGAAGCATTGGGGACACTCACCCTAAGTTACGGAAGTATCACCATTCACAACCCGCTAGAAATGGAAGACTATCTCAAGCAGCTTGAATAACGCTTCCGCTCTGAATGTTAAAAATGTTAGTAGTCGCGCACTCAATAAAAAAGACCGCTAATAAATTAGCAGTCTTTTTTGTTTCTATGTACTTGTTAAAGTCTAAGCGACTTTAAGCTCAGATTTCAGTTCACGTTTCAAAATCTTGCCTGTAGCACTCATTGGAAGCTGTTCGCGAATCTCAACAAAGCGCGGATATTTAAACGCAGCCAACTGCTCGCGTCCCCACTTTTGCAATTCTGCAGCATCAACTTCTTGATCTGGTTTAAGTACCACGTAAGCCTTAATTTCTTCGCCGTACTCCTGATGCGGAATACCAATCACTGCAACCATAGCGACCGCAGGATGGGTCATAAACACTTCTTCGATTTCACGAGGGTAAACGTTAAAGCCACCACGGATAATCAAATCTTTGATTCGATCAACAATGTACAAATTCCCTAACTCGTCAAAGCGACCGACGTCACCAGTGTAGAACCAACCATCTCGTAGTACAGATTCTGTGACCTCTGGACGCCCCAGATACCCTTTCATCACATTGTGGCCACGGACAATGATTTCGCCCTCTTCACCTACTGGTACTCTATTGCCCTCTAAATCGACAAGCTTCACTTCCACACCTTGGATCGGCTGGCCGACAGAGCCAGGAATACGCTCTTGATCTAAATGGTTAAAACATGCAATCGGACTGGTTTCTGATAAGCCGTAACCTTCCAAAATCGGCACATTGAATTTTTCTTCGAATGCGCGGAACACTTCTGTTGGCAATGGTGAACCACCGCTCGCAGCCACTCGAAGAGAAGAAATATCACAGTCGTGTTCAGCATGAAGCATCCCGATGTACATGGTAGGCACACCTGCAAACAAGGTGACTTTATGCTTTTCGATAAGTTCAAGAACATGTGTTGGTTCAAATCGTGGGACAAGTACCAGCGTGGCACCACTCAAAACACTTGCATTCAGGTGAACCGTTTGACCAAAAGTGTGGAACAGAGGCAAAGTTACCAAGTGTACATCATCAGCTTGCGCCGCCATGATATTCTGAGCAACCACCGCGTTCATAATGATGTTTTGTTGAGTTAGCTCAGCACCTTTTGGCATGCCAGTAGTGCCTGATGTGTAAAGAACGACACAAGTATCATCAGCGTTACGTGGTACGTAATCAGCCAGTGGCTCAACGTCGCGAATAAACGCATTGAGAGTAGGCACTCCACCCCAATCCAATTCAGCCTGCGATAGCGTCATCACGACCATGTTTTCACATGTGTCCACTTCCTTAAAGGCTTTCACACCTTCTCTGGCCATTGGTAACTCTGGCGTTCCTTCAAAACAGAAATAGAATTTAGCGTCTGAGTCTTCCAGGTGATATTTGATTTCTCTCGCTTTCAAAAGAACGTTAAGCGGTACTGCAACAGCGCCAGCCTTCTGAACTGCAAAATAAATGAAAGCAAAGAACGGCAGATTAGGGCAAGACAATGCAACTCGATCGCCCGGCTTAACACCATTTTTGATCAAAGACGTCGCTATTTTTCCTGCGATTGCATCAAATTGAGCGAAGGAAATTTCCAAGTCACCGCATATCAACGCTGTTTTATCAGGCTTACTGGCAGCATTTCGCTGCAAAGCAGCAGCAAGATTCATCATAATGACTTCACCTCTAAATTATTGGTATTCACGTTGTTCTTAAGGATTTAACAACAAAAATTAACGAAAGAGTGGTCTTATACAGTTCCTTATGTCCTAAACCCCACCACTTGTTAACATTATATTTACAAGAGTTATCAACCCAAGAATGTAAAATATTTAACATTCATTACAGCAAAATAACTAAAGTGTGAGCTCGCATCCTAATTAATGTCAGAATTATCAAGCGCCAACACCGTTCAGGCACCACTCATTACGGAAAAACAATTAAGTAACAAATAATTAACCTACACAAATCAAACTCATTAACTAAGTTAATAACCAATGTGCAATTCCATAGCGAATTCGAATAGCAAACGTTTGCTATTGAGTAAAAAATTAGCTTTCGTCAATAAAATATCGATTTTTTCATCAATAACCCTGTTTCGTATATTGCCAATTGTGAATGATACGTGTAAAAAGCAGGGGCGAAATTATTCTCCATAAAACGATTTTTGATTGGTGTGTAATTTCAGGATTTTACATTTGGTTAGCACAGAGGTTATGGAAGTGTTAAAAGAAAAGAGTTTGCTAAACAACATTGGCGTGCAAGTCGTCATCGCAATGATCGTGGGTACAGCAGCTGGTGCCCTGATGGGTCACGACGCTACGGTATTCGCGCCACTAGGTGCTATCTTTATTAACCTGATCAAGATGCTAGTAATCCCATTGGTTGCTGTTGCTCTGATTTCTGGTGCTGCTGGTCTTGGTAACAGTCAGTCTGCAGGTAAAGTTGGTGTGGTAACACTAGGCTACTTTGGTTTAACATCAGCTCTGGCAGTAGCGCTTGCTCTGTTTATGGGTGAAGTATTCCAACCAGGCATTGGCATCGACGTTTCTGGTGTTGAAGGCATGTTCTCAGCAGAATACGCTTCTAAAGGTGAATTACCGACTTTCTGGGCGACCATCACTGGTATGATCCCAACTAACGTTTTCCAATCACTGAATGATGCGAACATCCTGCAAATCCTAGTATTCTGTATGTTCTTTGGTATCGCGATTTCTCAACAATCTAAAGAGCGCCGTGACCCTATCATTAATGGCGTGAACTGCATTGTTGACGCGATGGTTTGGATGATCAACAAGGTTATGATCATTGCTCCTATCGGTGTATTTGGTCTGATGGCTGAAGCGGTAGGTACGTTTGGTTTTGGCGCACTGATGGTCGTGTTTAAGCTATTCGTTGTCTACACTGCAGCTATTCTGATCTTTGGCTTCATTGTATACCCTGCTATGGTTCACGTATTCACTAAGACTTCTGCGAAGAAATTCATATCTTCGATGAAGAAGCCACAAGCAGTTGCACTTTCAACAGCATCGTCAATGGCAACGTTGCCTGTAACGATGGACACTTGTGAGAAAGACCTTGGCGTTAGAAACTCAACAGCATCATTCGTTCTGCCACTAGGCGCAACGATCAACATGTCTGGTAACGCGATTTACTACGGCTTGGTAGCCATCTTCTTCGCTCAACTGTTTAACATCGATCTTGGCATGGGTGCTTACATCGCGATCATCGTAACATCAACTCTTGGTGCAGTTGGTCAGGCAGGTGTACCTGGTCCATCATTCCTGGTTGTTGCGGTTCTGCTGGCAGCAGGCATTCCAATTGAAGGTCTACCGCTACTGTTCGCTTTAGATCGTATCTTCGACATGATTCGTACTGCGCTAAACATCACTGGCGATGCTGCGTGTGCGGTTATCGTTGATGCACTTATCGAAGAAGAAGAAGCGCAAACAGAGAAAGAGGCAGAACTGAGTAAGCAAGAAGCTTAAGTTTAGTTCGAGATTTTTAATGAGCCGCTCTAAATGAGCGGCTTTTTTTATACAACATTTGCATTAGATAACCATACAAAGAGAAACTGGTAGCATAATTTATTCAAAGTGATATAACGCACCTATAAACATAAAAACATCAGTGCTAGGTTGTTCCATGAGTCTAAAGTTGTCTTTAGATCTTAACTCCAATGTGGATTGGTCTATTCATAAAAATCAGAGCGTTGCAAACAGTGTTGTTCTAGACAAAAGCAGTGGTCATGCGCTGTCTGGTTTATTGTCGCCAAACGTGAATAAAGCTAACCATGCACGCTTTTTTGCCTGCGCGTCGCACCCTACATCCCATACTTTCAGCGTAGCCTGCGGTGAAGCATAATGCTTGATTTTGCTTTGGCAGGTCTACTTTACCCAAAAGCTATTACGCTCTATGTCGCGATTGCCATCGTACTCTTCTGGCTGCTGTACTATTGCCATCGCCTAAGAAAAAGGAATGAGGTGGTTGTTGGCTCTCACCACGCGCCATACATTGCGTACTCTGCATCCATCATTATCTGGATTAGCAGCAATGCTTATTTTCATACTGATCTCTTAGTGACGTTTGGCTCAGAAGGCGGCGTATTCATGGCTAAATTCGCCAATTTAGCTTCCTTTTTCTCATTCGCGTTCGCATACTACTTCTCATGTCACTTGTTAGCGGAACAGAACAACAGCGATGTAAAGAAGTGGCAGCAAGTCATGTTTATCCTGCTATCCGTTTACGTGATGTTTATCAACTCACGTCCCGGATTGACAGTAGAGAACGTGACAATCAGCGGGCCTAGTGAGTTTGTCATAGAGTTTGGCTCACACACACCCTACTTCTTCACGACTATATTGGCGTTCATTGTATTGACACTCGTCAATATTATTCGGATGCGAGTCAACAGCAGTAAACTAACACTGGCTAAAAACAACTATATGATCGCCGGCATATTAGTATTCATACTTTCAACCACAGTCGTTCACTTAGGACTCACTTATTTCCTTGGCGATTTTTCTCTCACATGGTTGCCCCCGGCTCTGTCCGTCAGTGAGATGCTTTTTGTCGGTTATGCATTGCTGACTTCACGTTTCTATAGTGCGAAATATCTCACTTATTTAGCTACCACAACGCTTATTGTATGTGCCCTATACATCGTTCCTCTGGGCTTAATGTTGATACCTATTTCGGATAGTAATCAATGGATTGTTGGCATTCCCTTGTGTGCATTGATAGGCACTACATGGCGCTGGTCCTTTCGATATGTGGGGTATGTCGTTAGTTATTTAATTTACTTTCACAAATACACTCCAGTACAACAAATACTTGCCTTAGAAGGTGACTTTAAGCGCTCGATTGATGATGCGATGAGTAAGTTGGCTATATTACTCAACATCCCCGAAAACAAACTGCAATTGGTAAGCAGTTACTATACGCAATCGTTTTACGAAAATTACCTCAACTCCGACAAATCGGTTCTCTTAGTGGATGAACTCTCTGAGGAAATCAAATATGCCTCTTCAAATAGAAGCACTTTGAAAAGACTCTATCGTCGCATGCGATCGAACGATACAGCGTTGGTGATGCCTCTATTTGGTCAGAGTAAATCGGTGTCTCACCTCTTGATTTCTGCGCATAAAAGGAATCATCAACTGTTTTCTAACGAAGAAATTTCCGCCTTACAGACATTGCTGACTCGCGTACAACGCACTATCGAAGCCGACAGAGATGTTCGCCAAAGTCGTGCACTCGCCCACTCCATCGCCCATGAAATGCGCAACCCTCTGACTCAGGTACAGCTGCAATTTGAAGAACTCGCTCAACATATCGAATCTGGAGCATCCCTGAATGAACTCAAACGTGACATCAACAAAGGGCAAACAACTATTCAAAGAGGGCGACAGCTGATTGATATCATTTTGCGAGAAGTCAGTGACACATCACCAGAGCAGGAGCCTCTTGCAATAACTTCCATGCATAAGGCCATGCATTTGGCTGTTAGCCGCTACGGTTTCGAAAGTGAAAAGATAATTGAAAGAATCGATCTGCCTAAACATCACGATTTTGTTGCCAAGATCAATGAGACGCTGTTTAGTTTTGTCATTTTTAATCTGATCCGCAATGCGGTTTACTACTTTGACTCGTATCCTTCAAGCAAGATTGAAATCCGTACTCAAACTGGTACCTACGAAAACATTTTAATCTTTCGAGATACTGGGCCAGGTATTAGCAGCGGCATCCAAAATAAGATTTTTGATGAATTCTTTTCTTATCAGAAAAGCGGCGGTAGTGGCCTTGGCTTGAGTTACTGCCAGCGCGTCATACGCTCATTTGGCGGTCGAATTGAATGTCGCTCCATTGAAGGCGAGTTTACTGAGTTTTATCTCTACTTCCCTGTTGTTCCCAATTCGCCAAAAGCGGAAACACTAAACGCTCAGGAGATGGACTGGAATAACCCGAGCAGTGATACAACAGCGATGCGTCTTCGCCACTTGCAAATGGGGGAACCGGCTCCGACCGTGCTCGTTGTCGATGATAAAGAGGTGCAACGTACTTTGGTTGAACTGTATTTAAAACAGCTTGGCGTCAATAGTCTGCAGGCAAACAATGGTGCAAACGCAATCGAGATAGTGAAATCCAGTAAAATCGATTTGGTCTTAATGGATGTGCAAATGCCAGTCATGAACGGTTATGATGCAAGCAAACATATAAAGCAGCTATCCCCTTCAACTATCGTGATTGCGTTATCTGGGGAATGTGGCGCATCAGAATTAGAGCGAATCTCAACGTTGATGGATGACCGTTTACAAAAACCCACCACCTTAAACGCACTACGAGACATGTTGGAGAAATGGCTAGGTCAAGACAAGCGAAATGCCTCTGACTCTTTATCGTGATACACACGCATACCCAAGTTTCCAGATCTAGCCTAAACTTGATTTAAGCGACAGTAAATCGCCACCCAAACTGTGGCAATTTTTGTATCCAATTGTCTCGAAGTATTCACATTGTTCGAGATTACGTTAGACTGTCTGCAATTCAATAACTAGGTAGTTTTCTGCAACATGAAGCAAATTCTTGATTTTATTCCACTCATTGTCTTCTTTGCCTTGTATAAGATGTACGACATTTACGTTGCGACTGGGGCACTTATCGCAGCGACGGCTATTCAAGTCATTCTGACCTATGCCATTTACAAAAAAGTGGAAAAGATGCAGTTAATCACATTCGTGATGGTGGCTGTTTTTGGTGGAATGACCATCTTCCTTCATGATGACAACTTCATCAAATGGAAAGTAACCATCGTGTATATGGTGTTTGCTATTGGTCTTGCAGTCAGTCATGCCATGGGTAAATCGGCCATTAAGGGCATGTTGGGCAAAGAGATCTCTCTTCCTGAGCAGGTTTGGACTCGTATCAACTGGGCTTGGGTTGGCTTTTTCTCGTTCTGTGCTGGATTAAACATTTACGTTGCTTACCAGCTGCCACTGGATGTTTGGGTTAACTTCAAAGTGTTTGGCCTGCTCATAGCGACATTCACTTACATGATCGCTACGGGTTTCTATATCTACAAACACATGCCGAAAGAGCAGAAAAATAACTCATCTGATGTATCGGTTGATGATTAACAGCTCATCTTTGCTATAATCCCGCCAACATATTATTAACAGCGACCTCCGGGTCGCTGTTTTGATCTAATTCGAATAAATATTTGCGCTTAATTTGAGCGCTACCGATGATTTAGGATGTCATAATGAGCCAAGAATTTAACTCTCCGAAAGGCCAACTTCTGCTTCGAACCCTGGCAATGCCCGCAGATACTAATGCGAATGGCGATATCTTTGGTGGCTGGATCATGTCTCAGCTCGATTTGGCAGGCGCTATTTTGGCAAAAGAAATTTCTTCAGGTCGCGTAGTGACCGTCTCTGTATCGAGTATTACTTTTAAAAAGCCAGTTCGTGTCGGTGATGTTGTATGTTGCTATGGCGTATGTAAAAAAATTGGCCGCACTTCAATGAGTATTGACCTGGAAGTCTGGGTCAAACCAGTGAAAGTAGATGGCATAGAAGATCGCTTTATGGTGTGTGATGCTACCTTTAATTACGTTGCTATTGACAGTAAAGGAAAGCCACGCCCAATCCAAAAATAATACCTAAACGACCTAATCAGTGGAAAAATCTCACATTTTCCAATGTTAACTTGTGAGTAGTGCCAAAAAGTCGTTAAATTAGGGCTCCAACCTACCAATTAAGGAACTATGCTATGTGGTACGTCATCTTTTCTCAGGATATCGAGAATTCGTTAGAAAAACGCATGAGTGTTCGCCCTCAACACCTTGAACGTTTACAGAAACTTCAGGATGAAGGCCGACTTCTGACCGCAGGTCCAATGCCAGCGATTGATTCTGATAATCCGGGAGAAGCCGGGTTTACAGGTTCCACGGTCATAGCTGAGTTTGATTCTTTGGAAGATGCGAAAGCATGGGCAGATAACGACCCTTACGTGGCAGCGGGCGTTTACGAAAGCGTAATCGTAAAACCGTTCAAAAAAGTGTTCTAATTTATGAAAAAATTACTGTGTTTCTTCCTGGCGCTTAGCGCGCTAGCGGGTTGTACATCGAGCAGTGAAAAGCAGCGTCAGTTGGAGCTTTTGGCGTCTAACCGGGCTGGTGTTTTGTCTGCAGGACTGCCATTAGAGTACGGACCATTGAAAATCATGCGCGTGTCTTCTAATCAGAATGTGATTGAGATGATGATGATCTACAACGATACTGCTGCTGGTGCAAAGCCGTTAACTCAAGTACTCAATTCCAGTATCTACACTTTCTGTCATAAGCCAGACATTCGTGATCAAATCAATATGGGTTTGATGTATCGAGTCAAAATCCGTAACACTCGTGGACAATTAATGGCAGACGAGTTGATTTCAGAACAACGCTGCAGCAATTAACCACAGTAATTGAACCGAAAAGTCCGATCCTCAATGTAACGGGTTCAGACAAACGGGCATTAACGGATACGAACAAGCAGGGATTGAACCCTGCTTTTATTTTTTCTCACTTATGCCAATTCGGCGCGAAGCTTTTTCGCTGCTGAGACTAAATTAGCTAACGCAGCTTCCGTCTCTGCCCAGCTACGAGTTTTTAAACCACAGTCTGGGTTTACCCATAAACGCTGTACTGGAATTTTTTCTGCCGCTTTTTTGATTAGCCCTTCAATCCACTCTTGCGTTGGAATGTTTGGCGAGTGAATATCATACACACCCGGGCCGATTTCATTCGGGTAATTAAACGCTTCAAATGCTTTCAGTAACTCCATATTGGAGCGCGATGTTTCAATCGTAATCACATCTGCATCCATTTCAGCAACTGAGTCGATGATTTCATTAAACTCGCTGTAACACATGTGAGTGTGGATCTGTGTCTCTGGTTTCGCACTTGCTGCTGAGATCTTAAATGCATCCACCGCCCACTCTAGATAGGCTTTATGATCACGCTTTTTGAGTGGTAACCCCTCACGTATCGCAGGTTCATCAATCTGGATGATATTGATGCCAGCATCCTGGAGGTCAGAAACTTCATCACGCAGTGCTAATGCCAATTGTTGTGCAATTTCCTGTCGCGTAATGTCTTCACGTGGGAATGTCCAACACAGAATCGTTACGGGGCCAGTTAACATCCCTTTCATTTGTTTACTTGTCAGTGACTGAGCATAGATAGACCAATCAACCGTAATTGGATTCTCACGTTCAATATCAGCCACAACAATAGCGGGTTTCACACATCGAGAACCGTAACTCTGTACCCAGCCAAATTTCGTGGTTTGGAAACCAGCCAGATTCTCTGCAAAGTATTCCACCATATCGTTACGCTCTGCTTCACCATGAACTAACACGTCCAGATCCAGCGCTTCCTGACGTTTAACAGCATCAGCAATGTGCCCTTTCAGCGCTTGATTGTATTCAGATTCAGAAAGCTGGTCAGTACGGAAAGCACTTCGCTGAACACGAATCTCCGCAGTCTGAGGAAATGAACCAATGGTTGTGGTTGGCAACAAAGGTAAACCCAGCACTTCCGCCTGATGAGCAGCACGCTCTGCATAAGGAGCACTGCGCCTAGAAAGTGACACTGTAATGTTACTAACCCGCGTCTGCACTTGCGGCTTATTAACATGCGTCGCTGTTTTGCGCGCTTTGATCGGCTGACTGTAGGTGTCGCATGCCAAAATTGCGTTTTGATCACCATCCAGAGCTTTACCTAACAGGGCTACTTCAGTCACTTTCTGTTTAGCAAAGGCAAACCAGCTTTTCACTTCTTTGCTAAGTTTTGGTTCAAGCTCAAGATCAACCGGGCTATGTAACAGAGAGCATGAGCTTGCGACCCAAAGTTTATCACCTAACTGCTCTTTTACAGGCTGTAAACGTTCCAGGTGTGCACTCAGGTCTGAACGCCAGACGTTACGTCCATTGATCACGCCAGCAGAGAGAACCCAACCTTGAGGTAACTTGCCGACAATTTCGTCCAACTGTTCAGGTGACGCAGAAAGGTCAATGTGCAAGCCATCAACGGGCAGATCGACAATTTTGTTTAAAGTATCAGTTACCGAATCAAAGTAAGTCGTCAGCAGCACTTTGACGTCACTGCGGATCACCTGATACGCCAGCCTAAAGGAGTTGGCCCATTTACTTTCAAGCTCAAGCGATAAAATTGGTTCATCGATTTGAACCCATTCCACACCCAGGCTGGCCAGTTTTGCCAAAACCGCCTGATACGCAGCCAGCAATCTTGGCAGCAGCGTCAGGCGGTCAAAACCGTCTTCAACTTCTTTGCCCAAATATAGGTAACTGACAGGGCCAAGTAGAACCGGCTTAACTTGATGCCCTGCTTTTACCGCTTCGTGCACTTCGTCAAAAAGTTGAGGCCAGCTCACCTCGAAAGTATCGTCTTTACTAAATTCTGGCACGATGTAATGGTAGTTAGTATTGAACCACTTCGTCATGTCAGAAGCCGCCGAACCAACGCAGCCGCAATCCGTCTGGGATTGACCTCGTCCGACTGTAAACAGGGTATCGAGATTTGGGAAACCATTAGCATGACGTTTCGGTACATGCCCCAACAGCAGCGTTGTCGTGAGTACATGGTCGTACCATGCGAAGTCGCCCGCTGTTACAAAACTCAAGCCCGCCTCGGATTGTACTTGCCAGTTCTTCGCTCGCAAATCTTCACCCACTTGCTTCAATTGCACTTGATCAATCTCGCCACGCCAGTATTTTTCTAGTGCAAATTTCAGTTCACGTTTTTCACCAATGCGTGGGTAACCAAGTATGTGTGTTGTTGTCGCCATTTCCAGATTCCTTATTCAATTTATTTAGGTCAGAGCATCTTGCACCGAGTTATCAAGATGTCTGGATGGCTAAACTATCTCTCTACAACAAAAATTGAACAACATCCAAATATTCAACTTGTTTATTAAAAAAATTCATAACACCATCTTCTTACTCACTAAATTACTTTTTGAATTACCTTTTTAAATTAATAGACGTCTAGACGTTTACATATCTGCTTTTTATGGGTAAGTTAGTAAAGTTCATGGCGAGCAAGAAAGGATGAAAGAGATTCATGATAGAGCTAAAACATTTGCGTACCATTACCTCGCTTCGAGATACAGGCTCATTGACGGCAACCGCAACCGCATTGCATTTGACTCAATCTGCTCTTTCGCACCAAATAAAAGATCTCGAATCTCGGATTGGTGGACAGCTATTCCTCAGAAAAACCCGTCCGGTAAAGTTCACTTCTGAAGGTGAGATTCTGCTGCGCCTGGCAGAAGAGATTTTGCCGAAACTGGCAAGAGCAGAGAATGAACTGGCTAGTTTAAAAGAAGACGTTAATGGCCGACTGCACATGGCGATTGAGTGCCATTCCTGCTTCCAATGGCTAATGCCGGCATTAAGAGAATACCAGGTGGCGTGGCCAAGCGTGACACTGGACTTCTCCTCTGGTTTTGGATTCGAACCTCTACCAGCCCTTCTCGCCGGGGAACTTGACCTTGTCATCACATCCGATATTCAGCCACGTTCGGAAGTACATTATGAGCCCCTGTTTGATTTTGAAATGCGCCTGATCACTTCCACCAGCCATCCACTGGCTGACAAAGCGATCATCGAGCCACTCAATCTGGCCGATCAAACCATGCTGTCTTATCCTGTGCAGAAGCAGAGATTAGATGTGGTAAAACACTTCTTACAGCCAGCTGGCGTAGAGCCCGCAAAATGGAAACAAGCGGACAATACATTGATGCTGGTGCAAATGGTCTCGGCGGGATTAGGCGTTGCAGCGCTACCAAACTGGGCTATTTCGGAATTTTCACGTCAGGGGTTGATCAACAGTAAGCCTTTTGGCAAAGGATTATGGCGTCGCCTGTTTGCGGCTGTTCGCAACTCGGAGAAAGATAAGCGTTATTTACAAGCCTTCTTTGCCACGGCAAAACAGCAATGCAAAAGCCACCTTGACGGGATCAAGATGGCTTAACGCTTCGTGGAAATTGCAAATTTGCGTAACGAACTCTAGCGTTCGTAAGATTTAAATTGATTGGTGAGAGGGTCGTATTGGTAGCCAAGCACATCGAGCTTGCCTACTACCGACTCTGTATCCATTTCATAGGTCGAGACCAACTCGTCAAAACTGTCACACTCTAAGCGTAGTTTTTCGTTGACGATGCCTAACAAAATAATGCTATCCAGATTACCTACTTTGCTTAAATCCATCGCGACACTCCTCTTCGACAACGTATATATACAGCGTAGACATAATCTGGCGAATTTAAAGTGAGCTCACTTCATATCGTGAGCTCATTTGCGCGATACTAGACGAGAGTAAATAAACTTTGCAGACTGGTCATGGATGCAATAGCGAGCACGAATGCGATGCTTAGCTGCACTTTCTCTGGTGCTTTATGAGTAAAGATATGCCAACACCACACCACAATTGAAGAGATCAACGTCACCAAGGCAATGAGAATAGGCTGAGTTACCGTATTTAATGCCGCCTCATCCAACTGGTAAGACGAAAACAGTGTCGCTATCACCAACAGCATGCCAGACACAATACCAGTCACGGGCAAAATTCGGTGAAAGGCTTGTAAACGACTGCGTGCAATCGTAAGAAGCAATTGAGAGAACGAAGCTCCCAAAAAGAAGATCATTACCGTCATGGCAGCCGCTGCTGGCCAGTGAGATTGTTCAAAGACTTGAATCGCCACATACGCAAACGCCAAACCATTGGCTAAATGGAGTACCCACAGCGGTCCTTTCTCACGCGTTTTTTTGGTTTGAACCTGAGAGTAAAAGTAAAAAATGGCAAACACCACCATAAAGGCTTCAATACGAAGTGATGCCACCGCCAGCCACATGACCCCAATAGCAGGTAACATTTTGTGAAGACGACCTCGCTGCCCCGGACAGATATCACCCTTAATCAGAAGCAAAGTCAGTAGCGCCTGTGCGCCAAATAACATTGGTGGGAAAGTAACCAGCAATTGTTGAATCATAGTGAATGCAAGCTCTAAGTCGTTTGGGATGGCGATAATATCAAATCACACATCCCCAGACCACCTTAAGACTATCTAGCTTTTACCCTGACATGATGCCAGATATTTCGATACACTCGCTTAGTTCCGGCCACCACTTCACCACCAAGTATTAATCAAGTTGCGTATTAGTTTTAACAATATTGCAAGTGATAGTGACCACAAGCTCAATAACCATAAGGAGTTCATGGTGATATCAGATAAAAAACCATCGATAATTCATAGGCATTTTTACAATCTAAATAAAAGTCGATGAACTAAGCTTGAATAAGCAAGTTTGGTATAGATACCTGATCCTCAAATCGCTATAATTCGCGCTCCCTGGAACAGAGAGCAAAATATGACCAATAACATCACTCCTATTCATGAGTACAAAAAATACTGGGCCGAGTGTTTTGGTACGGCACCTTTCTTGCCGACCAACCGCAAAGAAATGGACGCCTTAGGATGGGATAGCTGTGACATTATCATTGTTACAGGTGATGCCTATGTGGATCACCCGAGCTTTGGTATGGCTATCATTGGCCGTCTGCTGGAAGCTCAAGGTTTCCGAGTCGGTATCATTGCTCAACCAGAATGGCAAAACAAAGACGCGTTCATGCAGCTTGGTAAACCAAATCTGTTCTTCGGGATCACTGCAGGTAACATGGACTCCATGATCAACCGTTACACTGCGGATAAGAAGCTTCGTCATGATGACGCATACACACCTAACAACGAAGGTGGAAAGCGCCCTGACCGCGCTACACTGGTTTATTCGCAGCGTTGTCGTGAAGCCTATAAAGATGTTCCTATCGTACTGGGTGGTATTGAAGCCAGCTTACGTCGTGTTGCTCACTACGACTACTGGTCTGATAAAGTGCGTCGCTCGGTACTGTTTGATGCGAAAGCAGACATTCTGTTATTTGGTAACGCAGAGCGTGCTCTGGTCGAAGTTGCACACCGCTTAGCTGATGGCGAAGACATTTCGACCATGACGAACATTCGTGGTACTGCGGTAAACCTGCCAGCAGAGCCAGAAAACTACACCATTATCGATTCTTCTCGTATTGAAAAGCCTCGTAAAGAAGCCTTCGTACCTAAGAACCCTTACGAGGTAGAAACGCAGTGTGAAACCAAGAAAGACGAACCAGCTGCGGCGCAGCCGATCACTATTCGTCCATCGCGTCATGATGCTAAAACTACAGCGGTACGTTTACCTCACTTCGAGAAACTCAATAACGACCGTATTCTGTATGCGCATGCAAGCCGCGTAATGCACTTAGAAACCAACCCCTATTCTGGGCGTGCACTGATTCAGCGCCATGGTGACCGTGAACTTTGGGTCAACCAGGCTCCGATTCCGCTGGCAACTGAAGAGATGGATTTTGTCTTCGGTTTACCTTATGCGCGAGTGCCTCACCCGATGTATGGTAAAGCGAAGATCCCTGCGTATGAGATGATTAAAACTTCGGTCAATATCATGCGCGGCTGTTTTGGTGGCTGTTCTTTCTGTTCAATTACCGAGCACGAAGGCCGAATCATTCAAAACCGTTCTAAAGAGTCGATCATCAACGAGATTGAAGAAATTCGCGACAAAGTTCCGGGCTTTACCGGCACTATCTCTGATCTTGGTGGTCCAACTGCGAACATGTACCGCTTGGGATGTAAAGATCCAAAAGCAGAAGCGAACTGTCGTCGTCCGTCTTGTGTGTTCCCGGGGATCTGTCACAAGCTGAACACGGACCACAAACACACCATCGACCTATACCGCGAAGCACGTAAAGTGGAAGGCGTGAAAAAGGTAATGGTGGCTTCGGGCGTACGTTACGATCTTGCGATTGAATCACCGGAATACGTGAAAGAGCTGGTTACTCACCACGTTGGTGGTTACTTGAAGATTGCACCTGAGCACACAGAGAAAGGCCCACTGGATCTGATGATGAAGCCAGGCATGGGCACGTATGATCGCTTTAAAGAGATGTTCGAAAAATACAGCGCAGAAGCGGGTAAGAAACAGTATCTGATTCCTTACTTTATTTCTGCTCACCCGGGCACCGAAGATGAAGACATGCTGAATCTTGCACTTTGGCTGAAGAAGAACGACTTCGAGTGTGATCAGGTTCAGAACTTCTACCCATCACCGATGTGTAACGCGACCTCGATGTACTACTCAGAGACTAACCCTCTGAAACGTGTGAAATACAAGCAGCGTGAAGACGTTCCTGTCGCTAAAGGTGAACGCCAGCGTCGTCTGCATAAAGCACTACTGCGTTACCATGATCCGGCTAACTGGCCGATGATCCGTGAAGCGTTAATCAATATGGGTAAAAAGCATCTGATCGGAGATAAACCAACCTGTTTGGTTCCGGCTGAAGATGTCGATACACAAACACCGGCCCAACGCCGCAAATCAGGCCGTCACGGAGCGAATCGCTTTGCGACTAAACATACCAAGAACCAACCTGGTTTTGGTGGACACCTTGAGAAACGCTCTGAAGGCGGTTCCCGCGACGGAAAACCTTCAGGTAACCGTAATGGTTCAGGTAAAGCACAAGGTGGTCAAGGTCGTGGTAATACTGGCCAGCGTGCAAACGGTTCGAACTCAAACCGTCCAAACAGTGGCAAGCCTCAGGGTGCAGGTCGCCCACAAGTTCAGGGCAAACCAGCTGGTCAACGTAAACCTAAACGCGGATAATCCATAACGATTTAAGTTCTAACGTTATTCAAGGGCTCCGGAAGCAATTCTGGAGCCCTTTTGTTTTGCGTGTTACGCTTTCAATCAGTAACTTATACTTGCAAATACATAGAGACGCGTAGGCTTACATTGACAACTTTTTCACGCCTATCGTGAATAATGTTGGTTGAGGGCAACGATTGAAATTGCCGAGATGGGATAAGAATGAATGAAACGTGTACTTTTAGTGGAAGATAATCGAGAAATAGCGGGAATGTTGTTCGATTATTTCGAGTGTGCCGGAATGCAGCTCGATTACGCTGACAACGGTGAACTGGGCCTCAAGCTTGCTCTGGGTAATTCGTTCGATATTATTTTGCTCGATCTGATGCTGCCGCGGATGGATGGATTAACGCTGTGTAACAAGTTACGAGATGCAGGAAACAATACTCCGGTATTAATGCTGACCGCACTCGATAGCCGCGACGACATGCTGAAAGGATTTTCCCACGGCGCAGATGACTATCTGACCAAACCATTTGACCTTGATATTCTAGAAGCGCGCATGACTGCACTGATCAAACGTTATCGCGGTACGGTTGCATCTAGTCAGCTCAAATATGGTGAAGTCACCATCGACCAAAAGACACATCAGGCTTATCGTAAGGGCAAGCTATTAGCTCTTAATCCCACCACCTACACGATTCTCGAAATGCTTGTGCAAAGTGCACCAGACATCGTGACCAGAGAAGACATCGCATATCGTTTATGGCAAGAAAACGAGCCAAATAACGACGTACTTCGAAGTCACATCTACCAGCTTCGTGGGCAACTAGATAAACCGTTTCAGGAACATCTGCTCAAAACCATTCCTAAAGTCGGGTTCCGTTTGGAGCCAGGGGCATGATTCGTCGCTTACTGGGTAATACGAAAAGTATGACTGGTCGGCTCGAACTGTTTTTCTTGTTGGTCTCTATTGTGATTGGCGTGCTCTGCTTTGCTCTTGTTAGTGGCTCACTGTTATGGTCAGAAGATCGTGTCGGTGAGCGCCGAATTATGATCGACACGAAAGAGGCCATCGAGTTCTTTAAAAGATCCCCTACAGAGGGCATTGTAAAGCTGGATCTTTTGACGACAGCATACAATGACATTGACCTGCTTCCCGAGTCTTATCGTCCTTACTTGCAAGATAAGCACTATTTTCTGGGTGAAGTCGGCGAAGATCCGAACACTCGCATGATTTACATGAGCACCTATACGAATGCTGGTGTCGAACATCCTATCATTCTGCTTTCTCTAATCGACGAAATCGAGATCTCATGGAGCGAGTTTTTTTATGTTATCGGACTCGTGCTGGCGGTCGTTCTCGTTTTGATGTTTGTATTCGGCAGTTTGTTACTTCGATTGTCGCAGCGTTTGATTGAACCGATTAACACATTGAAAGCTCAGCTTGATGAGCATCAGGGTGATACGACGAAGAAATTCATTGTGCCACAAGGTTCGGCGAAAGAGTTCGAAACGCTGGCCGCTCAGCTCAATGAGTATAGGCATGAGATCAATCAGGTCATTAAGCGAGAGCAAGCATTTGCACGCTATGCAAGCCACGAACTCAGAACCCCGTTGACGGTGATGAAAGGCTCTAGCAGCTTATTAGCCCGCAACTCTAGCACGCCATTTCAAGAGCGTCAGATCAGCCGTATCCAAGATGCGACACAGCAAATGTCGACCATGGTCGATGCTCTTCTCGGCTTAGTCCGCTATGAGAGGAATTCGGACGACAGCCCGGTACGTAAAATATCGGATCAAGAGTTAAACCGCATCGTTTCTCTAAGTCAGGCACAAGCAGATGAAAAGTCCGTTGAATTTGATGTAAAGATCTCTGGAAATCCAATTACGAAAGCGACCACAGCCGTACTTAATATCGTTTTAAGTAATCTGATTCGGAATAGCATTGCCGCTACTTCAAAAGGCAAAATCCACATTCAGATGACCGATTCTTGTTTGTCAGTGCGGGATGAAGGGGAAGGTTTTTCTTCTGTTCCAGATGCTGACGGTCACGGTTTAGGGCTCATGATCGTAGATGATTTATGTCGACGCTATGGCTGGCAATTTACGATAGATACACATCCTTCCGGGGGGTGTGAGGCCATCATCAATTTAGCAACTGAACATATTGATGAATAAAATACGACGAATAAAGTAACCGTATATAAATAGGGTTCTTTTACGTCCCCCCTACTTTTGTTCTCCATACTAAGACGGTAAACTGTGCCACCTTTTTAATGACCAAGGTGACACAGTTTACTTTGTCACAATCAGCATGAAACTCTCAGAAAGCCCAATCACGCAACACAGCTTTAATGGTCACAAATTCTTTCTCAAGCGAGATGACTTGCTTCACTCCCACTTTTCCGGGAATAAAGCGCGTAAATTCATGATGCTTCTTGAAGAACAAAACCCGGACATTACTACGCTTGTCAGTTACGGTTCGGCTCAGTCCAATGCCATGTACTCTCTGGCTGCTCTCGCAAAAATTAAAGGTTGGACCTTCGAGTTTTATGTCAACCATATCCCTTCATGGTTAAAAGATACGCCAATCGGTAACTATCGAGGTGCGGTGGATTTGGGCATGCGAATAACCGCAATGCATGACGTCGGCAGTAATCTTCACCCTAGCCAATACATTACTGAAGTCCGTGGTTTGGACAACAAGACGCTTTTTATTCCTGAAGGAGGAAGAACTCAGATCGCGGAAGGTGGAGTAAAACAACTCGCGCGGGAGATTCTTTACTGGACTCGTTTTAGTGCTAAAAAGCGGTTCACTGTTGCCCTCCCTTCAGGCACCGGTACAACAGCGTTGTATCTGCACAAACATTTGAGTCCACATGGAATTGAAGTGCTGACCTGTCCCTGTGTAGGAGATAGAAACTACTTAATTGAGCAATTCAATATACTTGAGGAGTCAAGTCATCCTACGATTTTGTCAGTGCGTGATAAGCACCATTTCGGTCGTCTGTATAAAGAGGATTATGAGACCTGGAAAACCTTGTACGAGCAAACGGACCAGGAGTTTGATCTCCTTTACGATCCGTACATGTGGCAGTGTTTGGCTCATTGGTTACAAGAGAATCAAGATAAGACACTGATCTATATCCATCAAGGAGGGTTACTTGGCAACGAATCGATGCTGCCAAGATATCAGCGAGAATTTGACTAACGCGGACTTGTATAACTATTTAACTTGTGGGAACTATTTAATCAGCGCCAGAATATCCTTAAATTCTGGTGCTCGGCAGTCTTCCACCATTTCGTACAAGCACATTTCCAAACCGGTCAGAACCACACCATTGGCAGTTAATTTTGCTAAAGCAAGCGCTTTGTTCGCGGCATTGCGAGAAGAAACGCAGTCCGTCACCAGTTCAACTCGATACCCCAATTGGCGCAAAGAGAGTGCGGTTTGGTAAACGCAGATATGTGTCTCGATTCCACAGACTAACCAAGTGTCGACTTTCGCGTTTTCCACCGCCAGTTTAAACCTTTCCTCTTTACAACCATCAAATGTGTATTTGGTAATTGGCAAAGTATCTTTCTCCAACACTTGTCGGATGGGTTCGGATGTCGCCCCTAGTCTCTCTGGGTTTTGTTCCACCCACAGAACAGGTAAATTCAACGCTTTCGCACCTTTGACCAGCTTAGTGATATTGTCAATGAGCGTGTCACTTTCATGCATTAATGTCGCGAGTTTGCCCTGCACATCGACGACGATCAAACCCGTATTAGCTCTCGATAACATCCTCTCTCCTTTGCTTGGTGGTCGTTCTCAAATGAAACTGGCTGAATATCGATAATGGCTCAATACTCGCTTTGATTGGAGTGGTCGAGATGCAAAACTGAGGCTCGATCACACTATTTTGATTCAGACTTTAGCTAAATGAGTTACTGATTTTTAGTGCAAAGCTAACCAATAATAATCACGGTTATACTCGAATAATTAAAATTAATAAACATCTCATAACAGCATCTATTTATTCGAAGTTTCACATGTATAAATTAACAATACTTAAATAAACATAATAAACTGGTTACTTATAAATGTGCGTCTAAATTAAATTACCAATATCTAATATTAATCTATAATTAAATCACTCTAATTCTCAGTTGTATTAAATTGAGGTAATAAAACATGAAGTCAGCTTTTTATATTTCAACTCTTATTTCCGTAAGCTGCTCTTTTGGTGTATTCGCAGCAGATGATTCACAAGCTTTATTGGCAGACGCTTTGAGTGCTGCTCCTCCAACCATTCGAGATAAAGTGACGGTGATGGACTGGAACAACAATGTTCTGCAAGAAGGCTCCAGTCAATATACTTGTTTCCCAACGCCACCTCAGTTAAACGGTGTTGCTCCAATGTGTATGGATGGGCCTTGGATGGAGTGGGCTGATGCCTGGATGAATAAGAAGCCTTTCCAGGCTAAAGCGTTGGGTATTTCTTATATGTTAGCGGGTGATGGCGGCGCAAGTAATACCGACCCTTATGCAGAAGGCAAAACCGATGATAATCAGTGGATAGTCGAAGGCCCGCATTTGATGATCATCACTCCAGATCAAGCGTTACTCGACTCATTGCCGACCGATCCTAAGTATGGTGGCCCTTATGTGATGTGGAAAGGCACACCGTATGCGCATATTATGATTCCAGTCGGAGCCAGACCGTAAAGCTTTATATCAATCCGATACTCGCAATGAAATAAAGCAGACTCAATGCGAAATTTAGTGAGTCTGCTTAATCAATGAATTACGTATCAGCGTTTTGTTTATAGAGGCTTAACGTTCGTTGCACACGGACCTTTTTGACCTTGCCCTACTTCAAATTCTACTTTCTGACCATCACTCAACGATTTATATCCATTCATCTTTATTTCCGAGTGATGAACGAACAAATCTTTGCTCCCATCATCCGGCGTAATGAACCCAAACCCTTTATCTCCATTGAACCACTTAACTATTCCTGTACTCATATTCTCAATCTTCATATTTGGTGAACTATGAATGACGTTCCTTGCTATCACCATTACAAGAGCCGCTTTGTTTAAATTTCATATTGACTCATTGACTCAAAACTAAGCCAATTGATTAAGTCGAAATAAAACTATATGTAACCATTAGCTCAATATGGACAATTGGCAAGCAATTTACTGAATAAATTTGGCAAGTTGTCGTGAAATTAGTCATGTAGAAGATCACCTCTGGGCTTCTGTCACACTTACAACAAGCGGTTCTTGTACTGCTCAGGTGTCATACCAGAATATTTTTTAAACATTGCAATGAAAGGACTGGCTTGATTGTAACCTAAGGTAAGAGCAACTTCTTTTACCGTTTGCCCCTTGCGCAGCAACTCCATGGAGTGCAAATACCGTACGCGTAAACGCCATTCGGTAAAACTCATCCCCAACTCACTCTGGCAATGACGCGCCAATGTTCTCTCTGTGGTATGCACTTTTGCAGCCCATTCAGCCAAGCTGACATCGTCCGTTGGTGATTCTTCAACCGCTTTCAGGATAGGTTGTAAATATTTGTTGTCTGTCGTAGGTAAGAAATGATGCTCTACTTCTTGCTTTGCCAGTTGATCAAGCAGGACTTTTACCAAACGCTTGTCTTCATCGCTTTTCGCTACATTGATGTCACGCTGACGAAAGTCCTCAATAATGGCAGCAATAATCGGCGTGACCTTAATTAAACTCGTTTTGGTTGGGAAATGTTCCGTTAAGTCGGGAGAAATATTTAGCGAACAGTATTCGATCGGTTTACGGTTATAGCTGGTATGGCGTATACCCGCTGGCACCCAGATAGCCAAATGTGGTGGTGCTAAAAATCGAGTATCTTCTGCATCCATTTCCAAAATGCCGCCGCTGATCAATTGCACTTGTCCCCAGGGATGGCTATGAATTCGAGTTTCGGTATTGGACAAAAACGCTTCGAAATTCATAAACACATCGGATGGTGCTCGGTCGATTGATAATGATGGATGAAGGTTTCGAGAACTCTTTTTCAAAATTGTCTTCCTATCGCTCACTATGTCTTTTTAAAGATACTTTTCATTATAAAGACCTGCCAGACTATCATCATCAGTTAGCGCGCGATAGGGTTCACATGGTTTATTTACTTCCGTTTTTTACTGTCATGATTTGGGGCGGAAATGCTATCGTCAACAAAATGGCCTCTAGCACAATTGAACCAAGTGCCATGAGTTTCTACCGCTGGCTCGTCGCCATGCTGATCCTGACCCCGTTTTGTCTGCCCGCTGTGATTAAGCAACGACACTTAATTCGACCTTATTTGCCAAAACTGGCTTGTCTTGCTCTGCTTGGCATGGTTTTAAACCAATCTCTGGGTTACTACGCAGGGTTAACGACTTCTGTTTCCAATATGGCACTGATTACTTCGTTGGTACCTCTGATCAGCGTGTTTTTAAGTGTCCCTTTGCTTGGTAAATCGATTTCTAAATTGAGTATTGTTGGTGGCTTGATTTCATTGTTCGGGTTGGCCTATATGCTTGGTCAGGGAGATGTCGCCTACTTCTTACATCAGGATATCACTCAAGGTGACAGCTTAATGCTACTCGCGGCGTTAGTTTACGCTGCTTACTGCGTACTGTTAAAACGCTGGAAGATGCCATTCAACAGCCTCACACTGGTTTACATGCAAGGTTTCTTTTCTGTAGCCATGCTGGTGCCATTATGGCTGACGAGTGAGCAACTTTTACCAAGCCAAGAGGCACTACCACTCATTGCTTACGCCGGTATTGCTGCGTCGATTTTCGCGCCGTTCATGTGGGTAAAAGCAATCGATCTGATCGGAGCCGATTCCAGCGCAATGTTTATGAACCTGTTGCCAGTCGTTTCTGTTTTATTGGCATCAACGCTACTGGGCGAACAGATCCACCTCTACCACATTATTGGTGGTATGTTTGTTGTCTCGGGCGTTATTCTTTCGCAAATAAGAGTACGTAAAAAGGGCCACAATCTCCCCCAAAAACTACCCTCAGCTGCAGCTTAACAGACAAATGACCGGCGTTTAAGTCACCGTGCAAGAGCAAGAGAAGGCAAACTCTTCACGTTCAAACCATCACATCTCGTAACCGGGAAATGAGTTGAGCTAATCAGCCATGAAAACAGTTAATCAAATGTAACTTAATTAACATTTAAATTACATTAAGTGTGTTTTTATTATTCCTGAATCCACAAGTAGGACGAAAGAATGAAGAAACATGACGCAACGTTAGCAAGTTTTACTCATATGGAAGATGGTACTGCACAGGATTGGCAGATCATCGCTCATCATTTTATCGGCTATGCAGCGGAGTTACCGGATAGAATCATCAAGCACCTACAGCTGCTTGATGGCGATTTCGGTGGTTTCCCGGTCGATCGACTCACGCACAGCTTACAATGTGCAACGCTAGCGCATCGAGACGGCAAGGACGACGAATATGTGGTTTGCGCTCTTTTGCATGATATTGGCGATACGCTAGGCTCTTACAACCATCCGGACATTGCCGCAACGATTCTTGAGCCATTTGTGAGCGAAGAAAATCACTGGATGATCAAACATCATGGCATCTTCCAAGGGTACTATTTCTTCCATCATTTGAATATGGATCGGGATATGCACAAAACTTACATCGATCATCCCTGCTACGAACGTACTGTCGAGTTTGTCAGCCAATATGATGCGCCTGCATTCGATCCTCAATTAGATACCCTACCGTTGGAATTCTTTGAGCCAATGATCCGTAAAGTGTTCGCACAACCAGTTCGTTCAATCTACAAGCAGGCACAAGACAAACTCACCACGGCATAACAGAGAAGTATTATGAACTCATCGATTAGAAATCAAGTTTCAGAACAAGAGTGGCAATTGCGAGTTGAGTTGGCGGCCTGCTATAGATTAGTTGCTGAATTTGGCTGGGACGACTTAATCTTTACCCATATCAGTGTAAGAATTCCGGGGGCTGAAAATCACTTTCTTATCAACCCTTACGGAATGATGTTTGATGAAATCACCGCTTCTGATCTCATCAAAATCGACCAAAACGGTAACATACTGCAAGACACCCCGCATTCAGTCAACCACGCTGGATTTATCATTCACAGCTGCATACATGAGGTTCGTCACGACGTTGGCTGTATCATCCACACTCATACTCGAGCAGGTGTCGCAGTCAGTACACAGAAAGAAGGGATTCTACCCATAAGTCAGCAATCGACCTATGTTCTCTCTTCTTTGGCTTATCATGATTATGAAGGGGTGGCAGTTAGAGAAGATGAACAACCGCGTTTACAACGAGATTTAGGAGATGCCAACTTCCTGATATTACGTAATCACGGCTTGTTAACTGTAGGTAAAACAGTGGCTGATGCCTTTTTGTCCATGTATGCTCTGGAAACCACCTGCCAAATTCAGCTAGCGGCGCAATCCGGAGGAAGCAAGCTCATTCATATAGAGCCTAAGATTGTCAGCTCAATAACAGAGGCAGTAAAAACACAAGGCGTCGATGGTTCAATCGTATGGCCCGCATTACTGCGTAAACTCGATCGCATCGACCCGCGTTATAAAGACTAGGCTCGCAAATCAACTAAAGCGCCCTATCACCACCTTAGTGGGCGCTTAAATTTGTGTATACAGTGACTGTGTTGACGCAAAATGTAGCGCTTAACAAACTGACTGAGCAGACGAACCACGTGACTTCTCGATAAGGAACACGTGAAATCAAACCACAACTTAGTCTGATATAAAATCGTAGAGCCTCTTTTTTACTACCTAATAATACCCCTCCGGATATTTGATTTTTATCAAACAGAACCGTAATTTTTCCTGAAATTTTTCACACCCGAATTACACTTATATTGATGTTAGGAAAGAGTGAATTAGGAGGTACTTATGAGCTTGGTTCCTCGTGATAGCTGGGCAGATTTATCCCGGTTCTTTGACAATTCATTTCCTGCATTGCGGACACGATTCGAGGAAGGTACTTTTTCTCCACGAGTAGATATCGTCGAAAAAGACCAAGCCTTCGAAGTCACTGCCGATTTGCCGGGAGTGAAAAAAGAAGATATCAAACTTAGTTGCCAGCAAGGTGTGTTATCCATAGAAGCAAGTATCGAAACTAAAAAAGAGACAGAAAAAGAAGGTAAGGTAGTCCACAGTGAACGCTACAGTGGCAAAATGTCTCGAAGTTTTACGCTCGGTAACAACATCAATGTCGAAGAAATTAGCGCTGATTTTGCCGACGGTGTTTTGACTGTCGTGGTACCTAAATTAGCTGGCCGCAGCGAAGAAGAACATCATATTCCGATTCGCTAGCTAAGCGTAAACATAATGCCCTCCGAATCTTGGAGGGCATTTTTACACGCACGGTTCAATATCGAAACGCGTCTCTACGCTGCGATCTTCATTTGATCATTAAGCCAGTCAAAGATCACCGCTGTGACTCGGGGCAAAGTGCTTCCCCCTATTGTCCAGTGACATGCACCTGGCAATTCAACCAAATTCGCCTGCTCCCCATATTTTATTGCAATAGCACGTTGTATTTTTATCGGAGTAATACGATCTTCCGTACCTCCAATTACGAGAATAGGGCATTTAACCTGCTGAGCATCAACCCGAGAAAAACCGCTTTTGAAAAAACCACCTACGCCAATCTGAAACGTTGCCATGCCCGATTCGTAGGTCATATTCTCCATAATCTGCGCCTGAACACTGGCACTTTGCGAGTTAGCAATACCATACCGAACATTACGCTCGCCAACCGCCGTAACTTTGCGCCAAAGTGGAAATATCAATAAGTTACGTCCAAACGTGCGAATAACCGACCAGCTCCAGCCATTAATTCCGCCAGGAGCGGCTGATGAGAGAAGCACTAACTTACTGACTGGCGCTCTGGCCGCCACTAACTGTGCTAATAAACCACCCATTGAGTGCCCAACTAAAATAGGAGCAACATCATACGCCGCCACTTTGGCAACGATAAAATCCACATAGTCTTGCAAAGAAGTCTTTGCAAGTCGGCTTTTATCCGCTTGATCGTATTCGATCTTCTTCTTGTGTTCAGGAAGACAAAGAGACTCCACCTTATACCCATGTGATTCAAAAGCTTGCTTTACTTCTGATAAGGTGTCCCCCGTACTCCACATCCCAGGGATAAGTACCACAGCTGGCTTGGTGCTATCAGGTATGTTCATATTCAAGTCCTTAACTTATGGCAAAGTCGCGTTATGCTGTCGCTTCAACATCCTGAACCATCGTTCTCTGTTGGTTTGCAGCAAGAGAAAACTGCAGAACACCATCTTCTATCGGATCTTCAGTCAACGCTTTCTTGTCTTTACCGTAGTGCATAGTGACAACCCAAGGTCCATCTTTACCCTGTCTCGGCATTCTTTCTTTTGCTCGCTCCATGTACCCGGGAGCAAAACCATCCAACATGCTGATACCCGTGCTTGAACCATCAGTATCCACTGCTCGGACTTCCTTATACCCATTCTGATCCATATGTGTGAATAAGTTACATAAATAACGACCACCGATATCTGCTTTTAGCGTCCACGGCGCATTGGTATAACCGAAAATCCAGCCGTAATTTGGCACCCCTTCAATCATGATCCCTTTATAAATCATTCTATCTGGAACGTTGATTGGCTCACTATTTAACAGGAACTCCATCCCTCCCATTAACTGTACGTCTAATCCCGTCGCAGTAACAATCAGGTCAGCATCCAGATGCTGCCCTGATTTCAGCATGATGCCTTTTTCCGTAAAGTGATCGACATGATTAGTCACAATATCAGCTTTACCTGAACGTAACGTTTTGAAAAAGTCACCATCCGGAGCTGCACACAAGCGTTGCTCCCACGGATTGTAATTTGGAGTGAAATGGGTCATATCAAAATCAGGGCCGAGTTGCTTACGTACATGAGACAACAAGACCTTGCGCATCCTGCTTGGCCATTTCCTACATGCCAGATACATTCCTCGCTGCATCAAAATATTGCGTTTTCTAATTAGGTTAAAAACCCATTTTTTTGGAAGGAATCGATTGAGAAATATCGAAACTTTATCTGTGTTTGGAACCGACATGATGTAGCTTGGCGAGCGTTGAAGCATCGTAACCCCAGCAGCATTTTTCGCCATGCTAGGAAGGAGAGTAATCGCTGTCGCACCGCTGCCAATCACCACGACTTTCTTACCTGAATAATCCAATTCCTCTGGCCAAAACTGAGGATGAACAATATCGCCTTTAAACGATTCTTCCCCTTCAAAGTGAGGTCGATATCCTTTATCAAAATTGTAGTAGCCAGCACAATTGACTAAAAAGGCACAAGTGAATGTTTTCTCTTCACCAGTCGACTCTTCGGTAGCAATCACTGTCCAACGCTGCTTGGCATCAGACCAGTCTGCGCTGGTGATAACCAATCCATATTGCACTTTATCTTCAAAGCCAAACTCTTGCGCCGTTTCGACAACGTATTCCCTGATACTTTTGCCTTCAGCTAAAACTTTATCGGAATACCAAGGTTTAAAATCAAATCCGAAGCTCGTCATATCTGAATCAGAACGAATCCCCGGGTAGCGAAATAGGTCCCAGGTGCCGCCCATTCGTGCTCTACGTTCAATTATGGCAAGCGTTTTATCAGGATGTTCTGACGTTAGGTGGCAAGCTGTTCCAATCCCTGAAAGGCCAGCCCCGATGATGATAGTGTCGTAGTGTGCAGCGGTCATAGCGTTTTCCTTTTGTCGTTATTATTGACTAAACATTGCTAAATATTTCAGAAAGGACAGAAAACAATATTGATGAATGACGACTATTTTTTGATTAAACACGACAATGTTACTAGAATGTTAATTCCGTTTATTTTACTGAACTGTTACAGCGATATGATGGACGAATTAAGACAAAGGAGTCATAGTGCATATTTTAATTAGAGCGACAAACCTTCGTGGGTACGACAATCTGACGCAATCTTTGGGTGGAGATCCACACGCTTTACTCTCGAAATATCACATCCCTAGTGCAGATAAACGGGGTGACGATTCCTTTCTGATCTTTCGTAATATGATTGCCTTGCTGGAAGACACGGTAACGTCTCTCGAATGCCCTGACTTTGGGCTGCGGCTCGCCGACTATCAAGGTATGGGCATACTTGGCCCAATTTCGGTGATTGCACGCAGCTCAGCTACCGTTGGTGACGCACTGGAAAATATATCCAGTTACTTACACCTGCATTGTTCCGCGTTAACGACCAAGCACATCGTTCAGACAAAGGGACAAGTAAGAACAATAAGACTGGAATACAGCGTAGAAGGCCGTGGTATCGATTACTCAGTACAGTGTTATGAGCTTGGGTTGGCGAATGCAATGCAAGTGATGAAGTTATTATGTGGCAACGATTTTAAACCCATCTCTGCGCACTTTATGCACCCGCAACTGGGAGATGAGGCAGCGTATCAAAAAGTATTTGGTTGCCCGATCGAGTTCAATCAGAACTGGTGTGGATTTGTCCTTCCAGAATCTGTGTTCGTCACTCCGCTATCCAGCGAAGATGAGCAAACCTGCAAATTGGCTAGACACTACCTGGATTCACAACCCATTCCCTTCGCCAGTTCCGTTTCTGATGATGTAAGAAGGTTAATTCGAGGCCTGCTTCCTACTGGTCATTGCAGCACCGAAGCCATCGCCTCACACCTCTCTATGCACAAAAGAACCCTGCAACGGAAACTCGCTCAGGAGAACACAACCTACGAGCAAATCTTAATGAACGAGAGACAAGTTATTGTGACAAAGTACTTGAAAGATCCAAACCTCAAGTTGAGCCAAATAAGTGGACTATTGGGATATTCTGAACAAGCCACCTTTAATCGTGCCTGCCGAGTTTGGTTCGGCGTTACTCCGAGAACTTACCGAACACAGCTGCTGAAAGATATCACTGTCAGATAAAGAAAAGTAAAAGCAGCGATTACACATAAAATTTAAAAAGTAACCCACTGCGTCCAAACGGTAAGAAAACCGTGTCTCTTACCGTTTGTTTTAATGGATGTGTGGAAGATTATTCAGCAAATGCTGCGTCGATATCATTCCAATCAGCGATCTTAAAGTTCTGATTATCATACTCATAACCAGCATTTACGTTAAAGCCATCCTGAGCAATGAAAAATCCGTGAGGGAATAGATCTCCTACCGAGTTTGAAACTGCGTGAATCCCATCCGTTTCGCTCGCACCATCCAAACCATTTTCATCATCTGCCACCAGCGCGAAACTACCAACATATTGATAAGATTCATCAATGTTGTATACCGCGTAAGTGTGATTGCCCTGACTAGAAACAATCAGATAGTTAACCGTGCCGTTATTGTAAATAGTGATACCTTCAGCGTCGGCAACAAGTTGCTCTCCATCTACTGCAATGATCATCTCGCCATCAGTTGATGCTGACTCATCCGCTGAGAACTTCCAGACACCGACATCTTCTTCTCCGACATACAAGGTTGCCGTTGCATCGTCAACAACACAGCCTTCTGGTTGACTATCCACTTTAAGGCGACGAACGATACTGCCTTCAATACCTGATTGTTGAACCGTTAAGCGCCATTGTTCAATATCTCCGCTCTTGCCGTTGATAAAGATATAGGGTGTACCGTCAGAAGATTGATAGGTACACAAACCATACACTTCGTTGAGTTCAGATTTTAACTGAGCCACTTCTTCATGCGCATTCTCACCCACGGCGTCCAGCTCAACAATCGGGTTCTGACTTTCCTTCGCCTCTTGGATTCTATACAGCGCGATGGTGTTAAATTCACGATTACTCGCTGCTGCCAATGCAAAGCTGTTCCCGTTTGTATCAATGACTGACTGGATAATATCGACATTGTTTGGCTCCCCTTCATTGAGATATTGAAGTTCCGCGCCATTCAGGTCGTAAGCCATTAAACCACCCTGCTTATTGGTCGCAATAATCAGGCTGTTTTCCGGTGAACTTTCATTGAGCCAAAACGCAGGATCGTCCGCCGCATCGCCATCGTCATCGTCATCGACAGGATCGGTTTCTCCAATCACTTTAACCAGTGCAATACCAGTCGAACTTAGGTTTTCAGGACTCAGTACCTGAGAAATTTGAGTATCGCTCATTGAGCTTGCTTGATTCAGCGTTTCGTAGCTCAACTGCTGATAAACCGGCTCATTGGTTTCTGAATTCGCTACCCAAATACCATCATCTGCAACACTTAGCGATTTAATCTCATCTACGCCGTCTAGATGAATATTTGCAGCAAGTTGCCAGTCATCGCGTCGATACAGCATCATTCCTTTGCCTTCATCACCGACAATCAAATAACCATTACCGTCAGCCATGTACAGAAGGTCTAAAGCTTCTATTTCTTGCAGGTTACCCAGAGGCTCAATACCATCGACCAGACGTCGGGAGTTGATGTCTTCAGGATCCGCACCATACGCCCAAATACCAACATCTTGCTCGGCAACATATAACGTGGCGGTTTCATCATCAACAATACAAGCACTTAATTCTCCACCCACCTCTAGCTCGCGAACTGCGATAGGCGCACCTGCATCATCGGTCAGAATACTTTTTATTTCGCCATTTTCGTATTTCAATTTGTACTGCAGTGCAACGCCTTCTTCGGTTACGCCCGTTAACAACAGCGCTCCATTGGTTGTATTTTTCTGCAGACAAACACCTTCTGCTGCATAGTTTGTCGCGAGCGTTCCAATTTTTTCCAATACCACGCCATTGTCATAACCGATAGAATAGAAGCCAAAACTGTTGTCATCCGGTTGTGCCAGTGCGAGTACATCCACCGATTCACCGCCAGAAGCACTGATATCGTAGCGGATATCCGCCCCAGTAATTTCTTGCCCTTCAAGCTTTGCTAACTGAATACCTGACGGGTTATATACAGCCAGCCCCTCCCCTTCCAGTGTGACAAACAATAAGCTGTTTTCACGGTTGTCACTATTGATCCAGTAGGCTGAGTCGCCGATGTCATCGTAGCTAGTATCTGTCGTTACCGAAGTCTCGAGCAATTCTGCTTCTACTGTGCTGGCACTTTGCGCTTCTACATAAACGGTTTCGGTATCTTCCAAATCACAGCCACTCAAAAGCGCAGCAACGATGATTGAACTAAGTATTGAACGACGCATTTTTCTCTCCATGTATTTAAGTCAGGAGAGAATCTAGGTACACCGGGTGAAGGATTTATGACAAAAAACTAAATTACAAATTAATATCAATGATTTAGAAAACAAAAACTGACTTAATGAGCTTTTCGGACTAAGGATAAATCTACGTAATGTCTTATCACGTCTATCGATAAATTGTCACATTGATATGACAACATACGTTGCCTGAGCTTTTCGGACTTTTATCAATCTCCACGCTTCAAAAGAGCATTTACCAGCCTTATACACTCCCAGATGAAAATAAAAAACCTAATTACCCAATTTAACTATCGAGTCTTCGACATCTTTTACGGACTACGCTGTCACCGATTTTGGCTGGTGATACTTGTCATTTCTCTGTCTGTTCTCTTTGCTTTTAACTACCTAAATGGCTATGTAAAACAACGAGAGCAACTGGACTGGTTAGATATTATCGGGGAGGGTTCTTCGGCCATAATGGTGTTAGTCTGGGTACTGGTTATCCTCTCAACCCGCACTCCAGGAAAGATTACCAACTATTTTTCTCTTGGTTTCATTTGTATCCTGCTGTCTTTATCTCAAGATCTTATCGACGAATTTATTAAGCTTGAGTCTTACACGATTGTCGGCAACATCATGGAGTGCATGCTGATTGGCTTAGGCATGGTGACGTATGCGTTTTGGCAATGGCGGAAAGAGCTTTTGGTCATCAATAATTACATTTCTCAACGACGCAAACTGAATCCAAGAACGCCGATTCATGCAGAGAACTATCGCCTCCCAGATGTCAGCTACCTTCATCGGGCACTGATGGGTACAAAGCTTGCTCCCAAGCTCAACGAGCCTACTTTTCTGTTGGTGATTAATTTAATCAATGAGCGACAGTTTGTTCATTCCTTGTCCCCTACGGAAGTAAACAGGCTACATATTTCAATTTCAGAGCTTTTATTTATCACAGCCCGAAGTTGCGATTTAGTGTGTCACTGCGCCGCACACCGTTACCTGATTCTGATGGAAAATGGTGATGACAAAGAGGCTTCACAATTCGCACGTCACCTGGAAAAGTTACTAAATAATTTTGTTTTCTATCTGGATTCAGGTGATTTTGTTGAACTTGAATGGCAATTCAGCCTGACACAAAGCCAGAAGCGTGCTCATACACCACAGTCAGCTCAGAAACTGATTGATGACTCTCTGAAACCATTTATACAAAGCTTCTAAAGGTATCAGCGTGAAAGGAAGTCATGCTCTCGTACCACATTGGTCTGAGCGGAATGAAAAAGTAGTGCCAGCAAGACACCACATCGCTTTGTTGCTTGATTTACTCAACAACAGAGGTGTCAATATGCACTACGCGCTACGAAATACAGGCATATTTTACGAAGACTTGATTGAGTGTGACTTAATGGTGAGTCCTTCCCAACTTGCTCGCCTGATTCATAATGTAGCTAAACTGGAGCAGTTTCCTGAATTGAGTTTTCTGTTTGGCAAACAGCTTATTCCCGGTGCTTTTTCAGATTCGAGTCACCTTATCGTTCATGCTAGGACAGTCAGAGAATTACTTGGGAATTTCGTGGCTTATTCTGAGGTTTATTTTCCCTTAGTCAAACTCCGCGAGCGGCGAGATGATACGGGTATCTACTTGTTTGAAGAGGATCCTTTTGGTGAAGCGAATTCATTAAGTAGCGGGGCGCGTATTGTCTACCGTCGGTGGTTAATAGAGTATGTCTTTACTTCCATTATTTCTGCCACCAATTGGCGCGCGAATGAAAAGCTCCCTTGGTCTGTAAAAGTAGACTGGAACAAACCATCGTGGCAGGAGCAATATGATGTTTACTGGGGCATAGTCGACTTTAGGCAGTCAATGCCTTCAATCCACCTTCCTAATGAATGTCTGGAGTTAACCATATCGGAGCGATCTTCAACACTCTACAAGGTCGCTCAACAAACCACATCTCTGCGACCTTGTGGCTTGCTGAGTTATATCCGTGAGCAATTTCGTCAAAATCAACAACAGGTTCCGTCACTCAATGATCTATCTGAAGTGATGAATATGAGCCCAGCGACACTGAAAAGGCGACTTAAAAATCACAACAGCACTTATCGTTCACTTCTCAACGATATTAATCGTCAGAACGCCCTTTACCTACAAGATATTCATCAGTTGGATGATGTCCAGATTGCACACAAAATGAACTTTTTCGATGTCAGTAACTATCGACGAGCAGTCAGAAGGTGGAGTTCAAGCTGAGCTTCGCATTCAAATAAAAATGATATAAAAAAGGACACGTTTCAGTGTCCTTGAGCTCGCAATCTTGAAGCTGTTTTCTACATTAATGGTTCGGGTTTTTGTCCTTACTACACTCTTTAGGCTTTTTGGATTCTAGTGAGCTGGTATCCATCTCTTGCCCTTCCCAACTAATTACCGTCAGTTTATTACCATTTGGTACTGCCTTAACGATACCAGTATTGTGTAACCCCTGAGTGAGTGCGAACGTGAGATCCACATTGTCTGCCAACGAAGGCATTGACCAGCCGATCGAAGCACCGTGAGAAACAATAGCGATAATGCCGTCATCACATTCATGCTTTTTGATGATATTTTTATAACCAGGAACAGTTCGAGACAACATATCCTCCAACGACTCACCTTCAGGTCCGCTTACTGATAGTTTGGCGCTGGTATCACCGCTGATCCACTGAGGTATCACGTCATACATAGCATTCAGGACGTCCTCCTGCGAATAACTTGCTGGTACGGCAGGATCCCACTCTCGAATTGCAGGAACAACGATTGGTTCTGGCTGGTCAGTTTCTGCAGTAATGTAATATGCAGTTTGAATGGTGCGCAAAGCATTACTACTGTATAAACGTTTAATTGGTTCGTTAACGAGCCCTTGAGCGAGAACGGCTGCTTGTTGGCGTCCAATATCCGTTAGCTCGTTTAGATAATTTGGATCAGGGTTATGAGCATTGGCAACGCCAATATTCCCTTCAGTCTCTGCATGACGAATAAACCAGTACTCCACTTCCGCTGACGCAGGTAGGCTAAACGTTAGTGCACTGCATGCCGCAGCTGAAAATAGGATTTTACGAATCATTTCTTTTCTCTGTCCTTGTGATTAAAGAGACACGAAATTTATAGGGAAGTTATGACAGATTTGTTTCCCATATACTTCAGAAACGTTACGTTGATAGGTTTGTTGATACTGCTTCATACGAGAGAGCTGAACAACTGAATAGTTGCACGACAAAGTTTAGCAAAGTCACATATAAGGTTTTGCTGTAGGTGGATAAAAATATACCCAAGCATCTAAAGATGGCTTGGGTATATTAGCGTTGTGTATTTAAATCGAGGTTAGCTCTTCATTAAACAGCAGCGAATGCTTTCGCTACTCGTTCAACATTCTGCTCGTTTAGTCCCGCAAGACACATACGGCCACTGTTGATTAGATAGATACCGTGTTCCTCACGAAGCTTCTCTACTGTTTCCTGAGAGAAACCGGTGTAGCTGAACATGCCTTTTTGCTTAACTAAGAAGCTAAAGTCATTTTCAGGACACAGATTTTTTATCTGTTCATGCAGGGTTTCACGCATAGTCAGAATACGGCTACGCATACCTTCAACTTCGCCAATCCACTGAGCCTTAAGCTCTTGCGTATTCAGAACGTTCGAAACGACGACTGCACCGTGTTTAGCCGGGCTTGAGTAGTTACGACGAACCGTTGCTTTTAACTGACCAAGAACGCGAGACGCTTCTTCATCGTTGCCACATACTACAGACAAGCCACCAACACGCTCACCATAAAGTGAGAAAGTTTTAGAGAATGAGTTACTTACGAAGCTCACCACTTCTTTTTCTAGCGCAATTTTGCGAATAACGTACGCATCAGGGGCAATACCTTCACCATAACCTTGATACGCCATATCAAAGAATGGGATCAGTTTTTGTCCTTTCACAACATCGATCACTTTGTCCCATTGCTCGTTGGTGAGATCAACGCCCGTTGGGTTGTGACAGCAAGGATGAAGAAGAACGATGCTTTGTGCTGGCAGAGCTTTTAGCGCTGATACCATGCCATCAAAATCCAGCATCTTCGTTTCAGGATTAAAGTAAGGGTACGCACCTACTTCAAACCCAGCGCCAGCAAAAATGGCATTGTGGTTTTCCCAAGTCGGGTTACTTACCCATACTTTGGAATTCGGAAAATAGTTGTGTAGGAAATCTGCGCCGATCATCAACGCGCCAGATCCGCCTAATGACTGAATCGTTGCCACTCGCTTTTCTTCTAATGCCGGGTGATTTTCACCAAACACTAAATCTTGAACCGCTGCACGGTATGGTGCCAGACCTTCCATTGGCAGGTAAATACAAGGCTGACTTTCTTCTTCTGCTAACTGCTTTTGAGATGCCGCAACTGATGGAAGCGTTGGAATTTTGCCATTTTCATCGTAGTACAGGCCGATACTTAGATTCACTTTTTCAGAACGTTCATCTGCCATAAATTTTTCCATTAGAGACAGAATAGGGTCTCCAGCATAGGCTGTTACATGATTAAGCACTGAAATTCTCCTTGTTACTTATTAACTTGATAACGGTCTGCACGGTGATTTAAACCAATAATAAAGTTCAATATAACACCACATAATATTGATAGAGCCAGTTCGACATAACCGACAACGGACAGAGACACTAACATAATTGTTATGTCTACGCCCATCAAGAACCAACCCGCTCGTAAACCAATTTTATCTTGAAGGTATAAAGCCAAGATATTGAAGCCACCAAGACTGGCTTTGTGACGGAATAAAATGATAAAACCGGTTCCGAATAGAAAACCACCAAAAACAGCGCCATAGAGTGGATGTACATCGCTGAGTTGGACAAAATGGGATTGAGTATTGGTAATAAACGAAACCAAACCTACTGCAGTAAAGGTCTTCAAACAGAACATCCAACCCATCCGACGGATCGCCAAATAGTAAAACGGCAGGTTGACCAGAAAGAATATGGTGCCAAATTCCATATGGAAGTTATAACTGAGGAAAAGTGATAAACCGGCTGTACCACCAGTTACCATACCCACTTGCTTTAAAAACAGCACCCCAAATGAAACCAAGCTTGTTCCCATTAAAAGTGCGAACACGTCTTCAAACCATTTATGGTCTGTGTTCGTCATCGTCGCCTCTGACATTTTCTTAATCCCTTAACTAACACTTTTTCCAGCAATAGACCTATCGCTGGATGACTCACTTCGCAAATTTACATGCGAATTTTGTGCATTATTAATAACACAACGAACACATTGTGCAATTAAAAACTTAATAATGATTTTATCGTGCATGCAATAGAGATTTATTGCACCAAATGTGCAAAGAGCTAAACCATTTTGGTGCAACAATTTATTAGGAATGGAGGGTTGTGCCGTATTCTTTGACGCGCTCAAGCACGACAGAAGTTTTGATATGAGAAATGAGTTTGGTGGTAAAAATGCGGTTGATTAAGTCGTTAAGTGTATTCAAATCTGAGACTAAACATTTTATTAAATAGTCTGCTTCACCTGTGGTTTTAAATACCTCAACGATAGAGACTTCTTTATCTATAAAATTCAGAAACTTATTCGTCTTCTCTTCTTCATGATTAAGCAGTTTAACTTCTATCATTGCAATCACTTCTTGCTGTAGAGCATGCGGTGACAAACGGGCATGGTACCCAAGTATCAAATTATTGTTTTCCAGCGTAATACGTCGACGGGAACATTGCGAAGCCGACAACCCCACAAGTTGACTAAGTTCTTGATTGGTAAGGCGACCATTGTCTTGCAATAGCTGTAGTATTTTTACGTCGAAATCGTCCAGTTCGTTAGCCATGAATCGCTTATCTCCTTTTTAGCTGGTCATGAGTGTAACAACTCCCAGAAATCTCTACTACTTTTCAATTCTCAATTGTCCACTTTTCTGTTTGGCATAGGAATTGCCTTACCGGGTTAAGTTGTGTGTTTACTGTAGATCCAGTAAGGCTACTTACCGTCAAAGTCGTTATGAATAACGTGGGAAATTTTATGAAAGGACACTCAAATCCCGACAATCTACATCGCGGGTTAAAAAATCGTCACATCCAGCTAATTGCGCTTGGTGGGGCAATTGGAACAGGGTTGTTTCTGGGTATCGCTCAGACGATTCAAAGTGCAGGACCTTCCGTTCTGTTGGGCTATGCATTAGCAGGTTTTATCGCTTTCCTTATCATGCGACAGCTAGGCGAAATGGTCGTAGATGAACCAGTCGCAGGTACATTTAGCCATTTTGCTAATCGCTACTGGGGAGAGTTTGCTGGTTTCATGTCCGGCTGGAACTACTGGGTTTTGTATATTCTTGTTGGTATGGCAGAACTAACGGCAGTTGGTATCTATGTTCAATATTGGTGGCCTGAAATTCCTAGCTGGGTTTCGGCGCTGGTGTTCTTTGTTCTGATCAATGCGATCAACCTAACCAATGTAAAAATGTTTGGTGAGGTAGAGTTTTGGTTCTCTCTGATAAAAGTCGCGGCTATTGTCTGTATGATCGGTTTTGGTATTTATCTGCTCACGACTGATAGCGGTAATCCAGAGTCATCCATCACTAACCTTTGGGATCAGGGTGGCTTTATGCCCAACGGTATGTCTGGCCTGACAATGGCTATGGCTGCGATTATGTTCTCGTTTGGTGGCTTGGAGCTTATCGGTATCACTGCCGCTGAGGCGGAAAATCCAGAAAAAAGTATTCCAAAAGCAACCAATCAGGTTATCTATCGTATTCTGATTTTTTACATCGGCTCTTTGGTTGTACTCTTGTCGCTTTATCCTTGGCAGAAAGTCGCCGAAGGTGGCAGCCCGTTCGTCATGATCTTCCATGCTCTTAACAGTGAGTGGGTAGCAAACATTCTCAATATCATCATCTTAACTGCTGCTCTGTCTGTCTATAACAGCTGCGTGTATTCAAATAGTCGTATGCTATTTGGTCTGGCAAAACAAAAGAATGCGCCACAAGCATTACTGAACGTGAACAAGCGTGGCGTACCATTTATTGCGTTGGCAGTTTCTGCTATTTCAACCGGGATGAGTGTCGTAGTGAACTACTTCATGCCGCACGAAGCGTTTGGATTCCTGATGGCATTGGTAGTTTCTGCGCTGGTTCTGAACTGGGTAATTATCTCTGTGACTCATATGAAATTCAGACTGAGCAAGATTAAGCAACGTGAGAAAACCTTATTCCCATCTTGGGGCTACCCAATGACGAACTGGATTTGTCTGGTGTTTCTAAGCGGTATCCTGGTGGTGATGTACATGACGCCAGGCATGCGTTTATCTGTTTATCTTCTACCTGTCTGGCTAGTCGTCATGGCAGTAGCCTATCAGTTTAAGAAACGTTATGTAGCGAAAGATGAAGTGCCGTTGGTCACCGCCGAGACCTCAATCTGATTGTAATTGAATACATAACAAGACTAAGCTGCTGGTGCCTAATAGGAGGCAAACAGCAGCTTCTCCTCTCTATGCTGAAACGTAATGCTATAACGCAAATGGGTAGTTTAGGTAATCCATTTCATACCACCATGAAAATTTTCTCGATGCCATTTGTTAAGTTTAATTTCGTTCGCTAAACGATACGGAAAGGTCGAACAAATCACCACTTACCTACCAATTTTTCTGCTATGACGAGTTTTCTGCAAGTTTTTATCCCCGCCATCAATAAAATTAACGCTCAGCTCAACAGTAACTTCTAACGACACAATTACATGTTTAGGTAAAGAATATGACCAAAGGAAATAGCACTGCTCGACAAGTAGAAGACTTGCTCGGAGTTTGGGACATCCCCGCTGAGGCTTATTATGGCATTCACACTTTAAGAACCTCTGAAAACTTTAAGATTTCAGCCGAAAAAATATCGGACATACCCTCTAGCATCACCGCTAGTGCGCCAAATTTTTTATTTCGCAAGCATGACAATGGTGGCGACATCATGACCCAACGTGCTACAGTCGATGCCCCTAATATTCTCGATCACTTATCTATGGGCTGTAGTTATCGTAAAGAATTTGAAGAAGCCCTATCAGGAGACACTGAATAACCTTAGCGACGGGTTTCACAGGCATAGATTTGGTACAGCACCTGCGGCAAGGAAACTCGCTGACGACCAGCTAGCAAATCGTAGCCCAATCGTCGACGTAAAACCTAATCGATTCAAACGATGTTAACAATCGTCTATAACAACAATCGTATATAACAACAAAAATAAATACCCAGTACTTTTTAAAGACAATAACGTATCCCTCACTTCCAACTACTTGTTATTTTAGAGAGAGATTACATCCCAATGAACAACGTATCTGGTATAAATGAATTAAGCCAGCTCAGTTCTGACAGAGAAAAAATGGTTGATATTGTCTTAATCGGAGGAGGTATCATGAGCGGGACGCTTGGTACATTCATCCAACAATTAGAGCCCAACTGGACAATAGAAATGTTTGAGCGTCTTGATGAGATAGCTCAAGAAAGTTCCAACGCATGGAATAATGCCGGAACGGGGCATGCTTCTCTGGCGGAATCAAATTATACGCCCGAGATGCCAAATGGCCAGGTCACGATAGGTAAAGCTGTTGATATTTACGAACAATTCCAACAGTCTCGTCAGTTTTGGTCCTATCTGGTAGAGGAAGGCACAATTAGTAACCCGGGTAGCTTTATCAAAAGTGTTCCCCATATGAGTTTCGTCACTGGCGAAAACAATATTGAGTTTCTGCGTAAGCGCTTCAAATTGCTTCGGACTCTTCCGCTTTTTGATGGCATGATTTATTCCGAAGATAAAAAGCAGATCCACTCCTGGGCACCATTATTGATGGAAAACCGCGATCCAAATCAGCCTGTCGCGGCTACCCGTTCACGTTTTGGGACTGATGTAAACTTTGGTGCTCTGACGCATCACATGATTGATTCTCTGGGAAAAAATCAAAACTTCAAACTCAACTTGCGACACGAAGTCCGTTCATTGAAACACCTACCTGATGGTAGCTGGAAAATAAAAGTGAAGGATCTCAGCAATAACAAAACGCGTACGGTTCATAGCAAATATGTATTTATAGGCGCGGGAGGAGCATCGCTTACTCTGCTGCAAAAATCAGGAATTAAACAATCCAAAGGCTATGGTGGCTTTCCTGTTGGTGGTCAATTCTTAGTGACCGAAAAACCAGACATCATTGCAGCCCATAAAGCAAAGGTATATGGCAAAGCCCCTGCAGGAGCCCCGCCTATGTCGGTGCCACATATGGATACCCGAGTCATAGATGGAAAAGAAGTGGTTCTATTTGGGCCCTTTGCAACCTTCTCAAGTAAGTTCTTGAAAAATGGGTCCTTATTAGACTTGTTTAATTCTGTAAGCTCATCAAACCTGTTGCCAATGACACAAGTTGGGATGAAGAGCTTTGATCTTATCAAATACCTCCTTGGCCAGTTAACACAGAGTAATGAAGACCGAATGAATGCGTTGCGCGAATTTTTCCCGTCAGCAGACATCAAAGATTGGTCTTTAGTACAAGCAGGTCAGCGCGTACAGATCATAAAGCATGTACACGGGAAAGGCGGTGAACTACACCTCGGATCCGAGCTTGTTCATGCAGAAGATGGTAGTCTCACCGCCTTGTTGGGGGCATCACCAGGCGCATCTGTATCAACGTCGATTATGCTTCAACTACTTGAACGCTGTTTTAGTCACCAGATGGCTTCGGATAAATGGAAGCATAAGATTAAAGAAATGGTCCCATCATATGGTTTGTCTTTAATCGAACATCCTCAATTGAATCAAGAGATTTTACGTAAAACGAGTGAAGTACTGCACTTAGAGCAGGATTTACTCGAAGTTCGCTCAAGCAGAGAGAGTATAGTAGAGCAAAACGAACCGGTTTTTGCCTACAGGGCTTAACTCCCTGCGGTTCCACCGCTATATCCCGCTATTTTGTTTGGCTTTCATAATGAAAATCTATAATCGTGTTTGAACACCAAACTCGCATGAGAATTTTCTTTGCACAATAAAGAAGGAGGCTGCTACCTCCTTCTGCTTTGATTGGCTCTGACTGAATGAGCCTTAGTCAAAATTTGTGAGGATTAAAATGACATGTCGAGTGTGACAAAGTAAGTGCGGCCGACCACGTTTTCTGAGTAATCCTGCTCATCAGATTCTAAGTTCTCATCCAAGAAGTTGGTTACACCGGCTTTAACAGTCCAATTGCTATTGAATTCATAGCTACCACCAAGATTTGCTATGACATAAGGATCAAGCCAAGTATCTCCATCCCATTGCTTTCCTGTGTAGTTAGCAGAGGTGTAGAGAGATAATCTATCGGTTGCATACCAGTTCAAAGAAATATTTGATAACCAGCGAGGTACATTCTCCAGACTAGTATCATCACTTTTGTCTTTCGCATTAGTGTATGTCGCGTTAGCAGTCAAATCGATATTTTCGAGAATATCCAATTGACCTTCTAGCTCAACCCCTTTCGATTCAGCTTCATCAATATTTTGATAGGTAATCCATCCAGATGCTCGCGTAGAGGTGTCACGGTCGATCATGTTGGAAATTTCATTGTAGAAAACGGTAGCCTGGACAAACCAATGATCTGCATTATAGCTAGAAGCCAGCTCGTAGGTCTTAGACGTTTCAGCTTTCAGATCTGGGTTCCCTGTCAGGTAACAAGAACCACCACAGCTCACGAGAGAAAAGTCTTCTGACGATTGATAAATCGTTGGAGTCTTAAAGCCTTCAGCATAGCCACCTTTAACCGTGAAACGGTTCGTTGGGTTATATACCAAATAGGCTCTCGGCGTGAAATCACTACCAAAATCGTCATGGTGAGTAAATCTACCACTAAGTGTCGCTGCCAACGTTTCTGTCAGGTTGATCTGGTCTTGAAGAAAAATGGCCTGCTGCCCAGTCGTTTGTTTGCCGTCATAGTTTTGATCAATGTCGACCGAAGTGGTTGTCGCATTAATCCCAGTGGTGATCACCTGACTATCAAAAGTGGTTAAGGTTAGTTTGCCGTCTAGTGAATGATTCTGTTGCTTTGAATTGGTCACTCCCAATAATGGGTGAGAGTTATCATCATAAATTTCAGCGTGTTCATATAGATAATAAACATCACTATCACCCCAATCCCATAAACCTTGATGTCCTACACCAAACGTATACTTTTCACTGTTGGTGATATCATCGTCACTGCTATCATCTTTGTCGGCATCAGGAAATGTACGGTCATCTTTCATATAACCAGCATCGAATAGAACAGTATTCGCGTCATTAACTAACCAGTTCAATGACGTATGTAGTCCACTTCTTTCTTCTTCCGCATTTCCAGAAAAGGTGTTTCCACTGTTGACATCATCCGGGAACCAATCAGCTTGATGGCTATACTCTGCAGTGACGGTGTACAACAATTTATCCGGTATAGCAGCGCCACTGACAAAAATGTTACCTTTTTCCATCGCGCCACCACCGTTTTCAGGTTGAGAAAAACTTAAGCTCGCATTCACCTGAGTATCATCGGTTGGCTGTTTTAGGATAACGTTTACAACACCACCAAGCGCATCACTACCATATAGTGAAGACATTGGACCACGAATGACTTCGATATGGTCAATCGCACTCATCGGAATACTTGAAAAATCAAAAGTTGCACCACGGACCATTGTCTCCGCGGAGGTTATTCTACGGCCATTGATAAGCATCAAGGTGTAGTTATCACGAGCAGAGTTGTTGTTCTTCAGGCCGCGAATTGTGATATAGGGTTCACTTCCGGAAGTACGAACCACTTGTAGCCCTGGCACCGTTTCAAGCACGCTAGCAACATCGTTAGCAGGTGTACGATTCAGAGTCTCGTTGTCTATCACAGTGATTGACGCTGGTGCATCGCGAACAGACGTTTGGTTTTTCGTTGCGGTAACGACCATTACCTCGGTATTGCCAGTTTGGTCAGTCTCCGCAAATACCGTTCCCGAAATAAACGTTGTAGCCACTGCAACACTCAATACGGTCAATTTCATTGGTTGTAACTTCCTTTTTCTTTGTTTTTCAATAGATGTATTAATCCGTGAGCCAGCATTACTCGCCAAGCGAAGTAATCGCGTCCACCAGATACTTGTTGAAAAACAACGGACTAACCTTTGTTTTTTAGTTCTTTAAATAAAAGGTGGTTGGTATCAAGGATGCTATCTCCCCCGCACTTTCGAAGGTTCCTACATTCAAATAGATATTGAGGTTCTTCGGTGCAGCATTGTAAATTTGATTAATTATATAACGCAAATCACAATGATATTGATTATCACTTGTGTTCTGTTGGTCAGGTAAATAATTATTTGTTTACAGATAAGAAAGTGTGACCGAAATCTCATTAGCATGAAGGATGTAGAGCATGAGTGATGTAACAAAAAGCACAAAGACGCATTGCCCAAGAGAAAACCATTGCAGGCTTGGCCATCATTAGGTTTTGTCAGTTAGCATAAAAATCTCGTAGCAGCGCCAGACTCAATCTCGTTTCTGAGCATCATGAGCATGCTGCTTTTGGGCTTGTCCGTGAAGTCAGAATGAAGCAACCACGCATAGGTAGGTACACCTAAACTGAAGTTCTTAGTAGCAGAAGGCCTTATGCATCAATAGAGGGGGATTAATGGGATACTCAAAGCGGAGTTTTTACTTAGGAAACCGGAAGTCTTGGAAGAAACGAGGAAGATAGTTGCAGAATCTTTAGAAATCTATAATCAGATGGTACGGCTTTAAAAACAAAACGCCGGATGTGAGGTACATCGAGCGTTTTAGTTAAAAAGTGTCAACCCATCTCAGGACGGGTCAAAAGCCACCCTGTGTGAGGAGTGACAAAGGTGGCTTTATAAACAAGCTTTATTTCAGCATGTAAGCACGCATGGTTGTTACTTGTGCCGTACTTGAGCCCTGCTCGACCATAGAAACACGTAAGTGAACAAACTCGCCAGCTTGAGCATCATTTGGCACGGTAGCAACCCACTGACCATCTTCATAAGCCACTTGCGCTTCGACCCAATCCGATTCATTCAATTTGTTGTTAACCGGGCAGTATGAATAGGCAGAAACATAGCTCAGCAAACACTCCTGGCCATAAGCGTATTGCAGAGTAACTTCGGCCAGATTGACATCGTCACTACTGTCCATTGCACCCGATAGAACAACCTTCGCAGGCTCGCCCGCTGCATGGCTGTTGTTTATATCCACAGGCACATCAATTTGCGGTACCAAAATTGGCTGCGCTCCTTGCATAGTTTGATCTGTCATAAAGGTAAAGATCCCCTGATAGAACGAGCCTAGCTTATCGCCAATCGGTGAACGCTCTGCCACACCACGGTTATAGTTGCGCAGTTCAAGACGGACTTCGGCACTTTCAACCGGCATGGTCAAGGTGCCTGAGTTCATGTACGTACTCTCACCATTCACCCACAAACCATAAGCCGAGCTGCCATTATGACCGGCAATCGCATCGTGACCTGATGAATCACCAAATTGTGGGAAGTTCCATCTGATCAAATTCGTATCACGGTAACCAATGGAATAAGAGCTGGAATTCAAGCTCGCGCCTTTTGGCCCTTTCAACCAGGTTGTCTCTTCTTTTTCACCAGCAGACATAATACGTGGGCCATCAAAGTAAGCACCATCCGATTGAATACGGCTGCCCTGCATGACAATGTTAGTCCAGGTATTTTTGCTGGTTGCGGTGTAGTATTCATCACGTACAACCGGCGCAATTAACATTTGTGGACTCCCCGTTGAATAGAATTCACCGGTACTATTGGTTTGCGCCATCATGTCACGGAACACAGGAACCTCACCACCTTGTGCGTGATAAGCTGCACTGATGTGATACATGTCTTTGTCATGTACGCGAATTAAGCCACCTTTGTTGTGACCATCAGTGATGTGATGTAACTGGTAGGTATAAGGTGTTTTGTCAACCGCTGTACCCGACCAGCTAACCTTGTTGCGACCATTTTGGATTTCTGCAAACAGCATTTCACCTTCTTCCGCACTTAAACCAGCGACTGGCTTAGTCGGAACTCCAGTAAAGGCCGTTTTATAACGACCATGAGTGCCAGGAAGATAGAAAAGCACGCCAATTGCGCCTTGATTCATTGCACTTTTCACCATGTAGTTCGTGGCATAGTAAGGGTTTTGGATCAACGCAATTTTACCGGCCAAATCAAACTGGCTCCAATCAGTGTTATAAGCTGCGTCACCAACAGGTACCACCTCAGCGCTTCCTTCTCCATCAAAACCCACGGTAAGTCCTTGTGCAACAGCATGTAGCTGCTGGCCATTTTCCATGGTTAGTACTGCTTCTGGTGCCGTTGCATGAGTAGACACAAATGAACGGAAACGGTCGTCGTGACCTTGTGACCACAGATACATGTTTTCCACATAATCCGGCATCATATCAATCGCAGCAAGCTTCGCTACTTTGTTGTCGTCCAAGGCGTAAGTGAAACCAAACGAGAAGCCTTGGGTATCAATTGGCTTATCTGCTTTAAATTCCACTTTTTCTGCCATACCTGCATCAAAAGTAAGTACCGTGTCTGAAGTAACTTTGTGATCAAGGTATGCCATCTGTGCAGCAGACTCAGGCAATCCACCAAAATCAGAGTCATTGTCGTAAGTTACAATGTGTGAAATAACGCTGTAGTTACCCTGTGGCAGGCTGATACTGGCTTGACCATTGGTAAAGGAAAGTGCATGCCCCCAATCATCTTCTTCACTGATAATATAAGCTTTAGAGATGCTGGTTGCTGGCTTACCGCGATTATCGTACGCATTTAATGTCAGTTCCACTTCCGGAGGCTGAACCCAGAACGAGACTGGTACAGTTATCTGCTCATCTGACTGTCCGGTACTCACACCTTTAATACGCCCGGTAATCGCGCCGTACGCACCATCGCGCAACGCCACTTGTGGTTCAATCCATACAGGAACATCCACTGAACCATTCGCAGGCACTGTCACTGATTTAATCCCTAAACCAGCCAGAGTCGCTGGAAGTTGGGTTTTACCGTCTTCGCCAATCAGATCCATGCTCAGTTTGTAAGTTACATCGTTATCGCTGATGTTAGTCAGCGTCACATACGCTTCGACACTGACAGCTGATGCCACATCAACAAAGCGGCCGAGCTCTGTGTTTGGCGCAGCAATCACGGGCTGAGTAATTGCGCGATTGACATCCATCGGGCCTGCACCTTGCTCAAGTACATGAACATCATTGTCAAAGACTGAAGAAGTCAGAACGCGTTTTAATTGGACAGGAGAAAGCTCAGGACGCGCCTGCAATACAATCGCTGCACCGCCCGCAACGTGAGGGGCCGACATTGATGTACCCGACAAAGACCGATACGCATTGCTGCCAACACCGCCGGATGCTGCAGCCATGACATCAACACCTTGTGAGCCAATATCTGGTTTCGCTGAATGACCATCCGGTGACGGACCACGCGAAGAGAACACTGCTGTCTGGTTGTCACGATCCAACGCAGCCACAGTCAAGGCACTTGGCGCACAACCTGGTGAACCCACCGTTTCACGTGAATAGCTGTTACCGGCTGAGATAACAAACAAGGTTTGATCCCTAAATGCTTCAACCACATCAACCATTGGCCCTTCACAGGCAGTTGCTGAGCCGCCCAGTGACATATTGACGATATCTGCGCCATTTTCCACCGCCCAGATCATGCCATTAATAATACCAGAGGTACTGCCGCCACCGCTGTTGCTCAGTACTTTACCGATCAGAAGATCAGCGCCCGGTGCCATACCAGCCCAATACCCATTCGATTCTGCGCCCGTACCAGCAATGGTAGAAGCCGTGTGGGTACCGTGGCCATTTAAATCATCTACACCGTTAGAAGAAAACGAAAAGTCTTTTGAGCCAATAACCTGACCCTGTAAGTCACTGTGCTCAACATCGTAGCCAGTATCCAATACCGCGACTGTTACACCTTCACCATTAAACGCACTGGCTGCGGTACCCAACGCGCCCGTTAAAGGCACAGTCGGTGTCAACATGGTGCCAGCAGCTTGTTTGTGACCGTAGATCACCGCATCCAGCCAAACCCCTTCGATACGTCCGTCCTGTGTCAGGCTTTCCCACACATCGGCGGCTTTGTCTTTTGCAATTCCAAATACTGCGCTGTCGATTAATTCGATTTCACTGGTTAATGAAGTCCCCTCAATAACAGTCGGTGCGGCCGCTCCTGCAAGCGTTCCCGCAGAGTATTCGATAATTACCGGAAGATTGTCTGTGCTCGCATCATCATAATTTGACTTATATAGCTTATTGATATTAAACAACTCTAAGTCAATAGCGTGTGAATCAACAAAAGGTTGTGCCTTCGCTGGCACTACGTAAGTATCGTTACCGCGCTTGAACACAGACGTAACAATTTCCACCCCCTCTTTATTCAGCATACGAATGCCACCGAGCTCACCAGTGTTATTCACAACTGCACTGACTTTGTCGCCAGTAATAAGGGTGAATTCAACTCCTTTTGCCCCACCTTGCATGGCATCCAATTCCGTTTCGGCTTGCACGCTAAGTGATATACTTGCCCCTAACAACGCCAAACAATGCACAGCAACCTTGCTGAGCTTAAAGCGACTACTCATAAATTTCCTTATTTCCAGATTTTTATCTTTTTAATAGTTCGCTTGCCTTTATTCCTTAGCGGCTGCGAACCAAATCCTTTTTATTTCAAATGCAGTACTTAAAACCCCTACAAATGAGGCGAAAATTATTAACATATTACGTATTTTAGGTAAATGGAATGTAAGACTTTATCACGTAAGGCACGAAAGTGTGGTTAATTTATGAGCGTTTGAAAAATATTTGGGGCACTCAGTAGATTAAATTGTAATTCGTAATAACATATACACTAACCTATTGAAATTTATAATTTTTATATATTAAACAATATTAAAAATAATATCCGTTGAGATTGGAAATTTCCATTCCATATAATTATTAGTGCATAATAAACTTACTAAATATAACCCTTTCACTCAGAAAATATCTGAACAAAGATCAACATATCAAATGTAATTTATTATGAAAAATTAATAAATATCGTTTTAAACGCAACCCAATCTATAGAACGTCCAAAACAAAACCTCAACTTCATTAGCACGGTTTCTAACTCGGTTATTTAATCGGAGAACTCATGTTGAAATTAATTAAAGCTTGAATATTCACCCTGATATATTAAACAGTACACATAGCATCATAGAGAATATTTTCGGTAGCATTGGAATGACTCGTCAGATGGCAAACAACCACTTTAAGTAATCGGGTATTTCCGTGTCCGTGGCTTTACTAATGTAACAACTTATGAGTAACTTCAGGGTATTGAAAAGCACTGAAGCCATCATTTGGTTTTGATGACGCAATTCAACACTGATAAAACAATAATTAAAACACTCTGTGAGTTATTCACATAAGGAAAAACCATGAGACAAGATCTCACTACAATTCTTACAAAGTCTCAGTTACTGATTACTGATGGTGCTGCAGGTACACACCTCGAGTCGATGGGTTGTGATCTTAACGACGATCTTTGGACTGCAAAAATACTCAAAGACAACCCAGAATTAATAAAACAATTGCACCGCGATTATTTCCAGGCAGGTGCGGACTTCGGTGTCACGGTAAGCTATCAAGCCACGATAGAAGGCTACACGAAGAAAGGACTGACCAAAGCAGAAGCCGTAGATCTGATTAGAACCTCCGCCACTCTGCTCTTAGAAGCGAGAGATGCGTGGTGGGAGCAAGAAGGAAAAGCAGAAAATAGACGATACCCGATTGCAGCTGCATCAATTGGTCCTTATGGTGCGTTCCTCGCTGATGGTTCCGAGTACCGTGGTGATTACCACCTGTCTAAGGAAGAATTACGTCAATTTCATCAAGAACGAATTGAAATTCTCTGGAACCAAGGCGTAGATCTCATCGCTGCGGAGACCATTCCACGTTTAGATGAAGCCATGGTCATTGCAGAGATTGTCCAGGAGCTCAATGCAAAATGCTGGATTACTTTCAGTGCTAAAAGCGAATCACAGATATCTAATGGGCAAGATATCTCCGAGTGTATTCGCGCTCTAGAAGCATTTGATTGTGTCGTTGCTGTCGGTATCAACTGTACTGCCCCACAATTTGTTGGTGGACTGATTGAGAAAATCAACACAGAAACCAATAAACCAATCGTTGTCTATGGAAACCTGGGGAATAGTTACGATCCAAACAGCAAGACCTGGTGTGACCACGATAAAAACGGCTCGACAAGTTACCTCTCTTACGCTCAACAATGGAAAAATCTTGGCGCTCGAATTATCGGTGGATGCTGCGGTACAACGCCGACTGAAATAAAACAGATTTTCTCAAGCGTAGAATGACAAACACTTCGCCCCTGGAGTAATTCTCTGGCGTTTACGCAAGTAGAGTTTAGTCACATGAATGATACAAATCTGAAAGTCTCGTTTCATGAGCGAAATATTTGCGTAACCCATTGAACAATAAAAATTAAAATATGTGGATGTATAAAATGAAGTTAAAGCCGTTAAAACAACAAGTTCGTGGGGTATTGACCTCCTCAATTGCTATTTTCACTCTCTTTTGCTCTACCAATGCTACTGCCGCTGAATCGGCACTGAATGGAATATTAAGTTCAGGAGAACTCAAATTCTGCTTTGAATCCGGCTATATTCCGTTCGAAATGACGGACAAAAATGGTCGCTATGTTGGATTTGATATTGATTTGGCTAAACAGATGGCACGCGCAATCAACGTGAAATTTGTGCCTGTGAATACCGCATGGGACGGCATTGTTCCTGCTTTAAAGACAGGCAAATGTGATTTTATCGGCGGCATGACCATTACGCCTGAACGAAATTTAAGTGTTAATTTCGCAGATCCATACATAGAAGTTGGACAAACAATCCTTATTTCTCCCAAGCTTGCTGACAAAATTCATTCGTTCCGTGACCTGAACAATCAACAGTATGTCATCGCTACGCAAATGGGTACAACGGGTGCAGAAGCGGCTAAAAAGTATTTGTCAGGCGCGAAAATCGACCTTTATGACACATCTGCCGATGCCGTACTACAAATTGCAAATGGTCAGGCTGATGCTTTTGTCTATGACTTTCCTTATAACGCCATGTATGAAGCGCAACACAAGGATAAAGTGGTTCACCTCGACACAAGCTTTACATTTGAACCGCTAGGTTGGGCTGTTCGTCAGGGAGATCCAGATTTCCTTAACTTCTTAAACAACTTTCTTCGCCAAATAAAAGGTGATGGAACCTATCAGCGTATCCACGACAAATGGTTCAAATCGGATGAATGGGTAGATAGCGTACAGTAACCCATCATAAAAAATCGTCAGTCATTCCAATCTGGCGGGGCATGTGAGTCACCCTAACTATCGTCTCAGCCCTATTCAAATGTAAAAATGGCAGCGTACAGATGTGAACGCTGCCATTTGATGGCCCTAAATTCGCTACCCAACGACACTTAAAATAAGTCGGATAAGAAAAACCTACACTGAAACAGGCAAGTCTCCCTGACTGAATTCTGATAAAATCCAATCTCTGAAAATTATCAAGGTAGGATCGTTCGATTTTTCCTCGTTGTACGCAAGGTAGTGGCATTTCTCTTTGTATCTTGCTTCTAAATCCCCCACCCGGACTAACTTTCCATCTTCAATCAATTTAGACACTAAGTGATGCCACCCTAAACACACACCTTGGTCCTGAGTGGCCATATTAATCAATAAATTATAATCATTGGAAGCGAATCGATACCCATTCTTCACTTGAAATGTTTGTTGTACTTCGGCAAACCAGACATCCCAATCGACATGCTCGGCCAACTGTGCCCTTCCATACGGGCTTAAGTTTAATAACATTGATTCGTTGAGAAAATCCAGGTCATGAATCTCTGGATTAGATTTCAGGTAGTTCGGTGAACACACTGGATAAATAATGTCGTGAAAAAGCGGTCTAGCTGCATAACCGTTCAGAGATGTCGAACATTTACTGATAAAAAAATCGGGGTGGGCATCCGGTTCCAAACTCAGAATACTGTTAGTCGTAATTATATTGACATTAATTTCCGGGTACAAAGCCATAAATTTAGGCAGATGTAAGGCAAGCCAACAAGTTGCAAATGCGGGTGAACAACAAAGCGTCACTTCCTTTTTTTGCACATTTTGATTCTCTATTCGTTGGGTCACTTGTGCAATATTTACAAAGGACAGGTAAGCAGCGTCATAGAAAATATTCCCTGCTTCAGTTAATTCAATGGATCTTCCAACCCTATTGAATAACTTTACGCCTAATGCATCTTCTAACTCTCTAATTTGACGGCTTATCGCAGCCTGTGTGACACACAATGATTCTGCCGCAGACGTAAAACTTTGATATTTTGCAGCTGCAACAAAAGATTTTATCGCTCTCAATGAAGGCATTTTCATTAGGATTCTATCTGGTTCTACATGTTTTGCCATATCCGCTAGTATCTCCTTACACCAATAAGATCGAGCAACAATTTTGTTCACATTTTCTCAACAGACCATATAACGCTTTATAGGTCAACACAATAAGCGTTCTCCCATATATGATTAGCGCTGCGTTGATTACTAATGCCCACCGAATCGATTACCTTAAGTTATGCTTTATATGAACTAAATGTTTCTCGCCTGCAAAGAAACAAATCTTTAACATAGTTAACCAAGTCATCAACAAGAGGTTAACTAACAAACTTAAAAAACTCGCTTATATATCTGTTAAAAAGGATTGGTGAATATCACCATCTTTCTGCAGTTACATTGGTCTCATATAAAACAAATTTGATAATTTATTATATGCGAACCTTTTAATTAGAATAATCAAAATTCATTGAATTAACATTCAATTTAAAGAACGAATTTATATCAAACAAAGAAGTAGAGATATTCATGAACGCCAAATAAGGAAATTACATCTATATGTGTAGGAGAACACAATGAATATAGAAACACTTGTAAATAATATAAACAGCGCTATTTGGGCAATGCCTGTTATTTTATTACTGCTGTTTGTCAGCCTGGCCTATATGATAGCAATGCGGTTTGGAACACTAACCAAACCCCGGCTACAGCTTCGCTTATTGCGTAGTGGAGGCGAATCTTCAGATGGAATATCACCGTTTGAAACATTTTGCTCTGTAGCGGCTTATCGTATTGCTGTCGGAAATATTGGCGGTGTATGTGTTGCTATTATGTATGGCGGCCCCGGAGCAGTACTGTGGATGCTCATCACCTCCGTGATCACTTCCGCACTTGCTTTTGCCGAAAACAGCTTAGGTCAAGTCTATAAGGTTCGACAAGATGGTCAATACCGTGGCGGACCTTACAACTATATTGAAAGTGGTTTAGGCTGGAGACCCGTTGCTGTTTTATTTGCTCTTCTTGCATTAATTGGTGTGCCGCTGTTTGTAAGTGGTGCTGGTGCGAACAACATTGGAATGGCCTTTGAAAGCAGTATGGGAATCAGCCCCGTTATTTCAGGTGCCGTCGTCTCAGTCTTATTGTTTCTTGTGATATCTGGCGGCATTCGTCGAATCGCTAAGTTTTCAACGCTTATCGTACCCGTCATGGCTGCGTTCTATTTCATCATCACATTAGTCGTCTTAGGTGCTAACTTGCATGCTATTCCTGATACGTTAAAGCTCATTTTGTCTAGTGCACTTGGAAGTGATGCCGCTTTTGGTGGTTTGTTTGGAAGTGCATTGGTTTATGGCGTTAAGCGAGCTGTGAATTCTAGTGGCGCAGGGATGGGGGAAACACCCGCAACAGCTGCTGCAGCTGAATGTAAACACCCTGCCGAGCAAGGCATGATTAATGCGTTCACTGTCTATATTGATGTCGCTGTATGTTTGTGTACTGCCTTTTTAATACTCATTACTGATTGTTTTAATGTTATGGGCACAGACGGCTACATCTATATTGGTCAAGGCTCGCAAGTGATGGCTGAACAGGCAGCGGCGAATAGCGTTGGTGTTATCTGGGTTCAGGAAGCAGTAAACTCCGTGCTACCGGGGTTAGGTGGAATTGTTGTTGCTGTCTCTCTACTTTTCTTCGTCTTTTCCACCACTATCGCATACTACTATGAAGGTGAATCTGGATTAGCGTATTTAGCTCGTAACATCAGCGAAAGTCGTCGTGAAAAGATGATATGGGTACTACGTATATTAATGTGTGTCATGTTCTTCATGTGGTTCAACGTCACCGCAGGCATGGCATGGGCGGTGAGTGAGATTGGACTTGGGGCAATGATTTGGGTAAATGGTATTGTTCTTATCTTTTTATTTCCGCAAGTCATCAAGATCTACAACGATTACATGTCCCAGTTGGAGTCAGGTAAAGAGCCCCACTTTAATCCTCGCGCTTTAGGAATAAAAAATGCGGATATATGGCTAGAAATTAACAAGTCACATATTGAAAAATCTAAAACTAGTCGCGAATTCGAATACAAAAAGAGTCATATTAAAAAAGGTTCACTACTACAACAAAGCGGAAAATAATTAATATTCCATTTACTAATGGCCAACGTATCTCTATTTACGTTGGCTTTAGTATTTACGTTAGTTTTAGTTTTTATTTTGGCTTTAGCGCCTTACAAACTTACTGGCTAATTAATTTATTAATCAACCCCTTTCCAGTTCATTTGAACGCAGCTCTATTCCTTCGTACGAGTAATTATCATGTTGCAACACACTATAAATTCCCCGTTCAGTAAAGAGCAGGACAAACAATATCATATCGGTTTTTTGTTACAGCCAAATTTCTCTATGATGGCATTTACTGCCGCCCTGGACTCCTTAATCACGGCTAACTTAGTGCACGAAAACGCGTTATATAACATTCATATTTTGGGTATTGATTCACGTAAAGTACTCAGTGACATTGGTATTGAGATTGTCACGGACTCGACGATTGAATCATTGAATTTGCATAACCGCGGGACTCTGGACTGGCTATTCGTATGCGGTGGATACCGATGTGATACCAACTGTTCTGAGATATTAAAATCTGGATTAAGTTCTGTTGATAATCAGGGAGTAAGATTAGGAAGTATCTGGAATGGAACTATCGCTCTAGCTCAAGCTAACGTATTGAGTAACAAAGTTGCATCAGCAGTTCATCCAAGCTGTCATGGCTTTATTCGAGCAACATTTCCTGAGCTTCAACTTTCCTCGCATACCTTTGAAGTCGATGATTTTCACTCCAGTTGCACAGGACCGAACAGTGCTCTGGAGATGATGTTAAATATTATTGAAGGTCATTTTGGACCAACACTTGTTCGAGCAGTAAGAGAAATATTAAGTTGTGATCAGGCATCCGAAGGTCGTCAGGAAGTTCGCTCTCGTTTGAGCCACGAAGCAATCATTCCAGAGCTTCCAGAAGTGTTGAAAGAAGCGATATCGTTGATGACATCAAATGTTGAAGAGCCTTTAACACCAGATGAGCTGGCTCGTTGTATATCTATCTCTAGACGGCAGCTTGAGCGGTTATTTCAACTGCATCTCGATACATCTCCTTCACGTTACTACATACGTTGTCGACTAGCGCGAGCCCACGACTTATTAGAAAACAGTCGTGAGTCAATTATTCAAATTGGTTTGAGCTGCGGGTTCGTCAGTAGTAGTCACTTCAGCAATTGCTTTAAAGATCTTTTCAGCTACACGCCGACACAGCTCCGTCAACGCATTAGAGGCTAACACATCGGCGTTTCATTTTAGTCGGTTTGCGAAGCTTCCGGAATGTTTGAATATTTTTGCAGTAACGGATTGATTAGATGGTTAAAACGACTTTCACCTACCGAAGTAGGTGAAACGTGAGAAGGGTACTGAGTGCTTATAACTCCTTTCCAGCTAACCACTCTTTCCAGCGCATTGTCATATTAGCCCCGACAGAAAGGAAAGGTTCTGGAGGCAATTTCTTAGGTGTTTCATGTCGTATAAACTCTTCCAGATTTGGCGAACGTTTTGAGACTGCGAGTTCTGCTGCCATCATTCCGGATAAGGTGCCTTTGACAGTACCGAGGCCATTTTGGCAACTCGCGGCAAAAACACGATTTTCAACCTCACCAAAAGCCGGGACTGAGTTTAGTGATAAGCATAACCGACCGCCCCAGCGATATTCCATGTCGATACCTTTCAGCATCGGGAATCGGTTTTTAAACGAGATATCCTGTAATAATTCAGCGCGCTTCATATTACTCTTTGAAGCGATGAGAGACTGATTCAACGTTGCCTGGTTTCGGACAATAATACGATGGCCCGACCCTTGGTAGTCGGAAATTTTTCGAATAGTCGTGCCTAATGGATCGGCAGGCAGAATCCCCCAGTCCGGTACGCCACCCAATCGAGACACTTCTTCAGACGTGAGCTTGCGTGTCATCGAGGCGTATGTAAATACGTGCAATAATTGACGAGGATAAAAGCCGAATGATTGTATGTGGCCGTTGACTGCGAGTATGACATTTTTCGCCGTAACATTACCTTTCGGCGTTTTGAGCACATGAGCGTCACCAAGTGTCATTTCGGTCACTGGGCTGTTTTCATAAATATCCACTTTACCCTGTAGTGCAGCAGCACTTCGGCGAATAAACGCAGCAGGCTGAATCATCACAGCACCAGGAGTAAATAAACCTTGTGAATAGAAATCTGTCCCGGTCCAGTTTTTTAAATCTGAGCCAGATAACAGTTCATATTTTTCGTTCAACGCGTCCAGGTGCTTAGCATAATTACTGATGTGCTTTTGCCCCTTCTCAGTACATGCTGCAGTCACCTTCCCACACGGATCAAATATTTGTTTATCAAACTCCTGTTCCGCTGCGAGTTCTTTGGCGAAATCGATAGCTACGCGGTTTAGCTTTATTTTTCTGAGATCATCCTCCATACCACCTGAATAGGTTTCTGAATTCAGTTCATGAGGTAAATCGATCATAAATCCGCTGTTTCGCCCAGCTGGACCATGCGCTAAACGACCAGCTTCCAATACGGCGATACGTTCATTGCTACCCAGTAACTGAGTCAGACGGCGAGCTGCGGCCATTCCAGCGAAGCCCCCTCCAACAATCACCCAGTCATAGCAACCGTTTTTTTCAATCGTAGGATAAGTAACTTGCTTGCCAAGAATAGAATTCCAAGCAGCTTCACCTTTATCCGCTGGCAATTTATTTACGTTAATTCGTTTTTGCATACGTTGTTCCTTTTCGCATGCCTGCTATTCAAACGGCGTGCCCAGTGACCAAAATATATCGGTCACTGAACAAGCCATATCGGGTAAATGAATAGAGAGTTACAGGTCGTGAGTTAGGTCAACCCAAATGGTTTTGAGTTCTGTGTATTGATCGTGGGCGTGCAGAGAGTTGTCTCTGCCACCAAATCCAGATTGCTTATACCCACCAAACGGAGTAGTAATATCACCTTCACCAAAGCAATTGACGGTTACCGTACCTGCTTTGATGGCTCGTGCAGCACGCAGGGCGCGGCCAGTATTGGAAGTAAACACAGAAGCGGCTAAACCATAGTTCGTATCGTTAGCGACACGGATTGCCTCTTCAACGGTGTCGACTGTGATAACGGATAAAACCGGACCGAATATCTCTTCTTGCGCAATATCATCAAGATTATCGACGCCATCAAAAATAGTAGGCTCTATGAATAAGCCATCCCGGCTCTTGCCTCCGGCTAAAATGGTGTACCCCTTCTGTTTACCCATTTCTAAATAACTCATGACTTTGTCAAAGTGGCGGTTATCGATCATGGCTCCTAACTGATTTTCGGGATGAATTGGCGAGCCCATTTTCCACTCTTTGAGTTCGTTCAGGATATTGTCCATTAGTGCTTGTTTAACACCAGACTGAACAATTAAGCGAGATGCCGCTGAGCAGTTTTCTCCCATATTCCAAAACGCAGCGGAGCAGACGTGTTGTGCTACCTTTTGTAAGTTTTCGGCATCATCAAGAACAACGCACGGATTCTTGCCACCCAATTCTAGAACCACTTTTTTCAAATTTGATTCAGCGGAATATTTTAAAAATAGTCGTCCCGTAGCGGTGGAGCCTGTAAACGTGATCATGTCGACATCCGGGTGACGGCCAAGTGGCTCACCGACATCAGCGCCAGATCCTGTTACTACACTAAAGACACCACTAGGAATCCCCGCCTGATGAGCAAGCTCAGCAATACGAATGGCAGTCAATGAAGTTTGCTCTGCTGGCTTAACGACTATTGAACAGCCAGCGGCCAAGGCAGGGGCGATCTTCCACCCGAGCATTAATAAAGGGAAGTTCCACGGTAAAACAGCCCCTACAACACCAATTGGCTCACGAACAATCATAGCTATAGCTTCTGAACCAACAGGTGCAGTTTGGTCGTAAATTTTATCGATAGCTTCTGCGTGCCAATCCACAGTGTGGATAAACTCAGGGACATCTATCGTGACACAATCTTGAATCGGCTTACCCGAATCCAGACATTCCATAACCGCTAATTCTGAGGCGTGTTCGGCTACCAGTTTGCTAAAATCTTTTAGAATTGACTTGCGTTCTTGGGGATGTAAGAGACTCCACCCACCATCATCAAAGGCTCTTTTTGCCGCCGAAACCGCTTTGTTTACATCGACTTCGTCACATGATGATATCTGAGCTATAACTTCACCGGTTGCTGGATTAGACGTTGTATATGTTCTACCTGAAACAGCAGCACAATATTTGCCATCAATAAAACTCTGTGTTGGTAGACGTAGTCGTTTTGCAATATCAAGATAGTCCCTAGGCATTAGTAATTCTGACATATTCATCCTCCTTGATGTTCAGTCTCAGTTAAAGAGAAGAAATAGCAGCTTTCAGAGTACTGACTACATCGGCGAGCTGATTTTTTTCCTCTTCTGTCAGACCGTGTAGAGGAGCGCGAACCTTACCAGCGAAGCGACCATCAATTTCTACACCCTGCTTAACGCATTGAATGAACTTACCGCCCTGCTCTAGTACACTCATTAACGGCATCATTGCGGACATGATCTTGCGTCCTTTTACAAAATCCTTCTCAACGACACAGGCTTCATAAAGCGCTAGGTGTTCACCCGGAAGGAAGTTTGAGCCTGCACATACCCAGCTTTGACATCCCCAGGTAAAGAACTCCAATGCTTGGTCATCCATACCACATGACACTTGTAGTTGAGGGTAGTCATTGACCAACATATGTAAGCGATTTATGTCGCCAGAGCTTTCTTTGATAGAGACGAAGTTCGAAGACTTAGACAGCACAGCATCGAAGAACTCTTTTTCCATATTAACGCCCATGCGGTCTGGGTAGTTGTACAGCATGATTGGAAGGTTCGCTGCTTTATCCACATTGAGAGCGTGGATAGCAAGCTCTTCTTGAGTAAGAAGTGAGTATGGTGGAGTCGCGACTAAAATTGCGTCAGCCTTATATTTTGCTGCTGCTTCCGCCAGGATAATCGAATCTTCCGGGTTAATTGAGCCAGTACCAAATACAACATGCACGTCATTTGAAACTAACTCCTTTGCAACTTGCAGAAGTTTTATACGTTCCTCTAACGATTCGACATAGTACTCACCTGTAGTTCCGCCAATGACAAGCCCTTGAACACCTTGGCTGACCAGGTATTTGATGTGAACAGAATAAGCGTCAAAGTCGATGCTGCCATCGTGACTAAAAGGAGTGATAACTGGTGTATATATTCCAATGAATTTCATGAAGTCCGCCTTTGTTTAATTTGTCTAGAAGTAGTTAAAATCAATGATGAATGGTCGATCCAAAACACCACCAAACAGTAACCAAACCTTAACAAACCAACAAACAACGTTTTCGACCGGAAATTCATAACATCACGTTATGGATGGGTGAACGCCCTCAAATTCAAACTTTCACCCACTACTAAAAACACTGTAAATACAAAAAATCACATAAAACCTGATAAAAATCAGGCTCGATACCCAGAAAACGAAAAACCTCATCTGGCTAATGTACCCCAAAATTTGCAATTAGGGGGTTCTCTGCCAATGTGCGGCAGCTAATTACCTGACACCGGAGCTTTAGCCTTAGGTGAATATTACTCTCTAACGTGCCCCGTATTTGCCTTTATCGGTGCTAAAAGTAAATAGAAAATCCAGGCAAACCAAGAGATAAAAACGATCGCTAACAACCAACCCAGCTTTTCACTTCCATGTGTTTTAGTGGATTTTAAAACGAGTATTAATGGCGTTAACCACACCACCAGCAGAACGAGCATAATTCCAAACACGACTTCCACGTGTATATTCATATCAATCTTCCTTGTATTGTGAATTTTGCAAAAGCAGAGAATAAATTTTGCGTAAACACTCTACAACCAGTAGACAACAAAATTACAACATTAAACAGCAAATTAACGTGCGAGCACTTAACTCTCCCAGGTTTTGATAAGGCATCAATAGAAATGTAAGTTGCTGATTTTAAAATTTAGTCTTAAGGGTTAGCGTTGATCTCAGCATAAGTGTGCAGAAGCTCTGTAAGCGTTTTAACCCACGCAAGTACATCCGAAGGCACATTTTTAAGCAGTTTTTCAACTTGCTCACAGTGCGTTTCAAGAGTGATTGCTTCTTCCAAACTAAATAAGATCGCATAGAAATGCCACAGAACCAATAAAATCACTAAGGACAGGCATAATAAAGAAAACTTAGCGTGCCGCTTTCCGGCTAAACCAAAAGTGGGAGCGGTTATAGCCATTTTCATCTATTTGGCCTGTTCGATTGCTCCATTCCAATGTGTTGACGTTTTTGAGGCGTGGTTAATACAACAAATACAACACATGAAGTGCTGCAGTGGATAGAGGTGGAAAAATATGGGTTTATTTATTGAATTGTTAGCTTAGCTGGTATCCACAGAGCCGGATTCTTTGCATCTGAGGCAATGCCAGCTTCAGGCTTTCTTTACTACCGACCAACAAAGCCCGTTTTCTTTCGAGCTGGTTGCAAACTTTCAGCCATTCTTTCTGTGTTACGCTGAGCCTCTCCAATAGCGGTGGCTGTTTTTCACTAATATTCGATTTTTCTTCGCGAAATTCTCGCCCCGTCCAATCAACCAATTCGATATAGTCCATTAGACGAAATGGAATGCCAGATCCCTTTTGGTCACTGTAATCTCCGATAAACGGATGAAGACAAGGTGTGGTGGGTTGCTGATTTTTCAGTGCTTTTAAGCGGGTTTTAATTGAAGTGTGCTCTGATGTTTCTGGACTTTGGGCAACTCCTGCCCTAATCGGGTTTAAATCCACATAAGCCATCGCAGCTAGCAGAGCTTCTTCATCTAATAACGCCTGACTTTTATAGCGACTTTCCCAAAAATGACCTTTGCATTCGTCTTCCTGATTAGCTTTCATCGCAATCTCGAAATTCAGCTCTCGCATAAACCAACTGAGACTAAAAAGCCGTTCGCGCCATTGCTCGATTATTTCATGAGCAGCGTTGAGTTCCGCTTCAGTCTTTAATTCCATATTACGAAGACGTTGAATTAGCGCAGGCGCAGTATGCAAAGATGTCCATCGCTCGATAACTTCAGTATCGGTTAGGGATTCAGCTTGCTCTTTATTGATATGCAGCACCAAATGGTAGTGATTGCTCATAACGGCATAGGCGCAGATATCAATGCAGTATACAGTGCTGAGCTGTTTGATACGGTCCTCAATCCATCCTCTACGGTGCTCGTAATTCTTATTTGATTGCTCATCATAACCACAAAGAAAAGTGCGACGGACACACCGTGAAACACAGTGGTAATAGTGAGTCGCTTCAAGGCAAATTTGCTGGTTTCTGGCCGTAGTCATTCAGTTATCCATTGGGGTTAGTAATGTACAACCACTAACTTAACCGAATCGTGAATTAATAAAATGCTCGTATCCAAACCTCTCGAGAGGCATTGGGTGTTACTGAAAATGACGCTTATATCAATTTCATATGATGCCTGTCCTTATATTCATCAAGCATAGCTACAAATTAGGCTGACGATGACTTCAGTGTATTAAAAAGAAATAAAGCGCGACCGATATATTCATATCGGCCGCGCTTCGAGTTCATACGTTGGTGTTAAGCACTAAGTGAAACCTACTTTATACAGATTCTGGTACTTTCCAGCTTGCTAGCCCCAGAAGTTTCTCACCCAGGTCTGTGAGCTCTGCCTGTAGGTATTTGGTTTGTTCCCAGTTGCGTGGGTCACCCGGGAAAGCAAATCCTTGTGGTGGGATTCGTTCTTTCCAAGAGTTTATTCGCCAATCTCTGATCGCCTGATTCCCTTCTTCTGCTGGAACCATCGAGATGTACTGTGCCATACGAACCTGATTCGACTGATTTGGACGAATACCATGTGCAAGCAAGCTGTTGAATATCAACAAGTCACCCGCTTTCATCGGAATAAATTCCACATCAAACCCGGTCAGATCGGGAACGTAAGGGTCACGGTCATCCGGCTGTGTTTTCCGCCACTCTTCAAGCTGTCGGTAGAGCTCAGGGACACACTGGAATCCTCCCGTCTCTTCACTGGTATCAGATAACGCTAACACACCTTGGACATTAATCGGAAGAGGATCTAATGACGTATCCGCATCCCAGTGAATAAAACCACTAAATTCGCGACCTGATTTGTTTGGCGGATTCAGGTTCGCTCGGTCAATCGTGACCCACAGGTTTTCTTGATCCCAAATATCGACAAACGCGTTGTACACATCAGGATTTTGACGGTTGTCCCACAAGATTTGGTGATTATAACATTCAACCATCCCTGAGTTGTTGAGCTCCACCATCGCATGATCGCGGCGTTGTGCTTGATACCAGGTTTGTGGATCTTGCGGGTCCATTTCTTGGAACTCCCAAAGGAAGTCATGTGAGCGTTTAACCGCCTCTTGCGAGATAATCTGTGGAATCACCAAGTAACCATTGTGCTGCCAAAACTCGAACTGTTCTGGAGTCAGTTTCTTCAAAGGCAAAGTTTTTGAAATGTCTTTTAACTGTGCTGAATTGATGTTGGATACACTATTGTTACCTGGTGCATTGTCTCCGAATCCATATTTGTTTTTCATAATGGCTGTTCCTGTAGGGCTGATTAGTTTTTGCTTTAACAGACCTTGAGCTCGTCTGTTTGATCACATTCTGACAACAAACCTTTTAACAAAGTGATACAAAAGCAGCAGATACTGATACTTTATAGTCATTCATAGTGACAAGATTATTCAGGTTTGTATTACTCATGAAAGCTCAGTATGAAAAGGTTAAATATCATCAGGATAACTCCTGGCAACTGCTTATTCGGCGATTAGATGCCATCCCTTTTGAGTGGCACTTTCATCCTGAATATGAACTCACCCTGACACTTAATAGCACTGGCGAACGCTATGTCGGCGATACCATCTCTGAGTATGATGACTTAGATTTGGTATTACTTGGGCCGAACATTCCTCACTCTTGGCACTCTCGAACAAGTGTTAACCCTAACCTTGAACAAAAAGTCTATGTATTGTGGTTTGACACTGAATGGATGAATGAAATAACCCGTCTATTTCCTGAATGTCACAACTTCACTCCCTTGCTACAAAAAGCTCATCGAGGAGTGAGTTTCCCGAAAACGGTTGCACAAAAATTACTACCTCTGTTCGAGCGATTAGATGCCGCATCGCCGATGCAAAGACTCACGATCATGCTGAACATCATTGATGAGCTGAGCGGCACGCAAGATTATGAAAGTATTTCAGTGAACCAAATGTTAGACAGGCAAGATTCTGATAAACGGCAGCAACGTTTGTTGAGTCAGCTTCTGGAAGCGATCCATGAAAATTACACACAGCCACTATCCCTATCAGAGTTAGCCTCGCAGGTGGGGATGAGTGAAAGTACGCTAGGCCGTTTTTTCAAGAAAATGATGGGGCAAAGTGTAAATAACTACATCACTCAGGTAAGACTCGGAAAAGGCTGCTCTTTATTAGTTCAGACAGATAAACCAGTGTCATTAATCGCGGAGCTATCTGGCTTCAATAACCTTTCGAACTTTAATCGTTTGTTCTTGAAGTATAAACAGCTGACCCCGAATGCATTTCGCACCAAGTTTAGAAAAGTATCTTAATGGATAGCGCTGGGCTATTTGAAGAAGTGACGGATTAACGCATGAATGCGGTTTGTGGCAAGCCTGTAACCCTTAGTCACAGGCTTTCTATTGTGGAATGCATTACTTGTAGCATGAATGGAGACTCAGGATAAATATTGGGCCATTGCTTCTTCTGGCACCATTCCTCCTCCAGTCGCCCATATAACATGAGTACTGTTGGCTAATACATCGGGATTTAAGCCTGTTCGTCGCAGATATTGCTGATCATTGCTGACCACTATCGGTCCGTAGATAGCAGACGCTGCTGATGGCTCAACTTTAATGTTTTCCTGGTGATTTAACGTTTTTAACCACTCAAACATATGCTCATCACTGATGGTGAAATAGCCATCAATCAGGCGTTGCATTGCTCTGCCAACAAAACCGGAGGGACGTCCTACCGCCAAGCCATCTGCTGCAGTTTTATTATCAATACCAATATCCTGCACTGAAATACCGTCGTGCAACCCCGTGTGTACGCCAAGCAGCATGCACGGCGAATGAGTAGGCTCAGAAAAAATACAGTGTACATGATCTCCAAACGCTAACTTGAGACCAAAAGCCACCCCGCCAGGCCCACCACCGACGCCACATGGTAAGTAGACAAACAGCGGATTTGATTCATCAACAACAATACCAAATTCATCGAACTGTGCTTTGAGTCGTTCGCCAGCAACCGCGTAGCCGAGAAAAAGTGTTTTTGAGTTTTCATCATCAATGAAAAAGCATTGCGGATCGTTTTCTGCCATTTTACGTCCCTGAGCAACGGCAATCCCATAATCTTCCTCATACTCAACGACGGTTACACCATGTTCACGTAGCTTATTCTTTTTCCATTCTCTTGCGTCAGCAGACATGTGTACTGTCACATCAAAACCGAGCTTTGCACTCATGATGCCAATAGAGAGACCTAAATTCCCGGTTGAACCCACCGCGATTCGGTGTTGAGAAAACAGAGTAAGGCACTCTTCATTCAATAACTTACTGTAATCGTCTTCAATAGTAATTAACCCTTTCTCCAGCGCTAACGATTCTGCATGAGTAAGGACTTCGTATATTCCTCCACGTGCCTTTATCGAACCTGAAATAGGCAAATGGCTGTCTTTTTTAATATAAACATCACCCAGTATTTGATTGGGAACTTTGTGCTGTAAGACTGGTTTCAGTTTAGGAGCACAAACAAGCGAAGACTCGATAATGCCTTCTGTTACTTCTGTTTCAGGAAACGCCTTTTTAATGTACGGAGCGAAGCGTAACAATCTGTCAGAAGCATCTTTCACATCACTCTGATCGAGTCCAACATAAGGCAATGCCACCTCAAGTTTAGTCACTTCAGGGTTAAACCAACACGTTTCTTCTAACTGAATCAGTTGCTGAACAATAGGGTAATCATCGATCAATTGTTTTATATCAGCGTCGTTCATTCACTTTTCCTTATGTCAAAACGCACAGAACAGTTTTTTGAAACCACTCTGTGCCTGAGAACTTACTTGCTAGTGCTTTAAGCAATTGAAATTTATAGCACCATACAGCTCCGTGCAACTACCGTAGTTCGCTCAGCTGATTATTCCTCTCGCCAACGATATCGCAATCAAAAACATCACGATACCCACAGCAATATCAATGCCTTTCTTTACTTTTGCTTGTGAGAGTAATGGAGCTAATTTAGCTGCACCAATCGAAAGAGAATAGAACCAGACAAATGATGCCATTATGGTTCCTACTGCAAATGATACCCTGTCATACCCTTCAAATTTTCCGCCAATTGAGCCAAGTATAACAATCGTGTCCAAATACAGATGAGGGTTTAAGACTGTTACGGCAAGAGCCCCGAGAATAACAGCCCGTTTACCTCGAATAATGCTATCACTTCCCGTTTCACTCTCGTCTGATTGTGTCGAAAATGCGCTCTTTAAAGACAGAAATCCGTAATAGAGTAAAAAAGCAATGCCACCAAATGTAATGCTAGTAAGTAGTACTTCATTTGACGCTAGAATCGCGCCACCACCAAAAACGCCTAAAGAGATAAAAAAGATATCGAGAAAACTGCATAGCGTTGCGGTGGTTAAATGGTGATTGCGTTTGATGCCCTGATTCAGTACATAAGCATTCTGAGCGCCGATAGGAATGATTGTTGCCGCCCCAAAACTGAACCCCTGAAGCAATATCCATAAATTCATATTTATACCTAAAAACTGAATAATAAATTGTTATAGAGAAAAATACTGGATTGCGACCAAGAAATAAAACTAATAATATTAATACTTAATTAGTTTTACTTATGAGGTTGTAATGCGCGGATTAGACTACCGTTGGCTGAATGCTCTCGACGAAATTATTGCCCAGAGAAGCTTTGAAAAAGCAGCAGAAGTCCTATGTATTTCTCAGTCAGCTATCTCACAACGTATTAAACAACTTGAAAAATGGCTCGCTCAGCCAGTCCTGATCAGAGAGCAGCCTCCAAGGGCGACCCCAGCAGGACAGAAACTGTTGGGTCTGTACCGGCAGGTATGCATTCTCGAACATGATATCTTGCCCGAATTAAGTAATGATACTGACGCAAAAGCAGTTTCTGTGTCTATTGCTACCAACGCAGATAGCTTAGCAACGTGGCTGCTGCCAGCAATAAGTACGGTGATGCAACAGCACAATATTGAGATTCATATGGTCGTCGATGATGAACGAAGAACCATTGATAGACTGAAAAATGGCGAAGTAATTGGCGCGATTAGTCAGTCTTCGCGAGCTTTCGCTGGTTGTAATGCAATTTTACTGGGAGATATGCCTTATTTGTGCGTATCAACCCCCGAATTTCATCAACGTTACTTTTCAGCAGGGGTAACGATTCAAACGTTAGAAAAGGCGCCTGCGATATCTTTTGGCCGACACGACTTTGTCAATGAGCGCTTTGTATCACAAGCTTTCGGATATGAAATGGTGAGTGAAATCAAGCATACCGTAGGGAGTTCGGAAGCATGCGTAAAAGCGGCTTTGGCTGGCTTTGGGTACTGTATGATACCAAAGATACAAATTCAGCAAGAATTGGATCAAGGTGATCTTATCGATATCACTCCAGGGTATTGCATTGACCAGCAACTCTACTGGCATCACTGGCTATTAGAGTCGGGAATCCTTAAGAAGGTGTCACAAGCTATCGTACAACAGGCCAGAAAAAGCTTGCCTCAAAGAACGTAAAGAACACTCCATCTATTTATTCTATTGCTTTTAGACAGTTTTTATCCGATTAATACCAATATGTAATAACCTCGTAACAAGAACTCCCAACAACATCAGTTTATCTGCTGGACTTCGTCTGGCGGTGCTGTGCGATCTTCAAAATTACGAATCTTTTATGACTTTCGAAATTGCGGTCTGTTATTTGCTTTTCTTCATATTGTAACGAGTTAGATTCATACTTGTGCATTAGCCAAATAATAAAATTAATCAAAATAGAAACGTCACCCCCGCCGATTTTCCTTCTTTGAATTTCGGATTTTGCTGCCAGGGATAAAGGTTAGGTAAGGCTGGGAACTGGGTTTCTAAAGCTAGAGGAAGGATCCCTGCTATGAGCAAATTAACCGAAGGTTATGATTGTGGAGAGTTCTTTGATGAACTGATCGACAGCGAAGGTAAGTACCGTTCGTCTTCATGCCGATTGCTAAGCTATATTGATGGATTACCTCCTGAAGAGCTTGATAAACGTAAGCTGGCGGCGGAAGCCACCATTCAGGAAATGGGCATTAGCTTCACCGTATACACCGAAGAAGGAAACATCGACCGAGCGTGGCCTTTTGACATTATTCCCCGAACAATCGACGCGAAAGATTGGGAAGTAGCAGAAAAAGGACTCAAGCAGCGCCTGACCGCACTCAACCGTTTTATCGACGACCTTTACCACGATCAGAACTGTATCAAAGACGGAATTATTCCCGCCCATATTATTACCGAATCCAAAAACTTTCGTCCCGAGTGCATCGGTGTTTCGCCCCCTTTTGGTGTGTGGGCGCATATCTGTGGCACCGATTTGGTGCGAGCCGACGACGGACAGTTCTATGTATTGGAAGATAACCTCCGCGTTCCTTCCGGCGTTTCTTATATGCTGGAAAACCGGGCCGTGACCAAGCGAGTTTTACCTGAGCTATTTGAAAACGACAATATCAGAAAAGTAGACTCCTACCCGTCTCAGTTGCTGGATACACTCAAGGCACTTTCACCACGAGACATTACGCGACCAGAGATCGTGGTTTTGACGCCAGGCATCTACAACTCAGCCTATTTTGAACATGCTTTTCTCGCTCAGCAAATGGGTGCTGAGTTAGTTGAAGGCGGAGATCTTTACGTCGGCAAAGATGACTGCGTCTACATGAAAACCATTTACGGCCCGGAGCGGGTCGATGTCATCTATCGCCGTATTGACGACATGTTTCTTGATCCTGAGGTATTCGATCCCGACTCCCTGCTTGGTGTACCCGGACTGATGCGAGCATGGAAACAGGGTAATGTTGCACTGGCCAATGCGCCGGGTGCCGGGGTAGCGGATGATAAAGTGGTTTATGCCTACGTACCGCAGCTGATCAAATACTATTTGGATGAAGAAGCTATCCTTCCAAATGTCGAAACTTTCCTGTGCGAAAATGAAACTGACCGGGAATACGTGCTGAAGAACCTCGACAAGCTTGTGGTAAAACCGGCTAACGAATCCGGAGGTTATGGCATGTTGGTTGGCCCACATTCGAGCAAAAAAGAACAGGCTGTTTTCGCCGAACTTATCAAGAATAATCCTCGCAACTATATCGCCCAGCCAACACTCAAGCTCTCCACAGCCCCAACGCTGATAGAAAAAGGGAAGTTGGAACCACGACATCTGGATCTGCGCCCGTTTATCCTGCAGAGCAGCAAAACTTATGTGACTGCTGGCGGCCTTACCCGGGTCGCAATGAAAAAAGGCTCCCTAGTGGTGAACTCCTCTCAGGGTGGTGGCAGTAAAGATACATGGATCGTAAAAACAGAAGGAGCCAAATGATGTTATCGAGAGTTGCTGAACGGCTGTTTTGGAGCGCACGCTATCTGGAGCGAGTGGAAAATATTGTGCGCCTGATCGGTGTATACGATGAACTATTGTTTGATTTACCAAAGGATGTGCGTATTTCCTGGTACAACCTGATAGAAATCAGCGGCAGTGTGCCCGAGTTTACAAAAAAGTATAAAGACAAGAGCGAAAGAAACGTTGTGCGCTTTTTGCTCGCCAGCGAGGACAATCCGAGCTCGATGTTGTCTTCTCTAAAAATGTTACGAGAGAATATTCGAACAACCAGAGATGTCGTCCCAGAAGAAATGTGGGAGCTGATTAATGAGCTGGATATCTATGTTCGCAAGAATCTGCAAAAAGGCATCAACCGAGGTGAACGTTACACATATCTGAATACCGTGATTGAGGGTTGCCAAAAGATCATCGGCTTGCTGAGTAATGCCATGAGCCGAGATGCAGCTTGGAGCTTCATTATTATGGGACGTTATCTGGAACGCACGGATATGAACACACGTATTCTGGATTCAGCCGTTAGCCTAAAGATAAAAGCACTGCCGGAAGAGGAAGTCTTACTGGAACAGATAATCTGGCCTAAGGTACTGAAATCTCAAAGCGCCTATCAGAGCTACCTTCGAACCATGCGCTCCGGAATCGATGGCGTAAATACCACGACCTTCTTACTGACCGACGAATATTTTCCTCGTTCTCAGGCATTTTGCCTCAAACAGATCAAGAGCGCTGCCACTTATCTGCCACGTCATGAAGAGCTCATATTGCACATTGATCAAATTCTGACTGCCACCTACAGTATTGAACACAACGAAAGCATCAACCAAGAGTTCAGCGACTATCTGAACGATATCCAACTGGCATTGATAAACCTTCAGGCTGAAATTTGCGAAACCTGGTTCAACTTTAATCACGGAGATGCGGCATGACCATACGTGTAGCCATCCAGCACAAAACCTCGTATAAGTTTGACCGTGATGTGAAGGTCTCGCCTCACCTATTGAGGTTGAGGCCAGCCCCTCACTCACGTACTCATATTCACGGTTACTCACTTAAGGTAGAACCGGAAGACCATTTTATTAACTGGCAACAGGATCCGTTTGGTAACTATCAGGCAAGATTGGTCTTCCCGGAGAAAACGCGTGAGCTGAAGTTTGAAGTGGAAGTGATCGCTGATATGACGGTGATTAACCCATTCGATTTCTTTATCGAAGAGTACGCTGAGAAATACCCGTTTGATTACGAAGCACTTTTGCAAGAAGAACTTGCGCCTTATCTGTCGGTCACTGAATCGTGTAAAGAGCTAGACCGCTGGCTGGCAGATGTCGACCGCAGTGAAAAAGGCATCGTCGACTTTCTGGTGGATCTAAACAGCAAACTGGCAGGACAGATAGAATACGGTATTCGCATGGAACCGGGAGTGCAAACCTGTGAGGAAACCTTAACACTTAAAAAGGGCTCCTGCCGGGACACCTCCTGGTTACTGGTTCAGATCCTGCGCAGTCTTGGTCTGGCCGCACGTTTTGCCTCCGGTTATCTGGTTCAGTTGACCTCTGATATTAAATCTTTGGATGGGCCATCTGGACCAGAAGAGGACTTTACCGACCTGCACGCATGGTGTGAAGTGTATCTTCCTGGCGCTGGCTGGGTCGGTCTGGATCCAACCAGCGGCTTATTTGCCGGAGAAGGTCATATTCCGCTTGCCTGTACCGCAGACCCTATCTCTGCCGCACCAATTACGGGCATGACAGAAAAGTGCGAATGCGAATTTGAGTACAGCAACACGGTGATCCGAATCCACGAAGATCCGCGAGTGACCAAACCTTACACCGATGACGAATGGGAAAACATCAAAGCGCTTGGCTCTGCCGTGGACAAAGAGCTGGATGAGATGGACGTGCGCCTGACTATGGGCGGAGAACCGACATTCGTGTCTATTGATGATATGGACTCGGCACAGTGGAATACGAAAGCATTAGGTGCTGATAAACTCAAACTGGCAAAAGACCTGTTGATTCGTCTGAAAGACAAGTTCAATACCCACGCACTACTTCACTATGGCCAAGGTAAGTGGTATCCGGGTGAAGAGTTACCACGTTGGGCACTTGGCTGTTTCTGGCGTACCGATGGCGAAGCGCTGTGGCACGATCCGTCCTTACTGGCACGGGTAGACAAAGACTACAAACATACGATTGAGGATGCTGAACGTTTCGGGCGACTACTTTGTGAGCGATTAGGCATTCATAATCAGTATCTTCAACCAGCCTATGAAGACTCACTTTACTACCTATGGTTAGAGCGCTCCCTACCCGAGTCTGCCAACCCGAAAAAAGCCAAGCTGAGCGATGACTTAGAGAGACGCCGTCTGGCAAAACTACTGGGACGTGGGCTGGAAAGCGTCAGCGGCTACGTACTTCCGGTTTCATTTGACGGACAAAGTTGGCGTAGCTCACTCTGGCAGATGCGAAGTGATGTAATCACACTTATCCCAGGGGATAGCCCAATGGGATACAGACTGCCGCTAGATTCTCTCCCGCATGTCAGCGAAGAGGAGATCCCACCGGAGCGTGATCCGTTCGAAACCAGAGAGGCACTACCAGTCTATTCGTTAACGGACACTGTCGCCCAGCGCCAACAGCCTCAGAAATCACCGGCACAAAACGAAAAAAGTGCCAAAAGAACGGTTGATGTTATCCGAACTTCGATTTGTGTCGAGCCAAGAGACGGCCGATTACATCTGTTTCTACCGCCAGTGACTCATCTGGAGCACTATGTCGAACTCATCTATCAGATTGAGTCAACCGCGAGCGCTCTCTCTATTCCGGTTGTCATTGAAGGTTACGAGCCACCAAAAGACTATCGTTTGCAAAAATTCCTGATCACTCCTGATCCGGGTGTAATAGAGGTGAATATTCACCCTTCAAGAAACTGGCAGGAACTGGTGGAGAACACTGAGATTCTCTACGAACAGGCACACCAGTGTCGTTTGGGAACAGAGAAATTTATGCTGGATGGCCGCCATACGGGTACTGGTGGTGGTAACCACATTACTCTTGGCGGGCCGACACCAGCGGACAGTCCTCTGCTCAGAAAACCGGATCTGCTACGAAGCTTGGTTAACTACTGGCAGCACCACCCTGGTCTTTCTTACCTCTTCTCCGGCATGTTTATCGGCCCAACCAGTCAGGCACCGCGTCCCGACGAAGGCAGAGATGAAGCCTTGTACGAGATGGAGATAGCCTTCCAGAACTTCCCTGAAGGTCTGGTCGATCAACCATGGCTAGCCGACAGATTGATGAGAAACCTGTTGGTCGATGTAACCGGAAACACTCACCGTTCTGAGTTCTGTATCGATAAACTGTATGCGGCAGGCACCAGCAGCGGAAGACAAGGTCTGCTGGAATTCCGTGGATTTGAGATGCCACCGCACGCCAGAATGGCTCTGGTACAAACGCTGTTACTGCGCTGTCTGGTCGCACGATTCTGGAAAGATCCTTACCACAAGCCGCTGGTTCGCTGGGGCACGACCCTTCACGATAAGTTCATGATGCCTTATCACGTATGGCAAGATATCAAAGAAGTAGTCGACGACCTCCAACGCCACGGCTTCCCGTTTAAGCTGGAGTGGCTGGCACCATTTGAGGAGTTCCGTTTCCCTCATTACGGCCGACAACAGATCGACGATATTGAGATCGAACTGCGCTGGGCGATTGAACCTTGGCATGTTCTGGGTGAGGAAATCACTCAGACTGGTACAAGCCGATATGTCGACTCCTCTGTTGAGCGTCTGCAGGTTCGCCTGTCAGGGATGACAGATAGTCGCTATGTGCTGGCTTGTAATGGTCGTCGTGTACCGTTGAAACCAACAGGTAGAAAAGGCGAGTACGTGGCAGCCGTACGCTACAGAGCCTGGGCTCCGCCTTCGGCACTGCATCCGACGTTAGGAATAGATTCTCCGCTGGTATTCGATTTGATCGACAGCTGGAACGGCGTCTCTATTGGCGGTTGCACTTACCACGTCAGCCACCCGGGCGGCAGAAGCTACGAAACCTTCCCGGTTAACGGAAACGAAGCAGAGGCTCGTCGGGTAAACCGTTTCTGGGATCATGGCTTTACTCAAGGGCCGCTGAATCCTCCGCCAGAGTTCGATGCACTGCGCAGCTTCTATGAAAATAAAACGGCACCTCGACCGATGGCACCACCAAAAGAGGAGATATGCCACGAGTATCCAAACACTCTGGATTTACGAAAACGAAAAAGCCATATTGCCTGAACCTAAAGCGAAAATTGAATGGTAACTGCCTGTTGATGAGCTGGTTGTCGTTCCCGGGTGGTATATACTAGGCAATAACGCATAGGGTAGTAACAAAAGAGAATATGAGTCAATTCGTTTTAGACTGCAACGGGGCGGCAGAAAATCCGCCCCTCATCGGTCCTTATCAGGCATCAAAGCAGGCCTATGATGAGGCATATGATGAAAACAACCAGATCAGAGAACACTGGCAGCCTCTGTTTAATCATTTTGACAAACTGAAAGTTGAAAGACTTGAGGATTTGCAAAGGCGTGCACAGAGAATTCTGCGTGACGACGGTGCGACTTATGATCTGAAAAACGATCCACTCTCTCCAACGATGTGGTCTCTGGATGTCATCCCTAATATTATCGATCAGAGCGAATGGGAAGAGACAGAAAAAGGGCTGGCGCAACGTTCAGAGTTGTTTGACCTTATCCTGAAAGATATCTACGGTGAGCAACGCCTTATCAAAGACGGTGTGATTCCGGCAGAGATTGTTTTCGCTCACCCAGGTTTCTTGCGCCAGTGCCACGGCATTGATTTTCCGGGATTGAAAAATCTTATCTTTCATTCTATTGATCTTGTTCGAGACTCGGACGGCTCCTATGTGGTCATAAGTGACAGAACTCAAGCCCCATCAGGAGCCGGATACGCTCTGGAAAACCGCACCGTTATCTCCAGAGTACTGCCATCTGTATTTCGTCGCAGCAATGTAAGACGCCTTTCCAGTTTCTTCCAGACCTTGAGAAACACCTTAAGCCAGCTCGTCGCACACAAGACCGATACACCCAGGATCGTTCTTTTAACACCTGGATCTGCAAGCAGTACCTATTTCGAACATTCCTACCTGGCCAACTACTTGGGCTACCCTCTGGTACAAGCCGGGGATTTAACGGTAAGACGCGGCAAAGTATGGCTGAAATCCCTGACCGGACTATCTCCAGTGGATGTCATTCTGCGTCGTACGGATGACAACGACTGCGACCAGTCGGAGCTGAGGCCAGATTCCTGTTTCGGTATACCGGGACTGCTAGAGGCCGCCCGAAGTGGCAACGTGGTGCTCGCCAACCCTCTCGGAAGTGCCGTGCTCGAATCTCCGGTGCTGATGGCGTATCTTCCGCAAATATGCGAATACTTGCTGGGAGAACCGTTGAAGTTGCATAGCGTCGATACTTACTGGTGTGGTGTCGATGACGCGATGCAATTTGTGACGCAGAATCTAGAAAAGCTGATCATCAAGCCTGCATATCGACACGCGAACAGTCGGACCATTTATGGACACTGTTTGTCAGCAGAAGAAAAGATAAAAACGCTAGAGTTGATTAAGGCGAATCCGAAGCAGTATGTGGCGCAGATTTATATTCCCGGCTCCACGGTTCCGGTCTGTTCAGAATCAAAGATAAACCGCCGACATAGCTTGCTGAAAGCCTTTACCGTCGCAGATGGCTATAGTTACTGCGTTATGCCGGGCGCGCTAAGCCGGGTGACTCAATCCGATCAGGATTACATTGTGACGAACCTATCCGGTGCGAGCAGTAAAGACACCTGGATAACCGCAGATGAACCTGACCTCACGCACCAGTCACTGCTTGACGATACTGGCTTCCATGTTGCTCAGAAAGGCAACGTACCCAGCCGCGTGGTTGAAAACTTCTTCTGGTTCGGACGTTATGCTGAGCGAGCGGAGCTGAGTATTCGCCTGATGCGGGTGCTATTTAAACAACTCAATGGTATCGAGGTGCTCTCGCCTTCCGCTCGGAATATTCTGTTAAGAGCGATCTCTTTACAGACAAACTGCCTGCCCGGATTTGTAGCAGGCAATATAGAACTTCTGGAAAACCCGGAGGAGGAACTGGCTGACTTGGTGGTGAACGGTAACCGAATCGGCAGCATCAAATCCAACCTTCTGGCAATGCTCACCTGTGGAGATCAAGTCCGCGATCGACTCTCTGCCGATACCCGGATCATTCTTAACAAGCTGCGTGACAATCTGAACGAACTGGACCGAGCATACACCAGCGGCATACCGGAGGATCCGGAAGAGTCTCTCGATAACCTGGTAACCACTCTGCTGGCACTTTCAGGACTTAGTAACGACAGCATGCTAAGAGGTGAAGACTGGATATTCCAGCAAATCGGCCAGCGTACCGAAAGGGCGATTCAGACAGCCAAAATGTTGCAGTCAACCTTAAGCGTAAGACTGGATAGTTTTCCGCAGCAACAAGTACTGGAGTCGGTGCTTCTCAGTATGGAAGCGCTTATCTCCTTCAGAAGACGCTATCGTACCAGAACCCGTGTACCGTTTGGTCTGGATCTTCTGATGGTAGATCCTTCGAATCCGCGCTCACTGGTCTATCAGACGGAAAAGCTGAAAGAATTTCTCGGGATGTTGCCACGCAGTAAAGCCTTTATTCCTGGAGGTTTAACCAGCGAAAACCGACTTATCCTGCTCACGCTGAATGATATTCAGCTCACCGATCTGGAACACCTTGCGAGGGCGAATCCGAATAATCAAACCAGGGAAGCACTTAACGCTTTGATGGATAAGATCATCGCCCAGCTAGAACAGTTTACCTCGCTAATCAGCGATAAGTACTTTGATCACACGGTAGGGCCGCAGCAGTTGATAAAACCCAAATGGAAATTGGATGTATGAGATATAAAGTCCAGCATAAAACGACCTACTCCTATAGTGCACCAGTAACCCTTTGTTACAATATGGCGCACTTATTGCCGAGGGATACCACGAATCAGCGCTGTTTTAACCGCAAGATCAAGGTAACCCCACGGCCTTTGTACCAGAATGAAGGACATGACTATTTCGGCAACGAAACCTTTTACTTCTCGATTCAGGAACCACACCGGGAACTGACCATTGATGTCACCAGCATTTTAGAAATACAACCTCATAATTGGGTAGATCTGGTAGAAAACCACACACTGACCTGTGGTGAGCTTCGCGACATACTGAGTAGAGCAGAAAGTGCTGAGGTCAGGATGGCGCAGGAGTTCTGTCTGGATTCCCAACAAATTAAGCGCTCAGAAAATCTAAGGCAATATGCTGAAGAAATATTTAGCGACAACCAGCCCGTACTAAAAGCTGCAATGGCATTTACTCATAAAATATTTACTGAGTTTACTTTTGATCCGACAGCAACCGACGTGGCAACACCGACCGAGCAGGTGTTAAAAGAGAAACGTGGCGTATGTCAGGATTATGCCCAACTGGCGATAGGTTGCGTCCGTTCTGTCGGTCTCGCCGCTCGCTATATGAGCGGTTACATAGAAACTCTGCCACCTCCGGGTCAGGAAAAGCTCGTTGGTGCGGATGCTTCGCACGCCTGGTTTGCGATCTTTGTGCCTGATCTTGGCTGGGTGGAATTTGATCCGACTAACGATCTCATCGCTCACGATCAGCATATTGTTACTGGCTGGGGACGCGATTACGCCGATGTTCCCCCACTACAGGGAGTGGTGTTTGATGGTGGTGAAACGCACAATCTCAGTGTTTCTGTTGATGTGGCCAGAGTTTAAACTTGACGGTCGCTGAAGCGAATAACTAAAGCAAATAGTTAAAGCGAATTGCTAAAGCAAATAACTAAAGCGCTATTTTTCCATAAATATACGCCAGTTCTGCCACCGTTTTCGCAGAGAACTTTTTCAGTAAACTGGCACGATGTACTTCTACGGTTCTCATCGCAATGCACAGTTCATCGGCGATACGGATATTGCGTTTACCTTCGATGATTAAACGCAAAATATCCTTTTCACGAGGCGTGAGTGACTCGTACGCCGATTTTGCTGCGGCGATATCAAGGCTTGCAGCTGAGTGCACCTGACCTTGTAAAATCGCTTGTGCCAGCTCATCGCCTTTGACGGGCTTTTGGAAGAAGTTTATCGCGCCTGCCTGCAGCGCATCAACGGCCATCGGTACATCTCCATGCCCTGTCAGGTAAATCACCGCCAGAGGACTGTTGGCCTGATTAAGTAATTGATGCACTTGCTGGCCGCGAAGGTTAGGCATTCGGCTATCGAGAATCACACATCCCGCCTGATGAATGTCTACCTCATCGAGAAAAGACTGCCCATCAGCAAAGGTAGTGACGTTAAAATCATGTTCTTCCAACATAAAAGCCAGCGAATCCCGCACTGACTCATCATCGTCGACCACATAAACAGGTAGCTGCTTTTCTTTGCTGCTCATTGACTGCTCCTAATGTTGATTAGTCCTGATATGGAAACACAAGCTCAACCAAACAGCCGTGTGGTGTGGTCGAATGGATGAGAAACTCACCGCCGTGCATTTCCATCACATCCCGACAAATTGCCAGCCCCAACCCAAGCCCTTCGGCCTTAGTGCTCACAAAGGCCTGAGTAGGATTGTCTTGCTGTAATCCAGTACCATTATCCAGTACACGAATGGAAAGCTGATTGGCTTGGTAGTCGCTGTGCAGGGCAATTTTACCTTGATAACCGGACGAGTAATATTTCTCCTGAAACGAAGCACAAGCATCAATGGCGTTGTTGATCACATTCACCAAAACCTGTTGAACGCCGACTGCATCCGCCAGGATGGGGCGAGCCTCCCCTTCTGCACTGGTTATGATCGATACACCCTGCTTTTGTATTCTGAAATGGAGCAACTCAATCGTATCATCAATTAACGCTTGGATATCACATGGTGCTTTATCAACGCTGCGCTTACGAATTAAGGTCCTCAATCGCTGAATGATCGCATCGGCTCTTTCTACTTGTCCCTGTATTTTCTCAAGCACAGGAACAATATCTTCATGAGGGCGCTTTTTGGCCAGACGCAATAACCCTCCCTCGCTGTAGTTTCGAATCGCTGCCAACGGCTGATTTAACTCATGAGCAAGGCTGCTGCCAATTTCTCCGACAATAGCGACTCTCTGAGAATGCTCTAACTGTTCACTTTTCTCTTTCAGCCTTAAAGACGTTTGCTCCAAAGCCTGTTTGCTTTTGCTGAAACGGTACTCAAGCCAAAAGTGGTAAGCGTTCAATACAATCACAAAAATGAACAGCCCCCACGCCCATTCCTGATGGTTACGCAGCCAACGCAACGCTTCTTGCCACCACGGCTGTTGCAACGGGTGTAGATCTAATGCCTGATAGAGTTTGTCAATGCTTAGCAAACTGACTGGAGATGTCCATCCCGATGCGCCAGCAGCAATGATGGCCGGATGTTCTGGCGGCATAGCAAACAACACCTGAGCGACTTTTTTAGCCAGCAGAGAAGATCCGCGCTCTGTTTTGGCAAATGACCAGTTAGGATATAGCAGCGTCGAAACGGCACATGATGAATGCTCATTGGGTTGTTGGTTTAAAACCCGGAAATCACCTTGCTGTAACAGCCCTTCATTTTGCATCTGCTCCAGCAGACAGGCGGGGACAACGGCCGCTTCCACATTGCCATCACGCAGTTGGTAGAGGTTTGCATCAATGGGAAAGCCGAGATAGCGGACATCAGAGAAAAAGTCATTCGGATCCAGCCCCATTTCAACAATTTGATAGCGCAGAGTCAGATAGCCACCAAAAGCTTTTTCTGATACGGCCGCCATCGGCAACCCCGATACGTCTTGCAATGATTGATAGACCGAACTGGAACGGACCACCAGCGCAGAACCAATACCGTAGCTCGAATTTTGCGGTGCGCGACTGGTCAAGGTCGCCATCCAGGATAGCTCGTATTGCCGCCCTAATCTAACGGCTTGACCAGGGTTGGTTATGATGAAGTCCATGGTGTGAAGCTTCACCGCCTCTCCCATCTCGTCCAAGTTGAGCGGATTAAGTACAAAGTGCACATCAGAGATTTGCTGATTCAACCAATCGATAGTCGGCTGCCATCTCTGCTGGGCATAAAGATGACCTCGTATTGCTAAAACGCCAATCAGAACTTCCTGTTTCACTTCTGGTTGCTTCACTTTCTGCTGACTCTCAACAGGCACATAGGTTGCCTGAGCCAAAGATGAAAATACGGCTAAGCAAAGAATCCAAACCTGAAACAGCAGTGGCGTTCTCTTCATAATGAGTCGAATCTTCCCTTCGAAAATGATGGAACAAGAATAACAGCTACATCACCTAAACCACATTTGTTTTAGATCAAGTTTGATCTGGGTATGTGGAAATCCACAATATCGGTCACTCGATACATTTCTCACAATGGAATCAGTCAGTTCAAATACAACTAAGCAGGTGAGTTATGGATTCCACCAAACGTCGCTTTTTCAGCGCCATCACAGCCGGTGCAGCACTAATCCCGATAGCTGGCATTGGTACTGCGACTGCGGGAAATGTGATTCGAAACAATCAGTCCGCTGACCGAAAAGGACAAGTCGGAAAACGTTACTCCATGGTGATTGATCTACGAAAATGCGTCGGTTGCCAAGCGTGTACCGTGGGTTGCAGCATCGAAAATCAGGCGCCTATCGGCCAGTTCCGCACCACAGTGAAACAATACGAAGTCACGCTCGATGACGGCTCAACAGCCTTGCGAGAATCCAAAGCCTTTATGCTCCCTCGCCTTTGTAACCACTGCGAAAACCCGCCATGTGTCGCGGTTTGTCCGGTTCAGGCAACCTTTCAGCGCGAAGATGGCGTTGTTATGGTGGATAACAGTCGTTGCGTTGCCTGTGCTTATTGTGTGCAAGCCTGTCCTTACGATGCTCGTTTTATCAACGAGGAAACGCTTACTGCCGACAAATGTACTTTCTGTGCACACCGGTTAGAACAAGGTTTGCTACCTGCTTGTGTAGAAACCTGTGTGGGCGGTGCGCGTGTGATTGGCGATCTGAATGATCCATCGAGTGAAATCCAGCGCTTACTTACTGAATATCAGAATGACATCAAAGTACTAAAACCCAACGAAGGCACGAAACCGCATGTCTTTTATATCGGAATGGATGAACGTTTTACCCGCCATGTCGACGGACAACCTGCCATTTACGACCCACAAGGAGAACACGCATGAACATCACAGAAGTGTTAGTCCAACCTCAGGCAATGGCTTGGCTCCCATGGGCAGTGCAGTATTTCTTCTATATCGGTTCTGCGTACGCTGCAGCTATTTTGTTCTTTATTGCTTTACTGTTTGAGAAGCAGACGAGCCATCGGTTACGCGTGGCACTGGTGTTAACGTTAGCCATCGGTGCTATCGTAGGACCACTGGCATTAACAGGCGATCTACACCAACCGGGCCGAGCCTGGCATTTTTACGCACACATAACCCCATGGTCCTGGATGTCTTTAGGATCGCTGTTTCTACCTGTATTTTCCGGTTTAGCGGTGATGACTGCATGGCTGTATCTGCGTCCAGACATTATTGCTTTACGTCACCAACCGGGGAAAGTGTTGCATCTGCTATCAAAGTTATCGCTTGGAGAGTGGGTAATCTCGCGCAAAACAATCCTGATGGTATCTGCAGTAACCGTGATATCAGGCTTAACTATCGCACTCTACACGGGCGCTGAAATTGCCGTGGTTCAGTCACGCTCGTTATGGAATCAACCCGCTTCACCCATCCTTTGGTTCGTCACCTCGTTTATGGGTGCGGTCGGATTTTCTCTGCTGGTTTGGCTGCTGCTGCCTCACGAGTCAAAAGTACTCACTTCTGGTGACATCAACTTACTCAAAAAAACTGTGGTTACCAGCGGAGCATTAACACTGATACTCCTTCCAATTTGGGCAGCCAATAATTCCACATTCTCGCTCTATTCAAGCGACCAGTGGGTACACAACATAGCCCTGCTCACTTTTGTTATGTTGGGCTGTATCTTATTCGCATTCATCATCTTGCGGGACAGCAAAACGTACTCATCGGCTAAATTCCGCCGCATCGCTGGGTTGTTTTGTATGTCTTTGGCAGCACTGACAAGTGCTTGGCTGATTCGCTGGTTCACCATCATGGAAGTGCAAACCATCGCCAAATTCGACGCCGGTCTGTATCCGTACCAATTGACCATCGATGGAAATGGCTGGACAGGGATTATCGGTATGCTCGGATTGTGGCTGGCACTGGCATTACTCGGCTCAGAGCTGATTCAGCCAGAACAGACAACCAAAACGCAAACAACGCCACTCACCTTAACTGAACGCTAATCAAAGAGGATTTCATTATGGATAACAAACGCCGTCAGTTTTTGAAATCAGGTCTTGCTGTGGGTGGACTTGGCGCATTTGCTGCAGGTTATGCCACCACCACCAAACATATGGTCGAAGGTGCGCTCGAAGGCACTGCGGGCAAAAAGACCCGTAATATTCACCACGGTAACTCTCTTGAACCAGAATACACAGTCAACGACAAAGGTAATCTGATCCCGAACTCAAACCAGCGTGTTGCGCCGTCCATGTGCTTTGGCTGTTGGTCATTGTGTGGATTGCGTGTTCGTATTGATAACCGCAATGACGAAATTTTGCGTGTCAGTGGCAACCCGTATCACCCGCTTTCGCAAATTCACCCTATTCCTTTCGAGACACCTGTCAAAGACGCCTATTTAAGTATGGCGGGAGAAGTAGGTCTTGAAGGTCGTTCAACGGCCTGTGCCCGTGGCAATGGCATGCTAGAGATTCGTAACAGCCCGTACCGTATTACTCAACCACTCAAACGAGTAGGAAAACGTGGTGATGGAAAATGGATTCCGATTAGCTACGAACAGCTGATAGAAGAAGTCGTGGAAGGCGGTGATTTGTTTGGTGAAGGTCATGTTGATGGCTTACGTGCGATTCGCGATTTAAATGCGCCTGTGGATCCGGACAACCCAGAATACGGCCCGAAAGCCAACCAACTATTAATGACCAATGCAGGTAACGAAGGCAGAGACGACATTTTCAAACGCTTCGCTTTCAATAGCTATGGCACACGTAATTTCGGTCACCACGGTTCCTACTGCGGCTATGCCTTTCGTGCTGGCAGCGGCGCATTCATGAACGATTTGGATAAGAACGCACACTTGAAGCCGGACTTCGACAACGCGGAATACATCATCTTTATCGGCATGTCGCCCGCTCAAGCCGGTAATCCATTTAAGCGTCAGGCTCGCCAACTCGCCAATGCTCGAACTCATGGTAATTTGGAGTACACCATCATTACGCCAAGTTTACCTGCGGGCTCGTCAAGTTTGGCAGCCGGTGACAACAACCGCTGGATTCCTATCAAACCCGGTACCGACTCAGCCCTGGTGCTTGGCATGATCCAGTGGATCATTGAACACCAACGCTACAACAAAACTTTCTTAGCTCAGCCGGGGGCTAACGCGATGAAGCACGTCGGGACCGCACACTGGTGTAATGCAACGCATCTGGTGATCAGTGATGAGCAGCACCCGAGAAACGGTACGTTTTTACGAGCTTCCGATCTGAACCTGCCATTTAAAGACGAAGCGCTTTCTGACTCAGACCCGTATGTCATTGTCGATGCCCAAAGCGGTGAATTTGGGGTTCACACTCAAACCGGAGAAGCAGCACTGTTTATCGATAAAACCGTTGCACTCACATCGGGTGAGGTTCGAGTAAAATCTTCTCTGCAAAGGCTCAAAGAAGAGGCGTTCAAATACAGTCTGGAGTTTTACAGTAAGCAATGTGAAATCCCTGTCGAACAGATTATCGAGTTAGCCAAACGATTCACCAGCCATGGTACAAAAGCGGTGGTGGATACCCACGGTGGCAACATGCACACTAACGGTTTCTACAACGCGTTTACCATCATGATGCTCAATGCTCTGATTGGTAATATCAACATGAAAGGCGGCGCGATGGCGAAAGCGGGTGGATATCCAACCTCAGACAACGGGCCTCGCTATGACTTCACCAGATTTGCCGGTAAGGTCGCCCCAAAAGGTGTCTTCCTCTCTCGTAGTAAATTCCCGTATCACAAGACCAGCGAATACAGACGTCGCGTAGAGGCTGGAGAATCGCCTTACCCGACCCGTGCGCCTTGGTATCCGTTCGCAGCGCCACTACTGACAGAACATCTCGCTGCAGCCATTGATGGTTATCCATACCGAGTCAAAGCGTGGATCAACCATATGGCTAATCCGATGTATGGCGTACCAGGCTTAAAAACGCTGTTGGAAGACGAGCTCAAAGATCCGAAACAGCTCGGTTTGATTGTCTCTGTCGATGCGTTCATCAACGAAACCACTGCGTTATCGGATTACATTGTGCCGGACACCGTCACCTACGAAAGCTGGGGCATGGCTACACCCTGGCATGATGTACCAGTAAAAACCGTGACTGCTCGCTGGCCGATTGTGGAAACTCGTACAGAGAAAACCGCCGATGGTCGCTCGATTTGCCTGGAGAACTTCCTGATTGATGTCGCCAAGAAAATGCAGCTTGGCGGATTTGGCGAGAATGCAATTCAAGATGCGCAAGGCAACTGGCACGGTCTTCATAGCGCAGAAGATTTCTATTTACGCTCGGCGGCAAATTTGGCTTATGTGAAAGGCGGCGTACCTGAAGTATCGGCAGAAGACATCGCTTGGTCGGGCTTAGAGCGTTTGATGCCAGCGATGCAAAAAACGCTGACAGCAGATGAGATGAAACGCGTGGCGTTTATTTTTGCTCGCGGCGGTCGCTTTGAAAACGCCACCGAAGCGTATCAAGGAGACCAGATGAAGCATAAATGGACACTGCCTGTCGCAATATGGAATGAGCGTGTCGGCAGTGCGAGAAACACCATGACTGGTGACTTTTACACGGGCTGTCCTACCTGGCATCCGCAAAAACTGGCAGACGGCACTACGATGGAGGCTCAATACCCAAGTTCTGAATGGCCGTTCAGTCTGACGAACTTTAAATCCAACATTCACAGTGCGGTCTCAAATTTATCGCCAAGGTTACACTCCATCAAAGGGGTTAACCCAGTGTACATCCACCCTATCGATGCCGAGCGCGCAGGCATTGAAACTGGTGACGAATTTATTATCCAAACGCCGTCGGCAAGCACCAAAGCACTCGCAATGGTGGTAAGTGGGATTCGGCCGGGCACACTCGGATTTGAGCATGGGTTTGGCCATACAGAACTAGGACAGCGCTCGCATTGGATTGGCGATATACAGCAACCAGTACAAACACGCAGCCAAGATGGCGTAAACATTAACGACATTGGTTTGATTGACCCCACTAGAGAGGGGAAAGGCGTTTTGCTGGATTGGGTCGTCGGTGCCGCAGCCCGTCAATCTCTGCCGGCTAAGATTTTCAAAGCATAACTAACGAGGACTGTCATTATGGCAGTCCTTACATATTTTAATACCGTGTCGAACTCGGTTTAGCCAACTCTAGACTTAGCTCACTCTCTTACAATCAAAAATGTGGAAATCCACAATACCACCTCTTATTGACAAAGCAGACAATACACCTAAGCACCTTAAGGTTACTTGGACGTATTACTAAAACGATAAAGTGAGTCAGCATGTTAAAAATTCTTTCCGTGGTCACAGCCTGTTTGCTGGCCACGACAATGGGCGCTAGCGCCTCGTCTATTCCTGAAAAAGCCGGAGTATGTACCGGTTGTCATGGTCAAGATGGTATGGGTCAGATAAATATCGCTCCGATGATCGCCGGTTTAAACGCGAATTACCTCAACACCCAAATCGAGCTGTTCCTTAGTGGCGAACGACAAAATGCGGTGATGCAAGGTATGGCTCAAGAAGTGAGCGATCCGAGCGTTCGTAAAGAGGTGCTCGAATACTACTCAAACTTACCAAGCTATGAGTTCTCAAATCCAGAGAAACGAGGCGACCAAGCTGACATTCGCAGCCCTTATCGTAAGTTAATCTTTCAGGGTGACTGGGACCGCAACATTCCTGCCTGTTCGACTTGTCATGGCGCAAGCGGTATGGGTGTCGACAAATTCCCTCGCCTGGCCAGTCAACATGCCGACTATTTAAAAACGCAATTGATGGCGTGGAAAAACGGCACTCGCAGTGGAGACCCACTCAACATGATGAGCACCATTGCGAAAAGTCTCACCGATAAAGAGATCGAAAACCTTTCCTACTATTTTGCCTCACTGCGTTATTAGGAGCAGACATGAAACTTTTCTACTCTTTATTTGTGTTACCTGTCGTCTCTGCTGCTGCGATAGCCAACGACCAATTACCAGACCCTCAAAAAGAACTGCCTGCGGTTAAGAAAGAAACTCAAAGTGAATATTTGCAGCCACGCGATCTCAGCACCATTGCCAATACGGAATTTGGTGAGCAGGTAAAACACGGCTATTCACTGTTTGTGAACTCGCAACAGATGCGTGGAAAGTATGTAGGTAATGACCAAAACTGTGTGAACTGCCATATGGAAGCAGGACGTAAAGCCAACGCAGCACCTTTATGGGCGGCATACATGGCCTACCCTGCTTATCGTAAGAAAAACGATCGCATAAACACCTATGCCGACCGCATCCAAGGCTGCTTCGAATATTCCATGAACGGCAAAGCACCTGCCTATGATTCACCAGAAATCATCGCGCTGAGTTCTTACGCTTACTGGTTGGCTATGAGTGGCTTACTTGACCATCATGGTATGACAGATGAGCCAATTCCTGAGCTGGACGCCAAAACCCTGCAAACGGGCGGCAAAGCGCCAGATTTCCCGTTGCCAGAGGTCATTGCTCAAGCGTTTCCAGTTGAAGAGCGTGGTAACCTTGCCGGACGCGGCTACCCTAAAATCGCGGACCCAGAGCAAGCTCCATCCCCAGAGCGAGGCGCACTGGTCTACGAAAAGAACTGCGAAACATGTCACAGTGCTGATGGTTCAGGCATCAAAGGCTCAGATGGCCATTCATACATCCCACCGCTTTGGGGAGCAAATGCTTATAACTGGGGCGCAGGCATGCACCGGGTTAACACTGCAGCTTACTTTATTTACGAGAACATGCCACTCGGGAAAAGCGTACAGTTGAGTGAGCAGGAAGCATGGGATGTGGCTGCATATGTTAATAGCCAGGAACGTCCTCAAGATCCTCGTTTTAAAGGCAGTGTTGCCTCGAATGCTGAAAAGTACCACCAGCATCAAGGCTACTATGGGAAAACACTGAACGGTGAGCAATTGGGCGCAAACGCGTTTGAAAGCAGTACTGTTGAATAATAAAGAGTACTGAATAGAACAAAGGGGAGCGTCCAATTCTGGAGGCTCCCCTTTCAGTTTAAATATCCCGCGTTACCGCGGAGTTTTATAGCTTATCTTGGCCCATTAAGCTTTAGCCGGAGCACTTTCTGTCAACGTATCTTGCTCTACTTCGTCTTTATTAAAGCCTTCGTGTAAGCGGTAGTAACGACGATAAATAATACCGCTGATGATCATCATGATGGCAGGCAAACCAATCATCATAAACTCAAGCCCCATAATAGTACTTTCTGACTGTTCAACGTTTGGTACGTAACCAACGATCGACAGACCGACACCAACAATGAAGCCACCAGCTGCACCAGCGAATTTCACAAGCATGGTTTGTACTGAGAAAATAACACTTTCACTACGACGACCTGTTTTGTGCTCACCATAGTCAACAACGTCAGCCAGCATGACTGTTTGCAGGGCGTTTGCAATGCCCACACCAAACTTAATCGCAGCACCAGCCATACCAATCATGAGCGCATTCGCTGGAGCAACAAAACCCATAACGAGCAGTAATACACAAGAAAGTACAGGGAAACCACATGCGATTAGCCATAAGTTTTTACGAGGAAGAGCCGCTGCGATACGAGGAAATAAGAATACACCAGCAACTTCAGCCACACCTGCTACCATCATGTATACAGGGAATAATTCAGCATCACCCAACGCGTAAGAGAAGTAGTAAATGGCAAAGCCACCAACCAACAGGTTTGCGATTTGGAACGACAGAACCGTACCGATAAGTGCTTTTAACTGGTCGTTTTTACCAATAATTGCCAGCACATCTTTGAAGTTAAATTTTTCTACAGTATTTGCGTTTGTCGGTGCTGCTTTCTCTTTTACGTTACGCGCAATCAAGAATGCACTCATAACAAACAGTACCGCAATCAGCATTGCCACATTAAAGAAGCCATCGCCTTGGTTACCGTTACCTAACTCACCCACAATGTGCAAGCCATAAGTACCTGTGATGAACCATGCAAGGCTAGCGAACAGACGAGGCCAAACGACTAACTTCTCACGCTCCTCGCGAGAACTAGATAGCGCTGGAATCATTGACCAGTACGGAATGTCCATGATGGTGTAGGTTAGCCCCCACAAGATGTAAGCCGCCGCGGCATAGATATACAGTGCCGTACCTTCAAACATGTGAGTACTGAAAAGACCAACCAACACAACCGCGTTTAATAACGTGCCGATCACAATCCATGGACGGAATTTTCCGAATCGAGAACGAGTGTTATCAACGATCACCCCCATCATCGGGTCAGTGACGGCATCAATGATACGAGCCGCCAGGAAGATGGTACCAACAAATGCAGCAGACAAACCTGCGACATCAGTAAAGTAAAACATTAAGAAGATATAGATAGGCGCACAGGCAAAGTCTTTACCAAGTGCACCAAGACCGTATGAGGCCTTGGTTTGTAGAGTGATTTTATCAGACATAATCGTTCCTTAGTGCCGTACAGCTATGCATTCCCCTAACTAGAATTCATAACGTCGACGTCTTTTATTTATATTTCGATGGTCATGTTACTCACACGCCTGTCGCCTTACTGTGATCCATTACCACTTTATGGAAACGTTTACAGTCAGTTTTTTCAAAATGAGACATCGGACAATATTTTCGTCTATTTGTACGTCCAGAACATATAAATATTCATTAATTTTCAACAACTTAAAAATAATTCAATTAGAACAACTTATTGAATACGTTTTAAAAAGCACGCAAAAAACCGCACAAACATTACGTCTGTACGGCTTGGATAAACAAAGCTGGAATTAATTAAGATCTAGTTTTATGGTGCTATTCGCAGACCCGTTCAAATTTCACCAACATCGCCGTTTCAGCATCTAAAATAGGCATGGTTAATCCCACTTCGGCACACCAATCACCGGAGAGTTCGCAATCAGACTCTGTCCATGGAGGCTGATAATTAACGATATCATCGTAATTCGAAGGCTTATCTAACACAGAGACGCGATATATCCCCTCAGGATCCAACCCAGGAACTCGTAAATGGCCACTGAGTGAATTAGTCGGCATAGCAAGCTGAGCGATCATTACCACGGCCTCGGATTGATCCTCGGAAACAACCGCATGAATTTGATGAGCTTTATCATCCGTTGGTACTCGCCATGTTCTGCCACTGTGTAGCAACGGACGCAATACTTTGTGTAGCCTGATGTAACGCTCAAACCCCTGCTTTTCTTGTTGTTCTTCTTTCACTGGATCGAGCTCGATGCCCATGTGACCAAACAGAGCGGTTAACCCACGGAACTCAATACTGTGACGACGACGCGTACTGTGACAGTGGCTGGCTCCGATATGGCTTCCCATCACTTCAGGTGGGAAGAAGTAGCTCATACCGCGTTGAATAGTTTGACGTTCAAGCGCGTCATTGTTGTCTGAAGCCCAGAAACGATGGGTACGCTTTAGTACTTCATAATCAATACGGCCGCCACCAGCCGCACAAGATTCGATCTCAACTTGTGGATGTTTTTCACGTACTTTATCCACTAACTCATAGTAGCGTCGAGTTTGATTGTGCGCTGCCGCTCGACCAAGGTGACCTGGCTGCACAACTTCACGGTTCATATCCCACTTAATGTAAGCAATGTTGTAAGTCGACAGGAAGTGATCCAATCTTTCGAACAAGAAGTTAAAGGCGTCATCATTTTGCAGGTTAATCACATACTGATTGCGACCTGTCGGCTGATCGTATCCATCTACTGCAAGTAACCAGTCTGGATGCGTGCGGTACAAGTCAGAATCTTTGTTGATCATTTCTGGCTCGAACCACAAACCAAATTCCATCCCCAGTACATTTACGTGGTCAACGATTGGTTTCAAACCATGTGGATATTTGGATTCACATAAGAACCAATCCCCTAACCCTGCTTTGTCGCCATTGCGGCCTTTGAACCAACCGTCATCAATAATGAATCGCTCTACCCCCATTTCTGCCGATTGGGTGGCCATTGACATGATGTATTGCGGATCATGGTCGAAGTAAATGCCTTCCCATGTATTCAAGTGAATCGGACGTGGCTTGCTGCTAAAGTCGCGTGGTAAAATCGCAGCGCGAACGTGAGAATGGAAGTGATGGCTCATGCCATTCAAACCTGCACTGCTGTGGCTTGCGTACAGCCAAGGCGTAGTCAGGCTTTCACCTTCTTCTAGTGCGACTTCACCCGGCAGATAAATCACTTCTGCCTGCATATAGCGGCGTCCATCCGCTTTCACATCCACTCTCAATCTGTGGTTTCCGCTCCAGGCAAAGTGGAATCCCCATACGTCACCATTCATTTCATCAAAGTGAGCCGTACCAGCAACAAGTGCAGGGTAGTGCTCATGAGAGGTACGACCGCGGCGATTTTCTTGTTGGTAACCACCCTGAGTTAAAGGTTGACGGACAGTCTGGAACTCGTGCACCCAACGCCCGTAATACGTCATCAACTCATTTGCTCTTGCTGGCAACGGAAGTGTATTCGCAAGACGGTTTACATGATACGTCCCCACTTTAATGTTGGTTATCGTGTGACGGGTCCTGACCACATCATGCTCATCCATCTCCAAAATGGTATTTAAGCGCAGCCCAGCAACAGTGTCTTCACTCTCGATAGCAATGCAGTTTGTACTCTGTTCGATTCGAGTAATAACAAATACGGGTGCCCAATCCTGCCCATCGCGATGGCCTTCCATCCCAGGGCTACTGAACACTCCGCGACCAAGCTCAGGATTCAGAGTCATGGATACGTCTTTGTCTAAACGCCCATAAGGCACCGGACGTTGTAAAGTGACACGATAACCTTCTAGGTCACCATTTACTTTCTGTCCCCAATGCAGGATCTCCGCATACTCACCCAACTCTACGATCAGTTGAGTCTCTTTACCTGCTAGCTCAATCAGCGTTTTGTCCGTCATCTTGTCTTACCTTGAAACTGAAATTTACGTCGCATCATAATGAAACGAACAAAATAATCTGTGAGCCAGCCCCAAATCATGGAAACGTTTACAGATAAATTTTTCATACTGATGCGAGCGTCATTTGGCCTAATACCCTCTTATATTTAACTCAAATCAGAAAGAGAATATAAGATTTTATTGTTGTAAAATCGGACAGGAAAATACAATAACTAATTGTAATTAAAGAAAAAAACCATAAAACTTACAAACAAATATGCAAATAAGCCTAAAGACCACGCAGTTAAACCTTCAAACTCTTGCAGTGATCAAGCGACACTCGTATTCTTAATGCTTCGAGATTCATAATGAAGTGTCTCTCTTGGGTCCTAACTTTATATCCCAGCTTGACGATTCAGCATGTAACTGCGTGCATTGTGCCCGCGAACGCTTGTTGTTTATACTTCCTTGTCTCACATGCCCAATTGAGTTCAGTTGGGCTCTCTTTCATCCTATTGCACTCACCAAAACCCTCCCTGATAATTTTCCTTCCTGACAACCCAAGTAACATACGCCCTCACCCCGTAAACGCTTTCACGAAAAATACGGCATAACCCCATTAAACGAAGCTAATAATGCGATCTAAATCACACAAAATAACAAACAACCCCAGTTCAGAGCAAAAATGCCAACCTCATCATGAAAACGTTTCCAGAGTTTATTTACACTGCACGGCGAGTTAGGACTCAAATAAAAATAAATCCATAAATAAAAATAGAATGGAGACACTTCATGAAACAAAAGACGCTTGTGAGAGCGCTTGGGTTAACCCTTGCCTTAGCACCGCTTGCTAGTATGGCTGCAGTGGAAAACGTGACTTACTTTGGCTACGCCAAATGGGGCAATATCTACACCGATAACGACGAACACAACGATGGTAAAGGCGAACGTAACGACGTGATTCGTGCTGGCCAAGGTTATGGTAACTACCGTTTGGGTAATGAGCTGAACTGGTGGGAAGCGGGTGTAAAAGCTGACGTATGGCAGCAAGGCGATGCGTACTTTGATACCACCCTTTACCTGGGCAGTGGCGAAAGCTGGGGTGACGTGAGTGTGATCCAAATGTGGTCAGCCGGTTACGGACTGTTTGACGGCCAAGCTGACGCTTCAATCTGGGCGGGTGAACGTTTCTACCGCCGTCATGAAGTGCACATGATCGACATTAAATACTGGGATACCTCAAGCACTGGTATCGGTATTGAAAACTGGGATCTCGGTTTTGCCAAAGGCCATTTTGCCTGGATGGCACCAAATTCGAGTGCAGATGGACGTAGCTTACACAATCTGGATGCACGCTTGAGCGGTATCGAACTAAGCGACAGCGCAGATCTTACTGTCGGTCTGAACTATGTTTTCACCCAAAATTCAAGCTACGACGAGAGTGACATCACCACTTCTGGCGCCATGTTTTCTGCACTATATCGTCAAGCCTGGAACTATGGTTCAAACACGTTTGCATTCCAATACGGCACTGATGCGCTAGCGGGTGGTTTAATGAGTGCAGAAGGCGGTTCTAATCGTAAATACAGCACCGGAGTAGAACACGATGGTTACAGCTGGCGAATTTTTAATTCCGGCGATCTGAACGTTAACGAAGATTTCCAAGTGATGTACTCCATCGCCTACCAAGACAATAACCTGGATAACAACGAAGGCGAAAAGTGGTTCAGCGTAGGTGCCCGACCTCAATACAGCTGGACAGAATATATGGCGACAGCACTGGAAGTGGGTTACGAGTCAGTAGAAGCACAAAACGGTGCCGGCACAAACGATATGTACAAAGTCACGCTGGCGCAGATGTTCCAGGCTGGCAAAGGGGTTTGGGCTCGTCCATCTCTACGTTTATTCGCAACATACTCAGAAAAAGCCGATGAATGGAACCGCGGCGGTGACGTTTATGGCGACTCACAAAGCATCAGCAAGAGCGACGTAGATGAAGTGACATTCGGCTTTAACGTCGAAACATGGTGGTAATGCACCAAAGCTACTATTTTGAACGCAATGGGGTGAGAGATTTGCTCACCCCGTAAAAGGACAAAACCGATGAAACTAAAACCGTTGGCAACTCTACTCATGGCACTGTCTCTTGGCGCATGCAGTAGCTTACCAGAACAAGCTTTTAATACTGATTTGAACACGCAGGCGTGCTGCTCAACATTAGACGCGTTACCTCTGACGACATTATCGACGCCTTTCCACCAGCAAGTGGTTATGGACGCCAATTTGCCAACACTGAGTAACGCGGTTTTATCGGGTTCAGAAACCGCTTCTTCACAAGCACTTCCTGTAACAAGCTACCGAATTACAGCAGATATGCCTTTCTCGCTATTAGTTCGTTCTTATATCGATAATAACGCGCTATTTGCTGCGAACATTCGTATTTATGATGGCAATTGGCAGCTAATTTCCAGCTACTCAGCAGAAACTTTCGACTATCAAACGACAGGAATGCGTGGATTAGAACGTATTGAGAGAGTCGTCACTATCAATCCACAACTTAATGGTGCGAAATACATTGTTATCGCGTCAGATAGTGCCCTGCTTGGTAAAGAGTTAACCCGAATTCACCCCGAACAAGTCTACGCAGATTCACAAAATATCATAGGCAACAAGCAATTACCTCTTACGGCGGAATACCAACCGTTTGGCGTGATTGACGTAACCACCAGTGCGTCAGACAACAATGCGGTACTGACACTCTTGGCAGAACTCGGCAAGAAGAATCCTGATACCCAACCACAAATGTCAGTACCACAAGCGACATCAACAGAGTCACCACAGGTATGGTCCTACTATCGGGAACAAATTGATTCGGCTCTGGAAGTGAACAACGTAAAACAAGCAGCAGAAATCGCAAATAAAGCCGAAGAGCAAGGCATTACCCAAGCAAAAGACTATCTCGTGCAGCAGTTAGCTAAATAGCGAGACAAATACAGAGATTTATTCATTACGCGCGTGATGGACGATGGACGTAGTGAAGCAAGATTAGAAATAAAAAATTAAGTAGGAAACATGATGGCATTTTCAGATATTATTCAACGACGCGATTGGGAAAACCCACAATCAGTGAACATTCACTGCCTGAAAGCACATAGCCCGCTTTCTAGCTATCGCAATATTGACCATGCCCGTGACGATATTCATGCTCAGCGACAATCTCTCAATGGTCAGTGGAAGTTTAAGCTGTTCGAAGCGCCAGAGCAGGTCGACGGCGAGTTCATCGAAACACACTTCAATGATACCCATTGGGATGACATTACTGTTCCTTCAAACTGGCAGATGCAAGGTTACGACAAGCCTATTTACGCTAACGTCAAATATCCATTTGAGGTGAATCCTCCGTTTGTACCAGCAGACAACCCAACCGGATGTTACCGCACAACGATTTCTCTTACTGCAGAAGAACTTACAAATACACAACGCATCATTTTTGACGGCGTTAACTCAGCTTTCCATTTATGGTGTAACGGTAAGTGGGTTGGCTACAGCCAAGATAGCCGCCTTCCAGCTGAATTCGACCTCACACTTCATTTGGTCGCAGGAGAGAATAGTCTCGCAGTCATGGTGATCCGCTGGAGTGATGGTAGCTACTTAGAAGATCAGGACATGTGGTGGTTAAACGGCATTTTCCGCGATGTGACTTTGTTATCTAAACCACAACACTGTATTGAAGATGTTTTCATCACTCCGGATCTGGACGCCTGCTATCGCGATGGTTCTTTGTCTGTCGTGACCCATATTTCAGCGCCAGACACATACCAAGTTCAGGTTCAATTATTTGATGGCGAGCACGCCGTAACGAAGCCTCGTCTCGACACACCGAATAATCGCCGGATTGACGAGCGCGGTTCATGGAATGACGTTGTGTTTCAAAACCTGCACGTGGATGATCCGCAAAAGTGGACGGCAGAAACACCAAACCTATATCGCCTTGTTGTCTCTCTACTGGACGAAAACGGCACACATCTGGAAAGCGAAGCCTATCAAGTTGGTTTCCGTAAAGTAGAGATCACCGATGGGCAATTGAAGTTAAATGGTAAACCACTGTTGATTCGCGGCGTGAACCGCCATGAACATCACCCTGAGCTCGGACATGTAATGACCGAAGAAGACATGGTTCGTGACATCTGTTTAATGAAACAGCATAACTTTAATGCGGTACGTACCTCCCACTACCCGAATCACCCACGTTGGTACGAGTTGTGTGACCAATACGGCTTATATGTATGTGATGAAGCAAACATTGAGACTCATGGTATGCAGCCGATGAACCGTCTGTCGAGCGATCCACAGTGGGCAAACGCCTACATGAGCCGCTACACGCAAATGGTCATGCGCGATAAGAACCACGCGTCTATCATTATCTGGTCTTTGGGTAATGAGTCTGGTCATGGCAGCAACCATAACGCCATGTACGCTTGGTCTAAGAACTACGATCCATCACGTCCTATCCAGTACGAAGGTGGCGGCTCAAATACTACGGCTACCGACATCATTGCGCCAATGTATGCACGTGTGAATACGGTAATCGAAGACGAAGCGGTACCTAAGTGGCCAATCAAAAAATGGATTTCATTACCAAATGAAACACGTCCTCTTATCTTGTGTGAATACGCTCATGCGATGGGCAACAGCTTGGGTAGCTTTAACGAATACTGGGATGCTTTCCGCGAGTTTCCTCGCCTACAAGGCGGCTTCATCTGGGATTGGGTAGACCAAGGCTTGAGTCAGTGGGATGAAAATGGCAAGCACTTCTGGGCATACGGTGGTGACTTCGGCGATGAAATTAATGACCGCCAGTTTTGTATCAACGGGCTGATATTCCCTGATCGCACCGTACATCCAACATTAGAAGAAGCAAAATATTGCCAGCGCATGATCACCGTATCACTCCAAGAGCAAACAAAAGAGCGTTGTAAACTGCTAGTCAACAATGAAAACCTTTTCCGCTCCACTGATAATGAACAGCTAAACTGGTCACTATTGGAAGACGGCAAAGTGGTTAAGTCTGGCTCAACACTGCTTGATATCGAAGCCAATAGCCAAGCCCTGTTGGAAATCGAACTAAGTTTCGAACCAAAAGCAGACGCTGTGTATCACTTAAACACGGACATTACCTTAATAAAAGAGACGCCATGGGCTCCTGCGGGTCATGTTTGCGCGACAGAACAATGTTCTCTGCGTAACAACTCTGGCCTGGTGATACCGAAACTGGAATCAAAACCAATTCCTTCTTTGATTCAAGAAGATAACGCCATTTTGGTGGCTAGCTTAGACGAAAAATACCAATGGCGCTGGGATCGCCACACAGGCTTGCTGGTTGATTGGCAAGTAGAAGGTAAAACTCAAATGCTGGCAGCGCCGCAAGACAACTTCTTCCGTGCTCCGCTGGATAACGACATTGGTGTAAGCGAAGTTGACAACGTCGATCCTAACGCTTGGATATGCCGATGGGACATGGCTGGTATTGGTCAGTGGGAACGTGAATGTGTGACTTGCCAAAGCGAGACGCTTGAGCAGGCAGTACAAGTGACATCTATCTATGCATACCACTTCAACGGAGACGTGCAGGCTATCACGACTTGGATTTATATCCTAAACAATGATGGCAGAATGCAACTGAACGTTGATGTGAAATTGGCGGATAACTTACCTCCTATGCCACGTATTGGTTTGGAAATGCAATTGCCACTACAAGAGCAAAATACGACGGTAACGTGGCAAGGTTTAGGTCCGTTTGAGAACTATCCGGATCGTTTAGCTGCTGCGCGCTTTGGTCTGCACACTCAAACATTGGAACAAATGCACACGCCTTATATCTTCCCTACGGACAGTGGATTGCGCTGTGGTACTCGGAATTTAGAAATTAACGACCTGATCATTTCTGGTGATTTCCAGTTCAGTGTTAGCCAATATGCGCAGCACGCTTTGACAGCAGCGAAGCACACCAATGAGATAGTCAAAGAAGAAAAGGTTTATCTGCGTCTGGATCATAAACATATGGGTGTAGGTGGTGATGACTCTTGGAGTCCGAGCGTACATAAGGAGTTCCAGCTTACCGACAATCACTATGCATACCGAGTGTCGTTTCAGCCCGCTCAATAAGGTGAGCTAGACTCTCCATCGTTTCAATCCCCAAATTCCGGTTTGGGGATTTTTCATTCAAATCTACCCGTAATTAATACAAAACCTTGAAACACCATCACTATTCTTATCTCACTAATTGAGTTCCTACTGTCTTCATAGTTAAATAGCTGAAATTAAAGATTCTGAGTTTCCTATGGCTACCATCAAAGACGTCGCAAAAGAAGCAGGAGTATCGATTGCTACCGCATCACGCGTGATCAATAACGCCCCTCACACCAGTGAAGCTGCCATTGTTGCAGTAAAAGAAGCAATGGAAAAACTGGGCTATCGCCCTAATGCCAATGCTCGAGCTTTGGTCAGCAAATCTTCGAATGCGATTGGTGTATTAGTCAACGACGTTTCCGCCCCTTTCTTTGGCACCATGGTTAAAGCCATCGATACCATCGCTAGTGAGCAAGAAAAACAACTTCTCATCGGCAGTGGATATCACGATGCGATCAAAGAACGTAACGCGATAAACTTGCTGATTAACAGCCAATGTGAGTCTTTAGTCGTTCACAGTAAAGGGATGAGTGACTCAGAGCTGTGCAAGCTAGCAAAGGAAATTCCGGGTATGGTGTTAATCAACCGTATTGTTCCCGAGATTGCCTCTCGCTGTATCGCATTAGATAACCGAAAAGGCTCTTACATCGCTACCGAGCATTTAATTCGTAATGGCCACAGGCACATCGGCTACATTTGCTCCAGTCACGATATCGAAGATGCTCGCGACAGACGAGAAGGTTATCTGGACGCTCTACGTGACAACGGTATCGAAATTCGTGAAGAGTATATTGAATACGGTGAACCCGATGAAACCGGTGGTGAACAAGCTATGGTGAATCTACTGGCGAAGAACGTTCCAATCACAGCTGTCGCCACCTACAACGACTACATGGCTGCAGGCTGTATGACCCTGCTACAAGAAAACGGCATTCGAATTCCTGAAGATATGTCTGTGATTGGTTTCGATGACGGTCATATAGCCCGTTATATCTACCCTCGCCTCACTACAATTCGCTACCCGATTCAGGTCATGGCCAACGAGGCAGTGAAGCTCTCTCTACAATTGGTCAACTCAGAAGAAGCTGAACGAACCGAGCACAAGCTCTTTATGCCTATTTTAGTAAGACGCTCGTCGGTAGCCAGCATCAAATAAACTGAATCCCGAACCCTAAACCTCATTTTCAGTAGGCTCATCTTACTTAATTTGCACTCAACTTATTTGTGCGCAAAATAATAACAAGTATGAAAATCACCTACACCAATTGGTTACTAAAATGCAAGTATAATTTTTGTTAAAAGCTTTGCCTTATATAAGTATCTACTGTAAAACAGAGTCTTGTTCGGATAAATGATTTACAATCCTATTCCATGAGTATTCAACCTAATTCACGTCAGTTAATTTCATGTGAAGAATGTGGTCTTGTTGTCCGTATTCCAGACATTGAACAAGGACAAAAAGCACAGTGCCCTCGCTGCTCACACTCACTCACTAAAGTTAACGCGAAGCCATATCAAAGTGTGATTGCGATTTCATCGGCATGTTTGATCATGCTGGTACTTAGCATCTCATTTCCGTTTATGTCCTTTAGTGTCCAGGGACTATCTCAAGAGATCACCTTGCTGCACGCTGCAAAAATGCTGGCAGAATTCCAAAACGTCCTTCTAGGGATATTGCTACTTGCGACCGTTGTTGTCCTGCCTACTATCTATGTGGGTTTGATTCTTTTTCTTCATTTTGAAGCATTAAAAACGCGCAAACATACCCCTTCTAAAAAGCAACAGCGGATGGCCAAAGTCTTGTGCCGGATTTTGTTTAAGGTCGAACCCTGGTTGATGGTCGATGTATTTTTGATTGGCGTGTTAGTCAGCTTAATCAAAATCGCTTCTCTCGCCGATATAGGCATGGGAACCTCTTTCTGGGCATTCTGCGTATATACCGTTTTAGTCGTAAAGTGTATTTCAATGGTCGATAAAAGCTGGTTATGGGGACACTTTATTCCCGCGATTGAACTACCAGATGTCACAGAAGGCGATACTCATCACAACCATAACCACATTGGCTGTCATACGTGCCACCAGATCAATCATATTGAAGAAAAGTCCTGCATTCGCTGTAAAAGTCCGCTTCACAAGTACAATCCGGCAGACAATTTACAAAAAGCGTGGGCTTTATTGTTTGCTTCCATCGTTTTTTATATTCCGGCCAACCTCTACCCGATGATGTACACCGTTAGCCTTGGTCACTCAGAAGGCTCGACCATCATGGAGGGGGTGATATTACTTTGGCACTTAGGCTCCTACCCGATTGCCATGGTGATTTTCTTCGCCAGTGTTTTTATTCCGATGGCGAAAATGTTGACACTGGCGTGGTTGTATTATCAAGCTCAAAAAGCGCAATACCTTCCAACAGAAGAAAGTATTTCACGCTTGAAGATATATCGTTTAACTGAATTTATTGGCCGTTGGTCAATGATTGATATTTTTGTTGTCGCTATTTTGGTTGCGCTGGTTCAATTGCACAATCTTATGGCGATTTATCCTGGCCCTGCTGCATTATCATTTGCTGCGGTGGTTATTTTCACCATGCTCTCTGCGATGATTTTTGATTCTCGCTTATTGTGGCAATTACCACAGAGTGAAGCGCAAGAGCCAATGTCTGAGAACTTAAAAGAGAAATCTAAATATGAGTGATGAGAACAACACAACCGCTCAAATAAAACCGCAAAAGCAGGTTTCTGCGATATGGATTGTACCGATCCTTGCGCTAGTCATGGGGGCGTGGATGCTGTTCCAATACATCAACAGTACAGGCCCACAAATCACATTACAGCTACCCACAGCAGATGGTATTGAAGCGGGTAAGACCGAGATAAGAGCACTCAACGTTAAAGTCGGCGTCATCACCGAAGTGACGCTTAGCGAAGATTACGACCACATCATTGCCAAAGCGCAAATGAACAAAGATGCGGCTCGTATGCTCAGAGACGACACGATGTTTTGGGTCGTCAAACCTCGTATTGGCCGGGATGGAGTATCGGGCTTAGAGACCTTACTGTCAGGTGCTTACATTCAGCTTCAACCCGGTAAATCAGATGAAGAGAAAGAAAAGTTTACTGTGCTGGATGTACCTCCAGTCGCAGCACCTGATGCCGAAGGTCGCAGACTCGTATTAACTCACCGTGAAGCAGGAAAACTTGGCGTCGGCGACCCGGTAATCTTTAAAGGCTTTACCGTTGGTCGCGTAGAAAAAACCAGTTTTGATGTCGATACTCGTCGAGCGCTTTATCAGCTCTTTATCTTTAAGCCTTACGACAATTTAGTCCGCACCCGCACCAAGTTTTGGCTCAATTCCGGCGTAGATTTACAACTGAATACCGAAGGCTTTGAATTAAAATTCGGCTCTATTGAAAGCTTGCTTACCGGCGGCGTGACTTTTGATTCTATTCCAGGTATGGATTCAGGTGATCCACTAACGGAAGACATGGCAAATTTCCGCTTGTATGACGATGTTAAACAGCTTCGCGAAGGTATGTATGATGATTACATCGAGTTTGTCATGTTGTTTGATGAATCGGTTCGTGGTCTCAAAGCAAAAGCACCTGTTGAGTACCGCGGCCTGCGCATTGGTACGGTAATGAGAGTACCGCTACGATTCCCAACACAAGAAGAAAGCTTTTCTGTAAAGAGAATCCCGGTCTTGGTACGTATCGAGTTAGGCCGCTTATTCGAAGAATTCCACCCGGATTCGATGTCTAATTATAAAGATAAATTGAAAGCGGAATTTGCCAAAGGTTTGCGTGGTACGCTAAAAACTGGCAGCTTAATTACTGGCGCCCTGTACATCGACACTGATTTCTATCCGGATGCCGAGCAATACGTCCCAGACGAGTTTTTAGGCTTAGAGGTATTCCCTACCATGCGTGGCGGATTTGCTCAGGTTCAGAAACAAGTCAATGACTTCCTGGACAAGCTCAATAAGTTACCAATGGAAGATACGCTAACCTCTTTAAACGAAACTCTGAAAACATCCGAACGTACATTAGCTTCGGCGGAACGTGTGGCAAGCAGTATCGATAAACTGTTAAGTCAGAACGATACCCAGCAGATCCCGGCGGATATTCGCCAGAGTCTGCAACAGCTGCAAAAAACACTTGATGGCTACGGCCCTAACTCAACCATGTACACCGAAATGGAATCCACACTCAAAGAGCTGGAAAAAGTGATGACAGAGTTTAAACCTGTCCTTAAACAACTGAACGAAAAACCAAATTCATTAGTATTTGGAGAAGATGAAGTCAGTGATCCTGTACCTGTAAGAGGGCAAAAATAATGAAACGTGTATTTCTGTTAGTTTCTGCACTAATAGCCGGTTGTAGCAGCGCACCGGAATCGACAGGTTCGATGTATCTTTTACCTCAATCAGAGTCGCAATTACCGAGTAGCGCTGTAATGACTGAACGCCCGCTGTTAGTTGTTCGCCCTGTGGAACTGGCCAGCTACTTAAATAATAGTGGCATTGTCTACCGCACTTCTGAGTCTCAGATCATTCAAGCGAAACACAATCAGTGGGCACAGAGTATTTCAGAGCAAATTACGCAACGTGTTATTGCGGATCTTCGCCAAAAGCAAAACCACTATTGGCCAGTTAAAGTTCATAGCCTGCTAGACCAGAGTAGCGAGAATAAGCTGCAACTAAGCTTGAATAAGTTCAATGGAAATTATCAGGGTAACGCTGAACTTGAAGGAGAATGGATGCTGATTGATGCAGAAGGCAAAGTCAAACGCCGTTCTCAAATCAAAACCATCGTGCCTTTGCAGGATGAGGGTTACGACGCGCTGGTCAATGCATTATCAGCTGGACTGAGTAAACTCACGGATAACATTGCCCAACAGCTTTAAAAAACTTGGTCAGATACAAAATTGGACAGATTCAAATAAAAAGGGGAGCATCACGCTCCCCCTGCTGTTTTTAAGTAGAACACACAAACATCATAAGTATGGTTCAACTAGATGTAACTCATAACGTTTGATGCTTTTCGGCGGTTCACAGGTATCAAGCACACTCGTTTGATCCAATAACATCCAATCTTTACGATGCGCGGTTCCGAGTGACTTTCCTTTATGAATATCAAAACAATGCATATCTTGTCCGTCGTGAGTCAAGATGAAGCGTTTTGGTTTCTCCTTCATCCATAGCCATGCATTACGCTCTTGTTCGATATGATTAGATAAATAACTGAAGTGCGTTAATGAAACCGGTGAAAACAGCAAGAACTGCTCTTTAAATTGTGTGAGACCTAATTCGCCGTCTTCACCAATCGCTTTTTGAGCTTCCAGCATGATTTCTTGCGCTGGTGTACGGATTGGATTAAGTAGCATGTAACCAGCAAAGCTATACCAAACCCATGTAAGCGACAACGCAACCCAAAATGCGCCTATGGCTGGGACAGTGCGAGATTTGAAGAAGGCCAATCCCCAAATTATCGCCGCGACTAAAAAGAATGCCGCGAAAGGTAACGCTGATTTATAGTCATCTAAATGTTTGGTGATCGCTTTCACCTCCAGCGCTACCATCACAGCACCAACAAAAAGAGCCAAGCCCATTACAAGTGTTAAGGCTTTAAGTAATTTGTTTGTCCATGCAGGCCAGGACTGATGGCTGAAAGCGTAACCAGCTAATATCGCCATCATTGGCAGCGCTGGCAAAATGTATACTCCACGCTTACCCGGGCTGAAACTAAAAAAGATCACAACTAGTACAATCCAAGACAGCAGGCTAATCAGAACCGGAGACAGACGTAACTGTTTCCAGAAGTTCTTATTGAAGAACACAAAGTACAGTGGAAACCACATAACAGGGATGACGCTCACAACGAAATAATGCCATGGCTTTATATGTCCCCAAGAGTTCGCATATCGCTCACCCGTTTGCTTAAACAAGATATTGTTCTTATAAGCAACAAAGTCAGGATTATTGCTCGTCTCCACAAGCATCATCATCGGTAAAAACCAACACGCGATAGTCGCAAGCATGAATACCGGACCAAGCAAGAGTTTCCAGGATATCGCATCATCGAATCGGTGTTTTCCAGTAAAGTGAAGGGCTAAGACTGGCAGCAAGAATAAAGCAGGAAGGAATCCGACTCCTTTGGTAATAATGCCTAGCCCCATGAAAACCCAAGCGACACAGTACCAGGCCCAACTGGCTTTAATAAAGAAATGCCGCAGTAACCCATACATAGCAATGGTGATCCAAGCAGCGACCATGGCATCTATTTGAGCAGCTTTAGACTGGATAATAAATTGCGGAGCAAGCAACAATAAGAAGCCGACGCTTCGAGCGGTTTTCACATTCCACAGTTTTGCAGAAATGTCATAACAGCAAACTAACGCGATTAAGCTAACAATCGCGTTAGGCAACATAAATGTCGCTTTTATACTGCCTGTTAACCAGTAAAATACCGCCATCGACCACATAAATACTGGCGGCTTATCAGGATAAAGCTCTCCGCCTCGTGTTGGAAAGAACCAGTTGCCGGATTGAACCATTTCACGAGCAACTTCAACAAAACGTGGTTCATCCGCAGGCCAAGGGTCACGTAAACCGATCCCAGAAAAAATAATGATAATCGCGAGGATTAACAAGAAGCCGAGTGTTTGGTAATAGTTTTCGTTTTGCCAAATTTGCCTGGACTTCGCGACAACGGGATTCATAGTTCCTCTTCCATATTTAATAGTTCAACGCGGCTCTTAATATGGTCTCTATAAAGAAAACCGGTAAGTACAGCGCTAAAAACTCCAAAGAAAACACTGAGATAGATCATTGCATTACTGGACGATTGAATACCCGCTCCCATCAGAGCAAATATTATGATTTGAGGTAGATAACCAATTAAACTTGCAGAAATAAATGCAAAAAAAGGAACGCGTACGCTACCTGATAAGACATTAGTAACCACATTATTTCCTATCGGAAATAAACGTAAGAGTAATATTTTATAAAATGGTTTACGGCTGGCAAATGAATTAAATTTAATCATTTTTTTGGGAAAATGACGATATAGCCAATTTGTGAATATAAACCTTGCGCAATAATAATTAAAAGTAGCACCAAAAATACAAGCTAATAATGTTAACGTCACACCTAGGTTTATATTATATAAATAGCCAAAAACTAGTGCGATAGCTTGCTTTGGTCCACTCAAAGATAAAAATATAACACTGAAAGTGAAAATCACCACTTCGCCCGTCATACCGTTTTGTTGAATATAACCAACCAGCCAGTTTTTATCGGTTAAATGAACCAAAACGGGATTATCCAGCTGATTCGCAATCAAAACCCCGACAGCAATCAGTAAAAAAAGCTTTAGCCACTTCTTCATTGTTGTTGATTCGTACCTGCAACACTAACCGCTTTCACCATTGGGTTTTTCGTACGTCTTTGTAGCCAAATCACGCCAAGCAAATCCACGATACCTACCCACGCTCTGTTCCATGCGTTGTAATTCGACGTCCCGGCTTCTCTGTCCCTATGTGCGACTTGGTGAACCACAATTTCGCCATCAAGTGACTTGATCAACGCTGGTAAAAAGCGGTGCATATGATCAAAGTATGGCAAACGTAAATAAGTCGCTTTAGGGATGATTTTCAGACCACAACCAGAATCAGGCACACCGTCTCCCAATAACGCATGACGAACTTTATTAGCTACTTTGGACTGAAAGCGGACCCAAGCTGTATCTAGTCGTTTCGCCCGATAACCCGCGATACAGAAGTGCGGATTAGTCACTTTCGCAGCAAGTTCAAGCATACTTGGCATATCTGACGGATCGTTCTGACCATCAGCATCTGAGGTGATAATCCATTCGCCTTTCGCGTGTTTAACGGCCGTTAAAACCGCAGTGCTTTGCCCACAACTTTTCTCATGGCTTACGACTTGCAGATCACAACCACATTCCTGTGCGGCTTCAAGCGCTTCTTTTACAGTATTATCGGTACTACCATCATCAGTAATCACAATTTCTACTTCGGGATAAGCCTTCAAGCTATCATGAATTTCTTTAACTAACTTTCCGATATTCCCTTGTTCATTTTTGGCAGGGATAACAACTGATATACTCGGCAACATGCACACTAACCTTGCTCAAACGTGCTATAGAGCTAAACCCTATAGCGATAACTCATTTTACTTGTTATAAAACTCTCGATACCAGGAAACAAACTCTGCAATACCTTCTTGTATTGATACCGCTGGTCTATACCCCGTTACCGCATAAAGATCTTCTGTATCTGCGTAAGTTCGATACACATCCCCCGGCTGCATTTCTCTGAAATTCTTTTTAGCTTCAATGCCGAGTTCTGTTTCTATCCCCTTAATAAAGTCCATAAGATTGATAGGTGAACCATGGCCGATATTGTAAACCGCGAAAGGCGCTGAACTGTTCGCTGGTGAGCCGCTCTCCACCGTCCATTGAGCATTTTCAGCAGGAATGACATCCGCGATGCGTACTATACCTTCAACAATGTCGATAATATGTGTAAAGTCCCGCCACATATCGCCATTATTGTTGATGTCTATCGTTTCCCCATCCAGTATCTTCTTGGTAAAAATAAATGGCGCCATATCGGGCCGTCCCCAAGAACCATATACTGTGAAAAACCTTAGTCCCGTCGTCGGAATTTGATAGAGGTGGGAATAACAATGAGCCATTAACTCATTCGACTTCTTGGTCGCAGCGTAGAGAGATACAGGGTGATCAACGCTATCTGATGTCGAAAATGGGACTTTATTATTTAATCCATAAACGGAACTGGAAGAGGCATAAACCAAGTGTTGAATCTTATTCTGACGACAGCCTTCCAGTATATTCAAATACCCAGTCAAATTAGATTCCACATAACTGTGAGGGTTTTCTATTGAATATCTCACGCCAGCTTGCGCAGCAAGATGAATGACTCGATCAAAATTTTCTTTTTTAAAAAGGGCTTCTATTTCTTCCCTATCTGAAATATCAATAGGATAGAAACGAAATAAGGGGTTATTTATGAATTGTAATCTTGCATGTTTGAGTTGCACATCGTAGTAATCATTGAGGTTATCAACTCCGACCACTTCATGCCCTAGAGCGTTAAGTTTTCTAACAGTTGCACTACCAATAAAACCAGCAGCGCCAGTAACTAAGTACTTCATAAATTCGAACCAAAAAATCCATCAGTTAAAATTAGTAATAATTTGTTGAAATGTAAAGTTTATTAACAAATTATAATTTATGAGACAGATTTAAAAACATATGTTGTGATATTGCTCTAGATTATTCTGAAACGTTCAGTAACAAAACAAATTTAACTGAAAGATACAATCACATTATGATCTTAATCACACTCTTAATATATTTAATATTTCTGTAATATGATAATAGTTTTCATTTATAGAAATTCGTCAGCTATTGTATTCCGATATATTAAAAAGCATGACTATAAGTGATGAATTATTATTTCATTCATCCATTACAATATTTAATAAATAAAATAGTAATCATGTTAAATCGATAGACTATACCCAAATAACCTCGAGATGCTTGGTTCAGCGAGAATGACTTGGCTATCAGACGCGGCAACGATTTGAAGATCTAGTGGTTCTAAATCAAAAATCGTTAACAAGACTGAGAGTCAAGACAACTCGCCCTTCGGGAGCGTGTCACTGACACAATTTCTGCGTCAAATAACTTGGAAAGAGCTTGCTATTCCGCTGCGTTCTTTTCCTTGAACTAGCATCAGTGACAACGCTCTGAATCCGGCATCTTGAAGTCATTTGGGTATAAGAACCGTGATAATAAAAAGCCCCGAATCATAGATCCGGGGCCTATCTTTGTAAGTGTCTCAGTTAAAGCAGCAATTATAGCTTGTAACGATCATCCACAACGCTCACTTCAGGGAAGGTTTCGCCGTTTTTCATCGCTTTTTCTGTTTCTTTCTTCACTTCGGAATCAATCCAGAAGTTACCAATATCCATTGGATGCAGAACCCACTCTGTCAGTTTCGTCATACCATCTTTTGGAATCTTCACCCAGCGCCAATGAGCCACTCGTGAATAAGGCACCATGTATCCAGGAACAATGATGTTTGCTTCGCTCACGTAATCTTGAATTTGTCGTGATAGCGCGTAACGTTTTTGCTGATCAAACTCAGAGTCATACGCTTCTATCAGCTTATCCAGTTCAGGACTGCTGAAGTTCGTATGCGCGTTAGTCTGAGGCTTATTCGCATTATCCGAATGCAGATATTCCCAGTATGCAGGTATCTCACCCGAGCCCATGTTCAAGAAAGCCAACTGGTGTTTTTTCTCCAGGATATACTTAAATGCTGACGAACCGTCAACCAAGTTAAGGGTAAAGTCAAGGCCTGCCAACTTAGCTTGCTCTTTCAGAAAAGCGATACGAGGCGTATAGGAGTTCGATCCGTATGTAATTGCAAAGCTTAAACGTTGGCCTTTGTCATTCACGCGAATGCCATCTGCGCCAATGGTAGCAAAACCTGCTTTTTCAAAATGCTTAACTGCCGCATCCACATCAAATTTCGGCGCTGTATTATTTGGATCATCGTATTCACCGTGACCAAAACCCAGGCCATGAGGCTTACGCGAGTAATCTCCGCGCATGATGTTTTCAATCATACCGTCGAAATCGGTCGCCACCATAATACCTTTACGTACTTCAAGATTATCAAGCAAAGGCATCGCGGTGTTGATCCATATGCCACCCGCGCCTTGAGGAGCTTGGTTGAATCCCCAATACTTCTCGATGTAACCGTTCTTATAAACGTCACCGTTCGTTTTATCGTGCCAGTAACTAGGCAACACCATTTCAAAGTAATCTAAGTTACCTTTTTCAAAGTGCTTCAGAGCGATATCAGGATCGCGAATGACAGTAATACGTACTTTGTCAACGTTGTAGCGATTTTTATAGTAACGGTTGTTGTAACCCCACCACTCTTCACCAACGTGTTTAAACGTTACGCTTTTGCCCTTTTTCACCTCATCCAGGTAATAAGCTGCAGCCGTCGGTTCTGCTTTAAAGTTGAAATTACGAACGAAGTTATCTGGCATGCCGTCATTATTCTCGTCTTTTTCACCTTCAAAGAAGTGCTTTGGACGTGGCTGGAAGCCATTACTCGGCATATTGATCATCACCATCAGAGAGTCATGGCTTTGAGCAACCGCAAGGTTCACTTGAATAGTGTAGTCATCGATTTTTTCTACACTCACAATGCTGTTGGTGAAAAAGTCGTTGTACCAAGGGTCAATAATATCTTTCGATGTGTAGTACTGCATCATAAAGACGTAATCGTCGGCGGTAATTTTCTCACCATCCGACCATTTTGCGGTTTCATCTAGCTGAAAATAAACGGTTTTATTGTCTTCACCAAACGCCCATGCCTTAGCTAGTTGAGGAATCCACTTGCCAGTATTTGGATGGCGTTGTGCCATTTTTGGCGTACCATCCATCAGGTACTGGCGTAAACCCGAGTTTGCATCAGGGCCAACACTACGTAACGTTTGTGGAAAACTTTCGATATAAGTGCGGTAAGTGCCACCATGAACCGCTTCTTCAGAAGCAAACAGAGGCTCGTTATTATTTGAGGTCCATTCAATATCAGCTGGCAATTCCGCGGCATTCAGTTGAAAACTGGCAGCAGTTAATATTGCAAGTACTGAAAATGGCAGTTTCTTGGTCATTTTTCTTCCTTGTTATGATTGCGATCTAAGGCTGAGACAAGGAAGACCGTGAGTGAAGCTCACAAAATCTGCGAGAAGTATTGCACGCAAATAAGAAAGTAAGAGGAGTATAATACGAAGCGACATCCTGCCAACTTCTATATTAATTTCAATGAGATTCACCAGGTCATCCTAGACCTTACAACGCAGTAAATGCATCCCCGACATAGTATTAGTAACTAATTTGTAACGCAACCCATCAATTACACATGCTTGCATTTTCTGTTTATCATAGCTCGTTATGTTGTGAAATTGTGACCGATATAGTGTTATGCCCTACACCAAAGTCGATTAACCGTAGAGCATTAAACCTACTCTTTTAGTCACCCTGAAACGTAAAAAGGCGAAGCACTAACGCTTCGCCTTTTCCATGACTCGATATGAGAATTACATGTTCGCCAAACTGTCGTTGATTGACTTCAATACAGCCGCAGGATTTTCCGCCTGAGTGATCGGGCGACCAATCACAAGGTAATCAGAGCCAGCTTGAATGGCGTCAACTGGCGTCATAATACGACGTTGGTCACCTTGCTCTGAGCCAGCAGGACGAATACCTGGTGTCACCAGCTTAAACTCTTTTCCCAGCTCGCCTTTCAATAATGACGCTTCTTGCGCTGAACATACCACGCCATCAAGACCAGCGTTTTTCGTTAACGTCGCAAGGCGGATCACTTGCTCCTGAGGCGCGACATTCAAACCAATACCGGCCAAATCACTTTGTTCCATACTGGTGAGTACGGTGACACCAATCAGCAGTGGACGATCTTTACCATACGGTTCAAGAATCTCACGTGACGCTGTCATCATGCGTTCACCACCGCTCGCATGAACATTCACCATCCAAACACCCAGTTCAGCGGCTGCACGCACAGCTTTTGAACATGTGTTTGGAATATCATGAAATTTCAAATCCAAAAATACAGAGAAGCCACGTTTGTGTAGCTCACGTACGAAATCAGGACCAAATAGAGTAAACATCTCTTTACCGACTTTCAAACGGCATGACGCAGGATCAATACGATCTACAAACGCAAGCGCATCCGCTTGGTTATCATAATCCAGTGCGACAATAACTTTTTGGTCGATCATTTCATCTCCTAACATTTTCTTTTTTCTAAAAAATGCAGCGGACAGAAAACCTGTCAGCTGCATTAAAACTATTCACCATCCAACCCTCGGATTGGTTTGATCGTCCCCCATCCCTTACAAGATGGGCAATGCCAATAAAGGGAATGGGTAGAAAAACCACACTTTCGGCATCGATAATGCGGTTTCACTTTTAACTGTTCACCAACCATGGCTTGCAATGTTGAGAGACTGTCTTTTGCACGCCCCTCTTCAGCTTCAGCAATATGATAATCAATCAAACGGTAGAAGCCTTTCATGGTTGGATTTTTCAAAAGCTGTTTCGTCAGCAATTCCTGTGCAGCGCCCACACTCTCGTGATGAGCGACCAGTTGTGCCAACATTAATTCAGCAGAGACCCCTGCTTTCTTATCGATACAAGCACGAAGAAACTCTACCAGCTCATCTTCTTGCCCTAAGTGATGGTAGCATTCTGCAATTGTAGGCAAGACATCACTGATAAAATCTTTGTCTTGATCCAAGATTGAAGTTAAGTATTTGATGGTCTGTTTATAATCTTCAGACTCTAAGTAAATACGCCCCAACGCAATGCTGGCACGAACGCATTTAGGGTCTTCAGAGAGTGCTTTTTTAAAGTGCTGAACCGCTTTGCTCTTATTGCCATCAGATTGATCTAGCATGGCAATTTCACACCAGAAATGTGCGATGTTGGTACGCATTCGTGAACGCTTATTACTCACTTTAGCCAACTGATTCGCGTAGTGAATGGCTTTTTCCCATTCGCGAGTTTGCTGGTAAATTGTCACGAGCTGTTGAAGCGCCCCCTCTCGATGATCAGGCTCTTCCACTAATTGCTCAAATATCTTTTCTGCACGGTCTAAAAAGCCAGAAACCATGTAATCTTTAGCAAGCTGCTGAAGTGCAAGATTTTTCTGATCCAGAGTCAGACCTGAACGAGAAATAAGATTCTGGTGAATGCGAATTGCGCGGTCTACTTCCCCACGGGAACGAAATAGATTACCCAGAGCGAGGTGCGTATCTATGGTTTCGTTATCAACCTGGAGCAATTCTATAAAGTGATCGACCGCTTTATCTGATTGATCAGAGAGCAGCAAGTTAAGACCCGTCATGTATTGACGGGAAATTTGATGTGATTGCTTCTGCTTGTCTTGTTGAGCGCTGCGATGCCCCATGTACCAACCATACGCAGCAGCTATAGGCAATAACAAGAAGAGTAATTCAAGCATTAAAGTGAAGCCTTATCCTTATGCCTGTTTGTCGATAGCAGGTTTAGCAGGTGCAGTGGCCTCTGCTTTCACTGGCTCGTACTTTTTCAGTTTCTTTTTCAGACGTCGAACTTGAAGTTGAGTCTTAAATTGGATGCTGGCAAAGATAAACCATGCCAGAGCAAAACCAGCAACAAATACCACGCCTAATAGCGTTGATAAATGAAACTCTCCTTTTGCTAAAAGATAATTAAAGGTCACAACCTCTTGGTTTTGTGAGCCCAGAGCTAGCGCAATTAAAAAGAGAGCAAATACAGCAGCGATTTTTATAATTTTCATGTTACATCACCCTTAGAGGAGTAAATCGGTCAGATTATGCAGTAAAATGTTTCTTCAGACCACGTATATTAGCAATAATCTATACCCAAGTAACCTCAAGATGTCAGGTTTATGGACACACTTTTGAAGTAATCTACCCTACCGACTTCTTCAAAACCATATCTCTCTGGGTTCAGGAACTTAACTCGGTAAGGATGCCCGGATATTCATTTTACTGGGATATATGATAAAAAAGCGGCATACACAAAAGTATGCCGCTTTTTCAAACTAATAAGAGAGCGTTAAATACCAAGATTTACGCGCTCACGAAGTTCTTTGCCAGGTTTAAAATGTGGGACGAATTTACCTTCTAATTCCACTTTGTCACCCGTTTTAGGATTACGACCTACGCGAGGTTCGCGGTAATGAAGAGAAAAACTACCAAAGCCGCGGATCTCAATACGGTCACCACTCTCTAGTGTAGAGGCCATATGCTCTAAAATATCTTTTACAGCATCTTCTACCTCTTTCGCTGATAAATGTGTTTGCTCAGCGCAGAGTCTTTCAATCAGTTCAGACTTAGTCATAGTTGCCCTCTTTGAGTATCTTTATCACTCATTATAGTAAGTAATACTAATTCCAACAAACACTTGCTAGTAATTCTAGACAATTTTTACGCAAAAATATGCAATGAAGAAATGTCTTTTATTAAGATAGTTTACTGGTATTAGTATTACTACTTTTATTACGATAAACATAAAAAAGGAGCCTTGCGGCTCCTTTTTTGCTTAAGCGAGTATATTATTCGCCTTTAGCTGCTTTGAAAGCGTCAGCCATTGCGTTACCGAATGCATTGTCATCTTGCTTGTTGATAGATGCCATTGCTTCTTGCTCGTCAGCTTCGTCTTTAGCTTTGATAGATAGGTTGATTACGCGGTTCTTACGGTCTACACCTGTGAACTTAGCTTCAACAACATCACCAGCGCTTAGGATTAGAGAAGCATCTTCTACGCGATCGCGAGATACTTCAGAAGCACGGATGTAACCTTCAACGCCTTCTGCGATTTCAACAGTAGCACCTTTAGCGTCAACTGCAGTTACAGTAGCGTTAACTAGAATACCTTTCTTGTTGTCTGCAACGTAAGCATTGAATGGGTCGTTTTCCATTTGCTTAACGCCTAGAGAGATACGCTCACGCTCTGCGTCTACTGCTAGAACAACTGCAGAGATCTCGTCGCCTTTCTTGTACTCGCGTACAGCTTCTTCGCCAGCAACATTCCAAGAAATGTCAGATAGGTGAACTAGACCGTCGATGCCGCCTTCTAGACCGATAAAGATACCGAAGTCAGTGATTGACTTGATCTTACCAGTAACTTTGTCGCCTTTAGCTTGTGCTTCAGCGAATGACTGCCATGGGTTAGCTTTACACTGTTTCAGACCTAGAGAGATACGACGACGCTCTTCGTCGATTTCAAGAACCATAACCTCAACTTCGTCGCCAACATTAACAACTTTAGATGGGTGGATGTTCTTGTTAGTCCAATCCATTTCTGAAACGTGAACTAGACCTTCAACGCCTTCTTCGATTTCAACGAAGCAGCCGTAGTCAGTTAGGTTAGTTACGCGACCTGATAGTTTGTGACCTTCTGGGTAACGCTTAGCGATTGCTACCCATGGATCTTCGCCTAGTTGCTTAAGACCTAGTGATACGCGAGTACGCTCACGATCGAACTTAAGAACTTTAACTTGGATCTCGTCACCAACGTTAACGATTTCTGATGGGTGCTTAACGCGCTTCCAAGCCATATCAGTGATATGTAGAAGACCGTCAACGCCACCTAGGTCAACGAACGCACCGTAGTCAGTAAGGTTCTTAACGATACCTTTAACTTCAGAACCTTCTTGTAGAGTTTCTAGAAGCTCGTCACGTTCAACGCTGTTCTCAGATTCGATAACTGCACGACGTGAAACAACTACGTTGTTACGTTTTTGGTCAAGTTTGATAACTTTGAACTCTAGCTCTTTGTTTTCTAGGTGAGCAGTGTCGCGGATTGGGCGTACGTCTACTAGAGAGCCAGGAAGGAAAGCACGGATACCGTTTAGTTCAACAGTGAAACCGCCTTTAACTTTACCGTTGATGATACCAACAACAGTTTCAGCTTCTTCGTAAGCTTTCTCAAGTACGATCCAAGCTTCGTGACGCTTAGCTTTCTCACGAGAAAGTTGAGTTTCACCGAAACCATCTTCAACAGCGTCTAGAGCTACGTCTACTTCAGCACCAACTTCAACTTCAAGTTCGCCAGCAGCGTTCTTGAACTGTTCAGCAGGGATAGCAGATTCAGACTTAAGACCAGCGTCAACAAGAACGAAACCGTTCTCGATAGCTACTACAGTACCTTTAACGATGCTGCCTTGTTGGAATTCTGTTTCGTTTAGAAACTCTTCAAAGAGTTGAGCAAAAGATTCAGTCATTTATTTAATCTTCAATAAATTAAACGTCCACGGGTGTCCTACCACATGGGGTTATTAAATTCGCCGGTCATCATCCTTGCGACCAACGCTCTTAGCTTAGATGAGCATCATCACTCAGCTAGCTTCGATTCGATATATTGTAGTGCCTTTTCTACCACTTCGTCGATAGTCATCGATGTAGAATCTAGCACAAGCGCATCCTCTGCAGGGCGTAATGGTGCCACTGGGCGGTTACGATCTCGGTCGTCACGCTCTTGGATCTCGCTTAAAAGGTCAGCAAATCTAACATCTAACCCTTTACCTTGCAACTGTTTAAGGCGTCTATTTGCACGTTCTTCAGCGCTCGCATCAAGGAAAATTTTCGCTTGTGCATGCTGGAATACAACGGTTCCCATATCACGGCCATCAGCAACCAGACCCGGAGCGGCTTCAAATGCACGCTGACGACGTAATAACGCTTCACGAACACGCGGCAGAGCAGCAACTTTAGATGCAGCCATCCCTGTTTCTTCCTTACGAAGCTCACCAGAGACATCTTCGCCTTCAAGAATAACCTTAACCAGGTCACCTTCCGCGATAAATTGCACATCTAGGTGTGTAGCCAGTGGGACAAGCGCATCTTCAGACTCAGTATCAACGCCATGGTGAATAGCAGCGAGTGCAAGTACTCGATAAATCGCGCCAGAGTCTAAGAGTTGGAAACCCAACTTTTTCGCCAGCAACATACACAGAGTGCCTTTACCTGCACCACTAGGTCCATCTACGGTTACAACCGGAGTTTGAGAGGACATGTTCTTCTCCACCTATTATTTCTTTTTAACAATTTGCTCGGTTTTCGAGGCGCGCATTATACGGGAAATTGCCCTTTCGGGCGAGGAAAAATGTCATGCAATGCATCACACCACATAAGCAACTTGATTTATAAAAGAATTTTACAATGCAAATAAAAATGGCGAGAGCTTTCACCCTCGCCATGTTCACATTGAATACCACACTTAGTGATTATACGATCGGTTTTTGACCACGTTCAGCCAGCTTTAAAATCACACTGTCTGCGATTTTTCCGGCAACGCCAACCAGCTTGTCTGCCAGTTTTTTCTTCTGTACGTAATGAACCGCCAATACCGTTTTATCTTTACATGCCGCCACAATCAGATCATCAGACGTACTGATTTCATCAACTAAACCACGCTCTTTGGCTTGGGTGCCAAACCAGTGTTCACCCGTTGCCACTTTTTCCAACTCTAAGCTTGGGCGACGCTCACGAATAAAATCTTTGAACAATACGTGAGTTTCTTCCAGTTCTTGCTTGAACTTGTCACGTGCTTTATCGGTGTTTTCACCAAACATGGTCAGCGTACGCTTGTACTCACCGGCAGTCAGTTGTTCGTACTCAATATCATGCTTCTTCAATAATTTATTAAAGTTAGGTATTTGAGCGATTACACCAATCGAGCCGACAATGGCAAATGGCGCGGAAACAATTTTATCGGCGACACATGCCATCATGTAACCACCACTGGCAGCCACTTTGTCCACGGCAATCGTTAATGGCAAACCCGCCGCTTTAATGCGATCAAGTTGTGAAGACGCCAAACCGTAACCATGAACCATGCCGCCACCAGACTCTAAACGCAGGAGAACGTCATCTCCTTCACGCGCAACCGCAAGAATAGCGGTGATCTCTTCACGCAGTGAGTTCACTTCTTTTGCATCGATGCTGCCATGGAAGTCCAGAACGAACAGATGTGGTTCGCGCTTGCTGTCTAACGCCCCTTCTTTGCTCGCTTGTTTGATTTCTTTCTCGCGGGATTTGTTCTTTTCTTTTTCTTCTTTCTTCACTGCTTTATCACGGGCTTTGATAAAAGCCTCGTCATGTAAGTGATGTTCTAGTTGCTCAACAGACTGTTTATGCTGTTCTGAAAGGTTGGTGATCTCGAGTTCGCCTTTAGCTGCACCAGATTTCCCACCCGCCGATTTAACAAGAATAATCAGGACAACGATAGCAGCAACGACTGTGACAATCTTGGCCAAGAACAGACCGTAATCTAATATAAATTCCAATGAGAGCTCCTTTATCTCACTCCAGCATGTGTGTCAGGTATGGTGCGTAGAAAATCAGTTAGAGACTAACGAAGTGTGTAACCACTAGTGCTGATTGATTGCATTCAGATAACATACCTAACGATAGTTCTGGAATTGGTATAACACATGAATTGGTGTATTGTAACCATCTTGTCACGATTACCAAGATTTTCCATTGATAAATCGGCGTATTTTAGCGTCAATTAACTATCATGGACCCTCTTACAATAATAAGGATTAAACACCGTGGACTACTCCGTTTCAGCAGATGCCCTAAAAGATAAAGTAATTCTTGTTACCGGTGCAGGTAATGGTATTGGCCGTCAAGCCGCACTTGCATACGCAAAGCACGGTGCAACAGTGATTTTATTGGGCAGAAACGTTCAAAATCTTGAATCCATTTACGATGAAATCGAAGCTGCTGGTTACCCACAAGCCGCCATTATTCCTCTGGATCTAAAAGGGGCAACAAAACAGAACTACATTGATATGGCGGAGACCATTGAAGGCCAATTTGGTCGCCTCGATGGCCTGCTGCACAACGCTGGTGTTCTGAGCACACTTTGCCCATTCGAACAAATCAAGGAAGATGACTTCGACGACATCATGCAGATCAACGTAAAGGCAGAGGTTCTGATGACCCAGGCTTTACTACCTGTGATGCGCAAGTCTGAAGCGGGTCGTATTATCTTTACGTCTTCTACTGTTGGTCACTCTGGTCGTGCTTTCTGGGGTCCATATGCAATCTCGAAATTCGCAGTAGAGGGTATGATGCAGGTCCTTGCGGATGAGCTCAGTGATACACCAATCCGTGTTAACGCTATCAACCCGGGTGCTACACGTACGCGCATGCGTGAAAAAGCGTACCCAGGTGAAGATGCAAACCAGCTAAAAACACCACAAGACCTGATGCCACTGTACCTGCATCTAATGGATCCAAGTGTGACCGATGTGAATGGTCAGTGTATTGATGCACAGCCGAAGCGTAAGTAATTCCGTTCGAACTCCTTCACATAACCGATTGAAAAGGCAGCAAACGCTGCCTTTTTCATTTTTCTCTCCACAAAAATCTTGCGACTTTCCGCCATAGAAATATACTGTATATATATACAGTCAATTAAGTTCTACTGACCTAGCTATGCAAGATATTATTCAGCACTTAAAGAGCCAACACCTTGTTTGGCAAGCAAATTTAACTGAAGCGGACTCACATCCATTCCTCAACAGCTCTGGCTTTCCTGAGCTGGACACCCTGCTTGGTGGTGGTTTTCCACCTCATGGGGTAGTCGAGATGGAATCCGTAGGCAGCATTGGTGAATTGCGTCTGTTAGCACCTTATTTGAAATCCTCTATGGCCAGAGGCGTCACTACGTTTATTCAGCCACCAGCCCTGGTGAATTCACTCTTCCTGCACAGCATTGGTTTGGATATTAATCAAGTCTGGGTCGTCACACCTGGCCACCAGCGCGACGCTCTCTGGGCAACGGAGCAGTGCCTGAAGAGTGGCGCGTGCACCAATGTTTTGCTGTGGCAAGAGGAACTGGAGATCCATCAGGTCAAACGTCTGCAAGTCGCCAGTGAGCAAGGGGCTTGCCCTCTGTTTATGTTAAAGCCGAGCATGACAAACCGCCTGTCTCTGCCTGTATCACTCAGCCTCAAAGTTCAAGGCCACGAGCAAGGTGTCAGCGTTGAGGTATTAAAGCGCAAAGGTGGCTGGATCAAAGGTCAGGTAGACATAAACTTCCAACATCATTATCCGCAACTGGTGGTGCCAGCTAAGAGTCATACTCCGTCGACGGTGGTACATTTCCCTCTAGCCAATCAAGGTTAAGCGCATGTCATTATGGATTTATTTGCACTTCCCTAGCTTGCAACTGGACGCATTATTTGCTGACAACCAAGAGCAGCCAATGGTGATTGTCGAAAGCCAACGAGGCCGCATCATTCAATACAATGACATTGCGCAGCAGCAAGGAATTAAACCTGATATGGGGCTTGGGAGTGCCGCGTCTTTGTGTCGTGACTTACAAGTGCATCCTTACCATCCGCAAACCGAACTGAATAAGCTGCAGGAGATTGCCCAGTGGCTGTATCTGATCACATCTGATGTGGTACTGATGCCCAATAAAGGGATCCTGCTACGCGTAACGCCAATGCTCAGTCTATATGAAGGGCTGCAAAACTACTGGCGCAAAATCACCTCTCACTTAACCACTTTAAAACTGACTTTTCAGTTTGGCTGTGGGTTTTCACCATTCGCTGCCAAGCTGATGGCGCTGTCCGGGAATAACCAACTAAGCGAGAACCGTGAATTCATCCAGCAATCTCTCAACCTTGTGCCGCTGACACTAACTGATTTATCTGCGGTGACGGTTGATAAGTTGCAGCGTGTCGGCGTAAATACATTACAAGACTTGCTTGAATTGCCGCTGCAAGACATCGCTCGCCGTTTTGATATTGATTTAGTGAACTACGTGGGCCGACTGACTGGTCAATTTAAACATCCTGTCGACTTTTATCACCCAACTGAATCATTCCAGGTGTATCTGGAGCTGTTATTTGAGATCGAAAATGTCCAGTGGATTGAAAAACCTTTAACCAAGCTACTGAGACAACTCGAAACCTTTCTCAAGCTGAGAGACAAAGTCGCGTTCGAACTCTGCTTAACGCTACACCAGCGGGATAAACAACAGCAGTACCTTCCACTCACTTCAGCGCAAGGTGATTACTTATCCCAACGCTGGCTGCAACTCGCCAGTTTGAGTCTGGAATCCCTGACACTCAATGGCCCTGTGATTGGTTTGACTTTACAGGTGATTCGTCAGGGCGAGCCTATCAGCAGTGCTTGTGACCTCTTTGCCGGGCAGCAAGGCCAGATGAATAACTTAGAGCTGCTCTCTTTACTGCAGGCCAAACTAGGTAAACGTGCTGTACTCAAACCAGAGATTGCTTGTGACCCAAGGCCAGAGAAAGCCTGCCAGTATCGCCCGGCCGATGAACCTGATGTCACGATTACTTCCACTCCGCAATTGCTGCGTCCGGCGATGCAATTACCCACACCGATACCTCTCCAGGAGCAGGTGTCACTGGTGCATGGACCTGAGCGAATTGTTTCAGGGTGGTGGGATGGCGATGAGATCATGCGCGATTACTACATTGCGCACACCAGACAAGGTCGCTGGTTATGGGTGTTTCGCGATCAGCATAAGCATTGGTTTCTTCATGGATTTTTTTGTTAAGTCGATAGCTATTTTTGTTAAGTCGTTATGAATTACTCAGAACTGTTTTGTCAGTCCAATTTTTCTTTTCTTACGGGTGCTTCTCATGCAGAAGAGCTGGTGCTGCAAGCAGCCTTTTATCGCTATCAGGCCATTGCGATCACTGATGAATGTTCCGTCGCTGGCGTAGTAAAAGCGTACGCCACGATCAAACAACATAAGCTCGACATCAAACAAATCATTGGCAGCATGTTTTGGCTCAATGATGAATGCCAGGTGGTTTTACTGTGTCCATGTCGCCAAGCCTATGCAGAGCTGTGCCGTATCATCACTAACGCAAGACGACGCAGTGAAAAAGGAAGTTATCAACTCTCTGAATGGGATTTGATGTCGATTCAACATTGCTTTGTGCTGTGGTTACCGACTCATCAAAGCAGCGACTATTACTGGGGGCGTTGGTTAAAGCAACGTCATGCAAACCGTTTGTGGATCGCAATCCAGCGTCACCTTAGTGGTGATGATGCGGCATATACTCACCATTGTGAAAAACTCGCCCATGAGTTTGAACTACCTATTACCGCGTGTGGCGGCGTGCTGATGCATTCGGTTGAACGTCTACCCTTACAACACGTGCTAACCGCAGTGAAACACGGCTGTAGTGTCGACAAACTAGGGTTGGAACGAATTACCAATGCTGAACGAGCTTTGCGACCACTCAACAAACTTTCCCGAGTCTACAAACCGGATTGGCTTGCCGAGAGCAAACACATTGCTGATTTGTGTGAATTCAATCTGAGCGAGCTTAAATACGAGTACCCTGCCGAATTAATTCCTGATGGCTACACACCAGACTCTTATCTGCGAATGTTAGTCGAATGCGGGAAAAAAAGACGTTTTCCTGATGGCGTACCAGAAGACATTCAGAAAACGATCGAGAATGAACTCGCGTTAATTAAAGATCTGAAATACCACTATTACTTCTTAACCATTCACGACATTGTGATGTTCGCGAAAAAGCAAGGCATTCTCTATCAGGGACGAGGCTCTGCAGCGAACTCTGTGGTGTGTTATTGCCTGGAAATCACCTCGGTTGACCCAAGGCAAATTGCTGTGCTGTTCGAAAGATTTATAAGTAAAGAGCGAGATGAGCCACCGGATATTGATGTCGACTTTGAGCATGAACGTCGCGAAGAAGTCATTCAATACATCTACAAAAAATACGGTAGAGAGCGAGCGGCTCTGGCAGCAACCGTGATCAGCTATCGCTTTAAAAGCGCAGTCAGAGAAGTAGGTAAAGCTCTGGGAATAGAAGAAACCCAGCTCAACTTTTTCATTAAGAACGTGAATCGCCGTGATCGTAGCCAAGGCTGGCAAGCGCAGATTGTTGAGCTCGGATTACACCCGGAGTCGCTCAAGGGGCAGCAATTTATTCAACTGGTGAACGAGATCATCGGTTTTCCTCGTCATCTGTCTCAACACGTGGGTGGCTTCGTGATTTCGTCCGGACCGTTATACGAGTTAGTTCCGGTAGAAAACGCAGCGATGGAAGATCGCACTATTATTCAATGGGATAAAGACGATTTAGAAAGCTTAAAACTACTCAAAGTCGATGTGCTCGCATTAGGCATGTTGAATGCGATCAGAAAGTGCTTCCAACTGGTCGAAAAACACCACCAGTGTTCGCTTTCCATTGCAGAGATCACCCGACTTCAGGATGATCCTGATGTGTATCGCATGATCCAAAAAGCGGATACTGTTGGCGTCTTTCAAATCGAATCCAGAGCACAAATGAGTATGCTTCCTCGCTTGAAACCCGCCTGTTATTACGACTTGGTGATCCAAATAGCGATTGTGCGCCCGGGGCCAATTCAAGGCGATATGGTTCACCCATTTCTTAAAAGACGCAATAAAGAAGAGCCTGTGAGCTACCCATCAAAAGAAGTGGAAAGTGTGTTAGCACGGACCATGGGTGTACCGATTTTTCAGGAGCAGGTGATCAAACTGGCGATGGTCGCAGCCGGTTTCAGTGGCGGTGAAGCGGATCAACTACGTCGTGCGATGGCAGCCTGGAAAAAGAACGGTGATCTTGTCAAATTTAAACCTAAGCTGATCGATGGTATGCGCGAGCGAGGTTACGATTTAACGTTTGCTGAGCGCATCTTCGAGCAAATTTGCGGCTTTGGAGAATACGGTTTTCCCGAAAGTCATTCGGCTTCATTTGCGGTGCTGGCGTATTGTTCGTCTTGGCTGAAATACTACTACCCCGCCGAGTTTTATACCGCGCTACTGAATAGCCAGCCAATGGGTTTTTACAGCCCTTCGCAACTGGTGCAGGATGCTCGTCGTCACGGCATTGAAGTTTTGCCGGTATGTGTCAATCATTCGCTCTATCAGCATCACTTAACTAAGCGACCAAACGGTCGTCTGGGTGTGCAACTTGGCTTTCGCCTAGTAAAAGGTTTCAATAAAGAGAGCGCAACCCGACTCGTTAAACATCGTCCTAACAAGGGTTATCGTTCAATTCAGGAAGTAAAACAAATCTTGAGAAACCGTCGTGATATCGAACTGTTAGCATCCGCGAACGCTTTCCAGATATTATCAGGAAATCGCTATAGTGCTCGTTGGGCAGTCATGGACTCGCTGTCGGATCTACCTTTGTTTCATGATGTGCAAGAGCCTGTTTCAGGCTATCAAACACAGCCATCCGAGTATGAGAATCTGATTGAAGATTATGCCAGTACGGGGCTTTCTCTTAATCGTCACCCTGTTACCTTGCTGGAACAAGCAGGCAAGCTACCTCGCTTTACCCGTATGGAACAGCTCGTCGAGAAACCGCATAAATCACTGGTAACCGTTGTGGGTCTCGTGGCCGGACGACAATCTCCCGGAACCGCTGCGGGTGTGACCTTTATCACTTTAGAAGACGATACGGGGAACATTAATGTCGTCGTTTGGAGCGCTACCGCTCGTGCACAAAAGCAAGCTTATCTCACGTCAAAGGTAATGATGGTAAAAGGAATTTTGGAGAAAGAGGGAGAAGTCACGCACGTAATTGCAGGTAAACTGATCGACTGCACTCATCACTTAGCGGAGTTACAGAGCAAATCACGCGACTTTCACTAGTTCACTAGCGTTGGAGCCAGGCAGATAATAAAAAGGGATGAGAACTCAAGTTTCATCCCTTGATATATCGAATATAAAGTCAGAGTGGGAGATTAACCCTCTACTACTTTCATCAACAATTGCCCATCGTACAACGCTTGTTTTACCAGCGCAGCACCTGGCATTGTCGCCTGCTTGTAGAAACGTGACTCCACCAGCTCCAGGTCCTGGTGATAAACTGGCAGGCTCTGCTCTTCAATACAACGACGAATCGCTGGATAGAGCACATCTTTTGCCTGATTGATAACGCCACCAATCAACACCTTTTCAGGGTTAAAAAGGTTAATCACAATCGCAATTGCAGCACCCAGATAGCCTCCCAGTTTTTCGATCACATCAACCGCAAGAGGATCACCGTTAGCCGCCGCTTCACAAATGCTTTCGATGGTCATTTCTTCTTGTTCGGCAAGACTTGATTCCTCGCCATTAGCAATACGCATCACCACTTCTTCACGAATAGCCTGTGAACTCGCAACCGTTTCTAAACAGCCGATATTACCACAATGGCAACGTTTTCCATTTGGATCGATCTGTATGTGGCCCAATTCACCAATGTTACCGTGGCGACCAAGTAGAACACGACCATCCAGAATAATACCGGCACCTAATCCATGGTGAATAGAAATAAGAACGGAGTTTTCATTCTCTTTTGAGTGACCGAACAGTTTTTCCGCTAGTGCCCAAGCTCGTGTGTCGTTGGCAACAAATACTGGTAAACCTGTGGCTTTGTATATTTCTGGCCCCAACGCGAGATTTTCGACATTGTAGTGCGGCATTTGCAACACTATGCCTTGCTCTGAATTGACAAGACCGGGAAGTGTAATCGCGATACTCGTAACACGACCCAGTTGATCGGCGTAGGTTTGGAAAAATTCATCGATCTCATAGAGTAAACGTTCGAGCACATCATCTTGGTCAAGTTCGTGAATTTCGATTTTGGTATCGATCAACACATCACCGCCAAGTTCGTGGAGCGCAATCGTCAGATAGCCTCGCCCCAAACGCATCGACAGAAATTGCCAACCTTCATTGTTGACTTGTAATCCCACTGCCGGACGACCACGGCTCGTTGCTTCTTGAACTGTGGTTTCATGAATCAGGTGTGCTTCAATTAATTCTCGAGTGATTTTGGTGATACTCGCAGGCGCAAGCTCGCTTTGCTTTGATAAATCAATTCGAGATATTGGACCCTTTAAGTCAATTAATTTATATACACGACCAGCATTGACCTGTTTGATATGATCAATATGGCCTGGTTGAGCCATGTACATCTTGCACTCCAAAATTCTATAACCCGACAATTTTTTTACTTTGCGAAGTAATTGTGAAGTGAATTAATAAATCCCCGTGACAAGCATCACGCATAAACCTGTATGTTTGTGTATTCAATCAAATAACTAAGAATCTACAGCTGCTAAATTGTGTGAAAAGTAACTTATTTCATTTGCCGAATTAGGGGTAAAACTTGAGACAATCTCTGGCACGCGGCTATGTTGGGCTGAGATATGGGCTTAGATTTATATCTAAGTGGATCACTTTTTATTCGTGTTCATCTGAATGCCTCTATTCTGTGAGTATACTTAATACACAGATTTCGAGTTACCTTGTCCCACACTAGCATTCTTCGGAGAATCTATGACTGCCAAATTGAGAAGAACAAAAATCGTCACCACTCTTGGACCTTCCACCGATAAAGACAATGTACTTGAGGAGATCATCAAGGCAGGCGCTAACGTTGTAAGAATGAACTTTTCACACGGTAGCAGTGAAGATCATATTCAGCGAGCCAACAAAGTACGTGCAGTGGCAGCAAAATTAGGCCGTCAGGTTGCAATCTTAGGCGACCTACAGGGCCCAAAAATCCGCGTTTCTACCTTCAAAGATGGCAAAATCAATCTAAAAGTAGGTGATAGATTCACCCTAGACAGTGACTTGCCAAAAGGTGAAGGCGATCAGGAATCTGTAGGTTTAGACTACAAAGAACTGCCGCGGGATGTCGCACCAACCGATATTTTGCTTCTTGATGATGGCCGAGTGCAATTACAAGTCACCAGTGTAGAAGGAAATAAAGTCCATACTCGCGTCACCGTTGGTGGTCCGCTATCGAATAACAAAGGGATCAACAAAAAAGGGGGCGGCTTATCTGCCGATGCACTGACCGAAAAAGACAAAGCAGACATGCTTACTGCAGCGGCGATTAAAGTCGATTATTTAGCGATTTCGTTCCCACGAAATGGTGAAGACATGCACTATGCACGTCGTTTAGCGCGTGACGCAGGCTTAGAAGCGAAGTTGGTGGCCAAAGTAGAGCGTGCCGAAACCGTTGAAAGTAATGAGACGATTGACGATATCATTCTGGCCTCAGATGTTGTCATGGTGGCTCGCGGTGATTTAGGAGTAGAAATCGGAGATCCGGAACTAATCGCGGTACAGAAAAAGCTTATTCGTCGAGCACGCAGCCTCAACAGAGTCGTCATCACAGCAACTCAAATGATGGAGTCGATGGTCAATAATCCGATGCCGACCCGTGCGGAAGTGATGGACGTAGCGAATGCCGTTTTAGATGGCACTGATGCCGTGATGCTATCGGGTGAAACTGCGGCGGGTCTGTACCCTGTAGAAACAGTAAAATCAATGGCTGAAGTGTGTCTTGGTGCTGAAAAAATGTCTGAGGCAAGTTTATCGTCATATCGTTTAGATAGAACCTTTGAGACAGCAGAAGAAACCATTGCAATGGCAACCATGTACTCTGCCAACCACATGGAAGGCATCAAAGCGATGATCTCTTTGACCGAATCTGGCAGAACAGCCTTAATGATGTCACGCCTGAGCTCGGGTTTGCCTATTTTTGCGTTATCAAGAAATGAATCGACACTGAATCGCGCCGCTTTGTATAGAGGTGTAACGCCAGTGTACTTTAATTATAAAGGGGAAGCAGGATTACCTACCGCGCAAGCTGCCATCGCTTGTATTAAAGAGCGAGGCCTTCTAGACGACGGTGATTTAGTCATTATTACTCAAGGTGATGTGATGGATGTGGTGGGCTCGACCAACTGTATGCGGATTCTTTCTGCTTAACCTATCCGTTACCTATTATTAAGGGCTCGAGTTGAGCCCTTTTTTAATCCAAAGTTGTGGATGCTGCTAGGCACTTTCACGGCCATCTGCATTGAGATCAAGCTGGTCATAAAGTTGGATGAAGTTATAGCCAGCCTGCAAACCAAGTTGGTAATCATGCTCTAACGCTTCACGATCGCTCAATAAAGAAGATGACAATAGCCCCTCTTTCGGTGCAATTTGCAGGATAAAAGTATCATCCGGCGGCGTAGATAGAAACGCCTGAGTGAGCTCAAACGTCTGGTAATGGATCATAAGCATGTCCGCTAAACCAGAATCAAAATTTTCGCCAATAAGGTGACTCAAACGATAAAGATTATCTGCACCAAATAGCCATCTTCCACCATTTAAAAGCATTTTTCCGGAGAGTTTAGATTGATGCGCGACATTTATCTTTTGCTGGAAGAATGATGACCAATCCGACTTCCATTGACTGACTTTTTGTTGCCATGATTGCTGAACCGAGTTGATCGACTCTCGATACCACTGGACTGGTCTATCTCCGATTTCACTTTGCGCCCTTGCTTCCGTCTCAGAGAACGGCTCTGTTCGGATCACAATGATATTACGCGCATTCTGTCTCCACGCTTCCTGAACAGGGATAGAAGCAGACACACCACCGTCGACAAACTTATGTCCATTCAAATCAACAGGACCAAGATAGAGTTTAGGAATCGCACATGTTGCCAGCATAGTAGTAAACCAGGAGTCTCCAAGCATCGGAAGATACTGGTCGGAAAGTGTCTCTACGTTAGTGACAGCCGCAAAGGCCCGCCTGTCACCTAGCGTCTTACGCCCCAAATCCAAATCGAGTTTGTATGGAAATTCTTGAATTCTGTGTAGCGCCCATTCGAGCCCTAAATACTGCTGATTCCGAATGTACTGAAACAGATTAAAAAACTCTGGTGATGTGGTGAGCTCAGTAATGAAAGCCTTGCCCATTCCGTGTTGGCGACATAAGTACGGGCACAAGTTTAATGCGCCCGCAGAAGTGCCATAAAATTCATCAAAAGGATCAAAATTGGAGAGTAAGAATGCATCAAGCACTCCAGCGGTAAAAATCCCTCTCTGCCCTCCACCTTGCGTGACGAGAGCAGTTTTGCCATGCCTGAAATGTTCATAAACATCTATATCCACTTCAGTATGGCTTTCAGTAATTATACCGCTGTTACGTATCATCGGCTTACGTCTTCTACCACTCTACGCCTAGATTAAAGCGACAAAATCGCCGTAAATCCAAACGAAAGAATGACTGCGAAAACAACGACTACAATAATTAGTGCGGACTTGAGATCGTGTTCCATAAACACCTCCTAAAACTGTAACAAATTAATAACACCGGTGTGAGATATCTTCAAGACTTGCTTAATTTGTTCGCACGATTTTGGCTAAGCCATCACAATTAGCTTAGTCATAATAAGGAGATAGCGCATGAAGAATAAATTTGGCTGCTTAGTGGGAGGCATTTTGTTGAGTATTGCTGCTCAAGCCCAGGCAAACATCATTATCACTCCATTTCTTGGCTATACAGCGGGAGGAAAAGTCGAAGACGAAGGTGGTAAAACCTACGACATTGATGCCGCCGCAAACTATGCATTAGCGGTAGAAACTCCCTTTTACCAAGGGAAGATTGGGCTCTTTTATTCTTATCAGCCAACAGAAATAAAAACACTATCAAACTCTGCAAACATTCATTATCTGCAATTTCAGAGCAGTATCGCCTACCCTATTACACCAAGCTGGCAAACGTACATTGGAGCTGGAATAGGTGGCTCTTATAACGATGTAAACTGGGCAGACAACAAATATGGTTTTTCGGCCAGTGTATTTGCGGGCATTGAATATGAATACTCAAAAACATTTGCCCTTACAGCGCAACTACGATGGCTGGGTACCGTAGTTGATAACGATACCTCTGGGGCATGTACATTACCGGCAGAAGAGTCAACCTGTGTTGTCAAATATGACACAGACTGGATGAATCAATTTCAATCCAATGTCGGATTTAGTTTTCGCTTTTAACTGCAACAGATTGAGGAAACATCATCTAGGAGGATGTACAAAAGCTAGACGTACGCCCTAAATCACTAAAATAGTCCTTATGACCACATTGACTGTAATTTAGCAGTTATTTATTTCAGAGTTTATCAATAAGAAGTTAGATCACCCCTAACAATAGTTCGTTTAACAAGATTAAAACCAAACTACAGACTAAGCTTAACATTTAGAATCTGTTGCGCTTATTATTATTAAAAGTTAGTCTGAACAACGAAAACAGATAAATATTTCAGTTTTATCAAACACACATCAACAATCTAAGAGTTAAACTCTTATTTCTCTTAAGTTAAGCAGCATATAACTTGGCAAATAAATAACAACTTAGAATTTAAGGCGTGAAAACTGACGGATAACAGTTGCCCTTACTTCTAAAAAATTGCCTTGTTGCTTACAAGGAGAGCTTCATTCCTTAGGGAGTCGTACAGGAGTCAAATATGAAGCGAGAACAATGGGGATCCCGAGCAGGGTTCATCTTAGCAGCAGTAGGATCAGCCATCGGGTTGGGCAACATTTGGCGTTTCCCATACATGGCATACGAGAATGGCGGCGGAGCATTTTTTATTCCTTACCTTTTCGCCATGATCACTGCAGGTATTCCATTTATGATCCTAGAGTTCAGTATGGGACAAAAATACCGAGGTTCAGCACCAAAGACATTAGCTAAAATCCATTCAAAATTTGAGTGGCTTGGCTGGTTCCAGGTTGGTGTTGCTGCGGTCATCGCCGTTTACTACGTTGCCGTAATTGGTTGGTCAATCTCTTACTTTGGCATGTCGTTCAGTCAAAGCTGGGGAGCGGATACTAACGCTTACTTCTTTAGTGAGTACCTTAAGTTGGGTGACAATTCACCAACTAACCTAGGTAGCATTCAGTGGAAAATAGCACTGTCTATGGCGATTGCCTGGGCAGTAACTTATGTCGCGATTGCCAGCGGCGTGAAATCAGGGATTGAGCGTGCATCAAAGATCATGATGCCAATCTTGTTCCTGATGGTGTTGTTCCTAATCGGTCGTATGATCTTCTTACCAGGTGCTTTGGCTGGTGTGAACTACATGTTCGAACCTGATTTCAGTAAGATTTGGGACGTCAAAGTATGGGCAGCGGCTTATGGTCAGATTTTCTTCACCCTAAGTATTGGTTTTGCCATCATGCTCGCCTACTCCAGTTACCTGCCAGAGAAATCAGATATCACAAACAATGCGTTTATGACGGTATTGATTAACTGTGGTTTCTCTATCCTTTCGGGCATCATGATCTTCTCAGTATTGGGATACATGGCTCAAGAGCAAGGTAAACCGCTAACTGAAGTGGTTTCTGCTGGTGTGGGTCTAGCGTTTGTAACACTACCTGCGGCAATTAACCTGTTACCAGCTCCATACATTCTTGGTCCATTGTTCTTCTTTGCTCTGGTTGTAGCAGGCTTGAGCTCTCACATTTCGATCATGGAAGCAGTCACATCTGCGATGATCGATAAGTTGAACTGGACTCGTAAGAAAGCAGCAAACGTAGTTATCGGCACGGGTTTCATCGTATCAATGGCATTTGCAACCAATGGTGGTCTACTACTATTGGATCTGGTTGACCATTTCGCGAATAACATCGGTATCATGGTTGGTGGTCTGGTAGAAATCGTATTGATGGCATGGTTGCTTAATCGCGTTGCTGAAGTTCGCGGCTACGTTAACGAACGTTCTGATTTCTCTGTGGGTCAATGGTTTGAAATCTGCTTGCGTTTCGTAACCCCTGCCATGTTAGCGATTATCTTAGCGACTAAGCTATACGCTCTATTTACTGAAGGCTATGGTGGTTATGACTTGACCTTAGGTTGGGCAATTATCGCAGCGCTATTTGTCTTCGGACTATTAATTAACGCAGTAAACCGCAAGGAGACAACAAAATGACAATCAGTGCAATCATCATGATGGTTATTGGTCTGGGTATTACCTGGGGTGGTGCTGCGATTTGCATAAAGCGCGCAATGAACAAGCAATAACATTTATTCCCTAAAATTAAAATGCCGGCTCGAGAGCCGGCATTTTTCATTTATGCAGAACTAGAAGCTGTATTTCACACCTACCGCTCCACCGACTTGCAAGTCAGCGCCTTTGTAAAGATCCAGCTCAGGATGAATTTGTGCGTACACATCCCAACCTTGTGAGAGGTCCCAATTCACACCAAGTGGTACACGTAGACCAAACTCATCATCCCATTCATACCAACCGCCAACACCAACGTACCACGTCACAGGAACGCTCTGGTCAAACGAACCGCGTTTGGCAATGTAATCAAAAGCCATACCGTCGTTACCGATTATCCCGCGATACGTTTTATCGATCTCGACAACCACACTTAATTGCTGATCAACTGCCATACCAACGGCTAGATCAGCTGGCTGATTAGCAGCCATTGCAGCGCTAGACAGAAGTCCCGCTGCCAGTATTAATTTCGTTTTCATACGCGCTTATCAATTCTTAAAAAACATCATGTACAATTCAAACACGTGTGAATTTAATTATGTCAACGATGAGTAAGAAGGATGTATGGAAACACTCAAGATGATGAAGTTGCGTTTGACGTCACATGAATGCAGGCAGAGTTTCCGATAAAGTAACTCACTACAATAGGTATATTGGCGGGTAGCATATCGCGAATAAAGTGCTATAAAAGCAAAAAGGAGGCCGAAGCCTCCTTTCTAGTCTTTCATGGACAACTGTGATTAGCCGTGGTTACGAATCCACTCATCCATTTCTGTTTTTAGGTTATCAGACTTAGTACCGAAGATAGCCTGAACACCACCAGCTACAACTACAACACCTGCTGCACCGAGTTTTTTCAGTTTGTCTTGGTCAACAGCTGCAGTATCCGCTACCGCGACACGTAGACGAGTGATACACGCATCTAGGCCAGTGATGTTAGCTTTACCACCGAATGCTGCTACCAATTCACCGCCCATATCTGAGCCAGAAGTCGTTGCTACAGTCTCAGTTTCATTTTCGCGGCCAGGCGTTTTAAGGTCTAGAGCAGTAATAACAGTGCGGAATACCACGTAGTAAATAACAGCGTAAACCAGACCAACACCAATCATCAGAACCATCTTCTGAGCATTACCAGACAACACTAAGAAGTCGATAAGACCGTGAGAGAAAGAGGTACCGTGTACAAATCCTAGTGTGTTCGAAACCACATATGCAGAACCAGCTAGTAGCGCATGGATACCGTATAGAAGCGGAGCAACGAATAGGAATGAGAACTCGATAGGCTCGGTAATACCAGTCAAGAATGAAGTCAACGCAGCTGACGCCATGATACCCATTACTTTCGCACGGTTCTCAGGCTTCGCACAGTGAGCAATCGCGATTGCTGCCGCTGGTAGACCGAACATCTTGAACATGTAACCACCCGCTAACTGACCGAAGCCATTACCAGCAGCACGTGATGCTTCATCTGCAACAAGGTAACAAGTTAGTACACCGTTCTGAGGTTGACCTGCCGCATTAACACAACTACCTGCTTCGAAGAAGAAAGGTACGTTCCAAACATGGTGCAGACCGAATGGGATTAGAGAACGCTCAACGATACCGTAGATACCAAACGCCAATTGTGGGTTTTGCTCTGCAGCCCAGTGTGAGAATGCGGCAATACCACTACCGATTGGTGGCCAGATGACAGAAAGGATAACACCAAGAATGATCGCACCAAAGCCAGTGATGATTGGCACTGCACGTTTACCTGCGAAGAAGCCAAGGTATTCAGGTAACTGAATCTTGAAGAAACGGTTGAATGCCCAGGCAGCCAAACCACCACTTAAGATACCGCCTAGTACACCAGTATCGATTTTTTCAACGCCCATGACGCCAGCCATTACACCAAGCGTCGCGGTCATAATACCGTAGCCAACGATTGCAGCCAGACCTGCTACACCATCGTTATTTGTGAAGCCTAGAGCAACACCGACAGCAAATAGCAAGGCCATCTGGCCAAATACAGAACCGCCAGCTTGTTCCATTAGGTTAGAAACAATCTCTGGAATGAAACTCAGATGGGCAGCACCAACACCCAGAAGAATACCTGCAACCGGCAATACCGATACTGGAAGCATCAGTGATTTACCAACTTTTTGCAGGTTAGCAAAAAGGTTTTTGAACATGTTCAAGCTCCTGATAAGTATATAAGTATTATTTGGGTACTAACGACCACCCCCCGTAGCCTAAATGTTAGCACCCAATTAAGATGTAACCACAAATTGAGTATATTTTATGGCTCAAAATATATTATTGATAACCCTCAAAGTTCGATGACAATAATCCTTTCAAGATCACGAAAACAACAAATTGATTGGCAAATTACTCTAAAAAATGCGACCCATACCACCCACCAATACCTTATTGACAAATATAAATACGACGAATATCACCATAAGGATAAAGTAGACAAAATCGCAGCGTCAATTCTGAGTTCAATAAACACCAGATCTATAAATTGACGAAAAAATCTAACAGAAGCATAGGCGATAAATAGCACTTAGGATGCTGAAATCGAGAATAAATAAAAAAATGAAGGGATGATGAGCTTAGGCTTTTTTGAATATAAAAAAGCCCGCTGACTTATCGCGGGCTTTTACTAGAAAGAAAGGTTACTTCTGAGCTTGCTGAGCACGGAGCTCATGCAAAGGTTCTTTGTCATACATATAAAGCTGTATTGCCGAGTACACTGCATAGAGCCCTAAACTTGCAAAGAAATAAACAATTTTCTCTTTTTCTCGAGATAAATATGATGACAAATCAAGCTGCTCAATCCCGCGACTGTTCTCTACTTGGAGCAGGTACTTACCTAGTGACTTGTTTATCATTTTGTAACAAACAGTACAGTAACCAAGGTAGATACCAATAAAGGTCAATAGCATAATGACAACTAATGCCAATAAAACCGGCAGAGCAATATCATCGTTTAATGAAAAGCCCTCAACCTGACCACTCCATAGATTGGATGCGAGTAATGCAAGAACAGACAGCACGACCTGAGTAAACATCTTAGCGATCATCAGATCGATAACGAATGCACCTGTTCTACGAAATTTGTCACCAATACTCATTATTTACCAAGCAGTGAGTTAATTTGAGCTTTGTAACCAGCAGCTTCAGCGCCGTAAATAGCCTGAATACCAGTATCGCCAACTTTAACCAGACCACGAGCACCAAGCTGTTGAGTCCAGAAATCGTTATCTTTAACGTCAGCACCATTTTTCACAGTGATACGCAGACGAGTGATACAAGCATCAACGTCAACGATGTTCTCAGCACCACCAAGTGCTTCGATCATGTCTTTTGCTTTTTGGTTGTCACCAGCACCGCCTTTCGCTGCGTGGTAGTCTTTCTTAGATACAACCGCTACTGCACTGCCTTTGCGACCCGGAGTCTTGATGTCGAACTTAACAATAAACCAACGGAAAACAAAGAAGTAAACAAACGCGTAAGCGATACCTACTAGAGGGATGAAGTACCAGTGGTTTTCAACGCCAGTTACACCAGGAAGAACACCAAATAGCGAGAAGTCAATGAAACCACCACTGAACGTCATACCAACTTTAACATTTAGCATATCCATCAGCATGAACGATACACCAGCCAGTGGCACGTGAATCGCGTAGTAAAGCGCTGGAGATAGGAATAGGAATGTAAATTCGATTGGCTCTGTGATACCTGTCAGGAATGCAGTTAGCGCAACTGAGAACAGTAGACCACCTGCTGCTTTCTTGTTTTCGTCATCCGCTAGTGTGTACATCGCGTATGCTGCAGCTGGTAAACCAAACATCATGAACGGGAACTTACCAGTCATGAAGTTAGTAGAAGTAAACTGAGAGAAATCGCCAGAAGCCAGAGAGGCGAAGAAGACGTTTTGTGTACCTTTGATCACTTCACCAGCAACTTCTGCTGTCGCGCCGATTTCTGTCTGCCAAAGTGGCAAGTAGAATACGTGGTGCAGACCTACAGGAATTAGAGAACGTTCGATAACACCGAAGATGAAAGAAGCAATGTAGCCGTGGCCAGATGCTGTCATTTCACCTAGTGCCGCACCGATAGCGCCGAACGCAGCACCAAAGAATGGCCAGATGAAAGTCAGAACGATACCGTAGAACAGCGCTGCGAAAGCACTGATAATAGGAACAAAGCGAGCACCGCCGAAGAAACCCAGGTAATCAGGCAGTTTTGCATCGTGGTATTTGTTATGAAGAACAACAGTGATTGCACCCGCGATCAAACCACCAAACACACCCATACTTAGCGTATTAGCAATACCTAGCGTATCAGCCAAGACACCCGCGTATTCACTACCCATAAGGATAACAGTGTTTGCGTCAGCGTTGATCATGTTTGCAACGACTAGCGTTTTAGCGATAGCTACGTTCATAACCAAGTAAGAGATAAGAGCCGCTAGTGCTGCAGCACCTTTTTCTGCACGAGCGAAGCCAACAGCAATCGCTAGAGCAAACATTACTGGAAGGTTTGCAAATACAATACCGCCAGCAGCAGTCATAACTTGTAGGAAGCTATTTAGCATGCTTCCCTCTTGAAGCACGCCAATATTGTACGCTTCAATCATTGTAGGGTTAGTAAAACTACCCCCGATACCCAACATGATACCCGCAGCTGGCAGCAAAGCGATAGGCAGCATAATGGATTGCGAAAGTTTACTAAAGAAACCTTTCATTAGTTTTGCTCCTGATAGAATTTTTAGAATGGTTAGAGGGCTAGCGGCACACCCCCGCAGCCTGAATGCTAGCCTCTATAGAAAATACAAAAGCGGACGCGATATATTTTCTGGCTCTAAATATATCGCGTAACTGGTACCGGTTTCTAGCAGATGCTAGAGTTTAGTTTCAAAGTAATAGACAGATCACAGTCTGCAACCCCTTAAGTAATGGATTTCATCATAATTAACTTATTGTTTTTTATGTATTTTATGAATGACAATATTAATTTTAAGGAGTAAATAAAATAGGATCTTTTGTTACTTTTTATCACAAAATAAATGTAGGTTGAATTGATATCAAAAAACCAACAAATTTGGTTAACTACTCTGAAATTTTTAAATAAATCGAATTTTAGGTATAAAAAAGGAGCCTAAGCCCCCTTTTTAAGCCAAATCTTTTTATCTATCGTAAAAAAAGATTTCGGAAATTATTGGTTGTTTTTTGTGCAACCTCAGAGAGGGAGCAGGATTTAAGTTGTGCAATATACGCAGCGACCTCAACAACATAAGCAGGTTGATTCTCTTTACCTCGGTGTGGAACTGGTGCTAAGTAAGGTGAATCCGTTTCGATAAGCAACTTGTCTAGTGGAAGCGTCTTGACGACTTGTTTAAGTTCCGTTGCCTGACGGAAAGTCACAATGCCCGAGATTGAAATATAGAAACCTAGCTCAAGCGCTGCTTCCGCAAAGGCGAGATCTTCAGTGAAACAGTGAATAACACCGCCACACTTTTCTGCACCGCCATTCCGTAGAATATCCAGTGTATCTGCACGCGCATTTCGCGTATGGATAATCAGAGGCTTATTCAACTCAACAGCTAAGTCTACATGCTGTTCAAAACGTTCTTTTTGCAGAGCCGCAGTTTCTGGCTGGTAGTGGTAATCCAAACCCGTCTCACCGATCGCGACTACCTTGTTATGTGATGCATACTTATGAAGCGTATCTAACGAAAAAGCACTCTCTACATCCAGAGGGTGAACGCCACAAGAAGCGTAAACATTCTCGAATGGCTCAATCATTTCCAACATATTAGGAAACGAGTCCAAAGTAACACCAACAGAGAGTAACTCTGTCACATTAGCCTGCTTGGCTTTATTAATAACGTCTTCCACACTAATGTGGAGATCGTCGTAATTCAACTTGTCCAAATGACAATGCGAATCTACGAACATATTGCCTCTCGTGATTCAATTAACCAATTGATTGATAATAGCTCAAGATTTAAGCCTGGAAAGACTTGTACTTGAGCCTTGATGTCCAGCAACTTCTTTGCTGATGAATACAAACCGTTATAGCTTTTTTGCTGCAGTTTGTAGGCTCCCGGTAAGAGATCATCTACCGAAACTCCGAATTGAACCTTCTGAGCATCGGTAAGCAGATACCAGGCCCAGTTCATTGCTCTCTCCGGGTTACTTGCTATATAAGATGCACAACGGGAAATATCCGCGACAGGAGATGATAAAGCTTCGAGGAATTCACGTTCAAATGTCGCGTACTCCTCCAATTCACCACTATTGAGTGCTTCCAGCGTTTTAATTGGGGAGCCCATATTGAGTTTTAACGCATAAGCGGGAAGTGATGACGCTCCATGCGCAGTTAGCCATTGCATCGCTTGCTCTGTCGATGGTGGGGTGACAACCCACTGCTGACACCGGCTTCGAATCGTCGGCAGTAAACGCTCCTGATTGTGAGTAACCAGCAAAAACAGACATTTTTCACCTGGTTCTTCGAGTGTTTTTAACAACGCGTTTGACGCCGATTCGTTCATCATGTCCGCAGGTTCAATGATGAATAAGCGATATCCGTTTAATTGTGACGACTCATGCGCGAGACGATTACATGCACGGATTTGGTCAACTGTAATAGACTTGCCTTCTTTTTCTGGCTTGATCCAGTGTAAGTCAGGATGGCTGTGCGATTGAACCAACTGGCAGCTATGGCAGAAACCACATGCTTCACTGCTGTAGTTTTGACAAAGGAGCGCATGGCTAAAGTATTCAACGAACTGCTCAACTGCCAACCCAGATTCGCTTTGAAGCAGTAAAGCACCAGGTATGCGTTCTGAATCTAAACCAGCTTTCAGATTAGTCCATACCGGCTCTAACCATGGAAAATCATTTAACATGAGTAACCTATATCCCCTTTTTCGCCTATTGGTGCGACAACCACTCATTTAACGCTTCTTGAATGTCTTGGGATACTTTATCAATGGTCTGTTCCGCATTGATGACCACAACCGACGGATCATGTTTTGCGATATCCAGATAACGCTCACGAGTACGTTCGAAGAAACTGATGTCCATCTTCTCGATGCGGTCCAGCTCACCACGCCCACGAGCACGTTCAAGACCGATTTTAGGATCAATATCCATATAAAGCGTTAAAGCAGGCTTAAAGTCACCGAGTGTCGTCTCGCGGAGGTTTTTCATTAACGAAGCATCAATCTGACGCCCTCCCCCCTGATACGCCTGAGAGGACATGTCATGTCGGTCACCCACCACCCATTGCCCTTTGGCCAAAGCAGGCTTAATGACGTTCTCGACCAGTTGTACGCGCGCCGCATAAAGCAAAAGTAGCTCAGTCATATCTTGAAGCTCTTCGCCTTCGTGCTCATCTTTAACCAGTGCTCGCATTTTCTCAGCCAGAGGCGTTCCTCCCGGCTCACGGGTATTAATAATATCGTGGATCCCCGCATCGTTAAGCGTTTTCAAAACGGTTTTAATGGCTGTACTTTTACCCGCGCCTTCCAGGCCCTCTATGACAATAAAGTTCGCTTTCATCATTTATTCTTTCTTAATTCTTTTAAATAGGCTCGTACGGCACGATTGTGCTCAGCAAGAGATTTGGTGAACACATGCCCACCCTTACCGCTTGCAACAAAATATAGGTAGTCACTCTGTTCTGGATTTAGAGCTGCAACAATTGAAGCTTCACCCGCCATCGCAATTGGCGTAGGTGGTAACCCATCAATAACATAAGTGTTATACGGTGTAGGTGTGCGCAAATCTTTTTTACGGATATTGCCATCGTATGCCTCTCCCATTCCGTAGATAACGGTCGGGTCTGTTTGCAGACGCATACGCTTGTTCAGACGGTTAACGAATACCGATGCGACTCGCTCGCGCTCTGAATCAATTGCCGTCTCTTTTTCAATGATGGAAGCTAAAATCAGCGCTTGATACTGATCTTGAATCGGTAACTTTTCCTGACGCGAATCCCAATGGGCCTCTAGGATACTATTCAATTTCTGATGGGCACGTTTGAGTAGCTGGCTCTCACTCGTTCTGGCAGTGTAGTGGTAAGTTTCAGCTAAAAATAGCCCTTCTAACTTTTCACGTTCTATGCCCAATCGAGTCGCCATCTCTTTCTCAGACAGACTGGTCAAATCGTGCTCTACGTAAGGCGCATCTTTAAGCAAACTGACCCATTCCGAAAAACGACTGCCTTCGACGAACGTGATCGCGAATTGATGCTCTTTTCCTGTATTGAGATGCTCCAATGCTTGATAGAGCGACATTTTTGGCTCAAGTTGGAATGTTCCTGCCCTTACTTGTAACAACTCCGGATAAAGACGCGGAATTAAACGCGTATAATCAGAAGCCTCAATAACTTGTCCTTTAACCAAATCGCGCATGACCTGATTAAAACTTGTACCATTTTCTACCGTAAATAGCTGAGGTTGCTCAAGTAGAATTGGCTTATTCACGTATTGCTTCGCCTGTGAAACAACGTAAAAAACACCTGCTGCGCCAATCAAAGCAATCAGCACAACAACAGCCAGCAGTTTTTTAATCACGTAGTTAGGTTTCCTTGCAGTCGTTTTGTCACTTTTCCTATTGGAAATTCAATCTTTTGGTTTGATGCCGCAATACTCGTCACCGGAGCGACACCTAATAATGAGTTACACATCCATACCTCGTCGGCTTTAAGCACATCAGGAAGAGCAAAAGAGCCGACTTCCACACGGATGCCGTTGGCATACAAAAACTCGAGCACCTTACGGCGCATAATACCCGCAACACCGGACAAACTAAGATCTGGCGTACAGACATTATTATCTTTAACCCAAAATAGGTTGGCCATTGTAGTTTCAATGACATGATTTTGCACATTTAACGTTACTGCATCGGCAAACTCAGCCCCTTCAATTTCGGCTTTCGCAAGAATTTGCTCCAAACGGTTATTATGTTTATGTCCCGCAAGGAGAGGTTGAATGCCTAAGCGCGTCTCACATACCCCAAGACTCACGCCATTCTTTTGCCACAGAGTGTAATGAGCGGGAAAAGCAAAGTTTGAAATGGTAACCATTGGACCGTCAATGCCACTTGGGCTATATCCTCTTCCACCTGCACCTCGACTGATGTGAATTTTAACCCCAGCATAGTCATCCTGCAGGACGGCATTATTTGTCCATTCAGATACATCTTGCCAATCAGGGGAAGGGATCAGGAGTGTTTTGAGACACGCTTCCAAACGTTCTACATGTTCAGGCCAGTACACCAATTCCCCATTCTTGGTCAGGATCGTGGTGAAGCAACCATCACCATATTGAAAGGAACGATCGCCAAGTGGAACATGCGTTTGCGGAATTCCATTTACCCAAAACATACGGTTACCTTTAAAATTGCGGATATCAAATAAAACAAAACGGCTCAATGCTAAGCATCGAGCCGTTAGAATACAAGTTCCACTTATCTAAATAAGGTTAGACAGTGTTACTCTGAGAACAAATGTTACTCTGCGAATAGAATGTTACTCAGCGAACTTTTTGAATACCAAAGAACCGTTTGTACCACCGAAGCCAAACGAGTTACAGATTGCGTATTCCATACCTTCAACTTTGCGCGCAGTATGCGGTACAAGGTCGATATCCAGGCCTTCTTCTGGATCATCAAGGTTTATCGTTGGCGGAACAATTTGATCAACCAAAGACAGCACCGTGATGATTGCTTCGACAGAGCCTGCAGCACCTAATAGGTGACCAGTCATAGACTTAGTTGAAGAAACGAGAACTTGCTTCGCACCCTCTTCACCAAGAGCACGTTTCACGCCCTTGATTTCAGCTACGTCACCAGCAGGAGTAGAAGTACCATGTGCGTTTACGTAACCCACTTGAGTACCTGTGATATTAGCATCACGCATTGCTGCTTCCATCGCTAGTGCGCCACCTGAACCATCTTCACTTGGAGAGGTCATGTGGTAAGCGTCGCCAGACATACCAAAGCCAACTAGCTCTGCATAAATCTTAGCACCACGAGCTTTCGCATGTTCGTACTCTTCAAGTACCATGATGCCAGCACCGTCACCCAGAACAAAACCGTCACGGCCTTTGTCCCATGGACGAGAAGCTTTCTGTGGTTCATCATTACGAGTTGATAACGCTTTAGCGGCACCAAAACCTGCCATACCTAACGGTGTTGACGCTTTTTCAGCACCACCAGCAACCATAGCATCTGCATCACCGTAAGCGATCATACGCGCTGCATGGCCAATGTTATGTAGACCAGTAGTACATGCCGTAGAAATCGCAATGTTTGGGCCACGAAGACCACGCATGATAGATAGATTACCTGCAACCATGTTTACGATGGTTGATGGAACAAAAAATGGGCTAACTTTGCGTGGGCCTTTTTCTACTAACGCAGTGTGACCTGATTCAATCAGTTCTAGACCACCAATGCCTGAGCCAATTGCAACACCAACTCGAGGTGCGTTTTCTTCGGTAATTTGTAAGCCAGAGTCATCAAGTGCTTGAATACCAGCTGCAATGCCGTACTGGATGAATAGATCCATTTTACGAGCATCTTTCTTAGACATGTACTCTGTGCAATCGAAATCTTTAACAAGACCTGCAAAACGAGTTGAGAAGTTCGTAGCATCAAAGTGATCGATATTCACGATACCACTTTGACCTTCTAGCAGGGCTTTCCAAGATGATTCTACTGTGTTGCCTACCGGTGACAACATACCCATGCCAGTGACAACTACACGACGCTTGGACACGATATAATTCTCCGGGAATTGAATGTTTCTATGGGAGGATAGAAGAAGTTAGAAAAAACACAGGCGGTCTAGGAGACCGCCTGGAGGAGATAATTACTGAGCGCTGTTTACGTAGTCGATTGCAGCTTGAACAGTAGTGATCTTCTCAGCTTCTTCATCAGGAATCTCAGTATCGAATTCCTCTTCAAGAGCCATAACTAGTTCTACAGTGTCTAGAGAATCTGCGCCTAGATCGTCAACGAAAGAAGCTTCGTTTTTAACTTCTGCTTCGTCCACACCTAGCTGTTCAACAATGATTTTCTTTACGCGTTCTTCGATGTTGCTCATTTTTTCTTTTCCTTTACAGATTTCGCCTAATGCGATGATTCCGTAGTTTATTCGAACTATTGAAAGTTGCAAGGGGGTCCTTGCTGGTCAAACCACAAAATTAGCGAATTTAACCGAATTTCAATACATTTTTGACTTAAATCATGCACAAATCTTGCGCACAAGCATGACAGGTTCATGACAGTTAGATGTAACTATAAGCCATTCTCCACAATGTAAAGTAGCTTATTTTGCAAAAACTGTCGTATTAAACCATGTACATACCACCATTTACATGCAAAGTCTCACCAGTAATGTACGCAGCTTCTGGTGAAGCCAGGAACGCAACTGCTGATGCAATTTCACGAGGATCGCCCAGACGACCTGCTGGCACGTTCGCCAACGTTGCTGCACGTTGTTCGTCATTTAGCGCTTTAGTCATATCAGTTTCGATAAAACCTGGAGCCACTGTGTTTACTGTTACACCACGAGAAGCGACTTCGCGAGCCATCGATTTAGTGAAACCAATCACACCTGCTTTAGCTGCAGCGTAGTTAGTTTGACCAGCATTGCCCATCGTGCCCACAACTGAGCCTACGTTGATGATGCGGCCAGAACGCTTTTTCATCATTCCGCGCAATACTGCTTTAGACATGCGGAAAATTGGCGTTAAGTTTGTATCAATGATGTCGTTCCACTCGTCATCTTTCATACGCATTAATAGATTGTCGCGAGTGATACCTGCGTTGTTTACCAGGATGTCGATCACACCAAACTCATCATTGATGGTTTTTAGTGTTGCTTCGATAGACTCAACGTCGGTTACGTTAAGAGCCAGACCTTTACCGTTTTCACCAAGGTATTCACTGATGGCAGCAGCACCGCTTTCAGACGTTGCAGTACCGATTACCGTTGCACCGCGTTCAACAAGAAGTTCAGCAATTGCACGACCAATGCCACGGCTTGCGCCTGTCACTAGAGCAATCTTACCTTCTAGATTCATCATGTTCTGTTTTCCTTTTATTATCGTGTTTATCTAAATTACTTAGCCGCTTCTAACGATGCTACGTCGTTAACTGCTGCCGCATTTAGGGATTTCACGATACGTTTAGTTAGACCTGTCAGAACTTTGCCAGGACCAAGCTCAAGAAGGTTTTCTACACCTTGCTCACTCATTAGCTCTACGCTCTCAGTCCAGCGAACTGGGCTGTATAGCTGACGAACAAGTGCTTCTTTAATTTTTGCAGGATCGGTTTCAGCTGCCACATCTACGTTGTTGATGACCGGCAGCTGTGGAGTATTAAACTCGATCGACTCTAGAGCAACGGCCAGTTTTTCAGCCGCAGGCTTCATTAGCGCGCAGTGAGAAGGTACTGAAACTGGAAGAGGAAGTGCACGCTTCGCACCCGCTGCTTTACATAGTGCACCCGCACGTTCAACAGCGTCTTTGCTACCAGCAATTACAACTTGACCAGGAGAGTTAAAGTTTACCGGAGAAACCACTTCGCCTTGCGCTGCGTCTTCACATGCTTTTGCGATAGCTTCATCATCCAGGCCAATGATTGCGTACATTGCACCAGTACCTGCAGGTACGGCTTCTTGCATTAGCTGACCACGCAGCTCAACAAGTTTGATGGCTTGTTTAAAGTCAATCACGCCAGCACATACAAGTGCTGAGTACTCGCCCAAGCTGTGGCCAGCAAGGTTTGCAGGTTGCTCAAGACCCAGCTCTTGCCATACACGCCAAATAGCCACAGACGACGCTAACAATGCAGGCTGTGTACGGAAAGTTTGGTTTAAATCTTCAGCAGGGCCATTTTGAACAAGCGACCATAGATCGTAACCTAGTGCGTCAGATGCTTCTGCAAATGTTTGTTTTACTACGTCATATTGTTCGCCAAGTTCAGCCAGCATACCTACTGCTTGAGAACCTTGGCCTGGAAATACGATAGCAAACTTGCTCATGTTGTTTTCCTTTAAGCAATGTAAAAATAAATAAGATGCACTTAGTGCACCTTATATTTTGAATTCTCGTGAAACTTAGAATTTCACCAGAGCTGAGCCCCAGGTAAAGCCGCCACCGAATGCTTCAAGCAGCAAAGTTTGTCCACGCTTAATACGACCATCGCGTACTGCTTCGTCCAGAGCAGTCGGAACTGTCGCCGCCGATGTATTACCATGCTTATCTAGTGTCAGTACGACTTGGTCCAGTGACATAGACAGTTTCTTGGCTGTCGCCGAGATAATACGGTAGTTCGCTTGGTGCGGCACTAACCAGTCTAGCTCAGACTTGTGCATGTTGTTTGCTTCAAGTGTGTCTTTAACCAGTTTAGACAACTGAGTTACAGCAACTTTGAATACTTCGTTACCTGCCATGTGGAGCCATTTATCGGCATCTTTGCCACGCTCTGGTACTGGTAAGCTCAATAGCTCACCGAATTGACCATCAGAATATATGTGGGTAGAAATAATGCCTGGCTCTTCGCTTGCACCAACAACAACTGCGCCCGCTCCGTCACCAAAAAGTATGATGGTTGAACGGTCAGTCGGATCACATGTTTTTGACAATGCGTCGGCACCAATCACAAGTACGTTTTTACACATACCCGTTTTAATGTGCTGGTCTGCAACAGATAAGGCATAAATAAAGCCCGAACAAGCAGCGGCTAAGTCAAATGCCGGACAACCTTTAATGCCAAGCTTTCCTTGCACCTGACACGCAGATGAAGGGAAAGTATGGCTACTGCTAGTAGTAGCAACAATAATAAGATCAATGTCGTTCTTATCTATACCTGCCATATCGATAGCGTTTTCAGCTGCGTAGAATGCCATGTCAGCCACAGTTTCATCTTCTGCGGCGATTCGACGCTCTTTAATACCCGTGCGAGCAACGATCCACTCATCACTTGTATCTACCATTTTCTCCAGATCTGCGTTAGTACGCACCTGAGATGGCAGGTAGCTGCCAGTACCTAAAATTTTGCTATACATGAAGACTAATAATGCCTCTCGAGTAAAACCGCTTCCAAACGATCGCTAATACGGCTTGGTACTTGTCGTTTGACCTCGTGTACTGCCTCTCCAAGTGCATTGACAATTGCAGATACATCAGCGCTTCCATGGCTTTTAATGACAATGCCGCGCAATCCTAGCAAACTTGCGCCGTTATACTGGTCGGGGTTCAGTGTTTTTAGTTCATTAAATAGCCGAGAAAACAATTTTCTAGCTATCCAACCCTTTATCGTAGATGCCATCATACTGGTTTTAATTTTTTCGATAAAAAGTTGCGCTGTTCCTTCACTGGCTTTTAAACATACGTTACCGACAAACCCATCACAAACGATGACATCAGCAACGTCATGTAATATTTGATTACCTTCAATATAACCAACAAAATTAATTGCGTCGGTTTGAGAAAGCATTTCTGCGCAGCGCTTAACCAAATCATTCCCTTTTATTTCTTCTGCACCGATATTCAGTACCGCTACACGAGAGGGACGACCTAAATGTTGTTCAGCTAAAGCACTGCCCATCACAGCAAACTGAAACAAACTGTCAGCGTCGCATGAGACATTCGCACCAAGATCCAACATCCAGGTTCGTTTACCGCTAATGGTCGGTAACGCGGAAACTAAAGCTGGACGATCAATACCAGGAAGTAATTTAAGGATAAAGCGCGACAGCGCCATCAATGCGCCGGTATTACCGCCGCTGACACAAGCGTCTGCTTTTTGATCAGATACAAGATCGATAGCTTTACGCATAGAACTGTTTTGGCTATTACGCAATGCTAAAGAGGGTTTTTCCGAGTTAGAGATGACTTTTTCGGTATGGAGAATAGTCAAACGGGAACTGGTAGAAGTACCTAATTGAGATAATTGAGATGTGATCAGGGATTGATCACCAATAAGGACCACTTTTAGCTCTGGGAAATGAGACAGTGCCTGCACGGCGGCAGGCACTGTTACGCGAGGACCGAAATCCCCGCCCATTGCATCAAGTGCAACGGTAATAGCTTGCAAAGGATCAACCTTACTTGTTGATAACCTTCTTGCCACGGTAGTAACCTTCAGCAGTTACGTTGTGGCGTAGGTGAGTTTCACCAGAAGTCGCGTCTACAGATAGTGCAGCTGTAGTTAGCGCATCGTGTGAACGACGCATACCGCGCTTAGAACGAGTTTTACGGTTTTGTTGTACGGCCATTGACCCTACTCCTATACTATTGGGTTAAAAACCTGAAGAAGAATCAGCTACCACACCAATTACTTTTTCAGACTTTTCAAAACGTCGAATGGATTCGGTTTCTTTTCCTCAATTTCTTCAGGAAGCTCACCAAAAACCATGTTATTTGAATCAACGCTACAATCCGCTTCATCGTGCATCGCTATTTGAGGTAATGCTAAGATGAACTCGTCTTCAACCAGTTGTATAAGGTCTAATTCACCGTACTCATTTAGATCTACCAAATCATAAATTTCTGGTGCTTCCTCTTCCGTCTTCTCACCGTAGTAAGGAGTGTAAAGGAATTCAACTTCACACATATGTGTGAATACCTCATTACAACGCTGACATTCTAATTCGACTTCGATGTTAGCTTTACCAGAGATAACAACGAGTCGCTGTTCATCTATCTCAAATGACAATGAGACTTCTGCGTCGCGTTTTACGCCTTCAGTTGCTTCCGCTAAGCGCTTGAAAAGACTGGTTTGGATGATACCATCGTAGTCCAACCGTTTCTGTGCCGCTTTCGCCGGATCAACCGTTCGCGGTATTTTTACCTTTTGCATAGGGCGCGAATATTATCTTCCAAATCAAAATTAGTCAAAGAAAAAGGCAAAAAAGTTGTTCTTTTTTGCGCTTATCATACAGAGCATTAGCCAGAATCATTTTTGATCGATTATCCTATCGGAAATGCTCCTGCAAATTGTAATTCAAAATGAAAAATTACCAACTGGTTTTAGCCTCAACCTCTCCATTTCGTAAACAACTGCTTGAAAAGCTCTCAGTCCCTTTTATCTGTTTAACACCAAACTGTGATGAAACGCCGTTAGATGACGAGAAACCGCTCGATCTTGTTATGCGACTCGCGGCTGACAAGGCAACATCTTGCTCGACCGATCGACCAAGTTTGGTCATCGGAAGTGATCAGGTTTGTTTGATTAACAATAAAATCGTCGGCAAACCACTCAATCGTGAAAATGCCATCGAGCAATTACTGGCTCAAAGTGGCAACGTGATCACTTTCTATACTGGTCTCGCTGTCCACAATACGGCCACTAACCACACCGAAATTGGTTACGATACTTTCGAAGTTCACTTCCGGGATTTAACTCGTGAACAAATAGAACGATATGTAGACAGAGAAGAGCCATTTTACTGTGCAGGCAGTTTCAAAAGTGAAGGAATGGGGATTTGCTTGTTCAAGAAACTTATTGGTAAAGATCCGAACACACTCGTGGGCCTGCCGTTGATTGATTTGATAGATATGTTACAAGTTCAGGGACTTGAGATTCTCTGATAAAGAGACAAAAGGGAGCATATCGCTCCCTTTTGGTATTCGGTACAAATATCGTATTTAAGCCTTTCTTAAACCTGCCAGCACTTTTTCCAGCTTAGATTCCATCGGCGCGTTAACTTCCATCCACTCATCGTTTGAAGGGTGCTGGAACTTAATATTCGCCGCATGCAAGAACAAACGGTCTAATCCTAATTGTCCGGTATACGCATCGAAACGGCGGTCACCATAGCGGTCATCCCAGGCGATAGGGTGACCCGTGTACTGAGTATGCACACGAATCTGGTGAGTACGCCCCGTAATTGGACTCGCTTGGATCAGCGTCGCCTGCTCGAACTTCTCCAAAATCTTAAAGCGTGTTTCTGACGGTTTACCGTTTGGATTAACACGAACAATGCTGTTCACTTCGTTTTTCAGTAGTGGCGCGTTAACCACGTTACAACTGCTCTTCCACTGCCCCATCACTAACGCGAAGTAAAACTTCTTCACTGTTTTTGCTCGGAACTGTGCTTGCAGATGACGAAGCGCCGAACGTTTTTTAGCTACAAGTAAAATGCCAGAGGTATCACGGTCAATCCGATGTACGAGTTCTAAGAAGCGGGCATCAGGGCGTAACGCTCGAAGTGCTTCTATAGCACCAAACTTCAAACCGCTACCACCATGAACCGCAGTACCAGAAGGTTTGTTGAGGATCAGCATATGGTCATCTTCAAAAATGATCATATCTTCTAGCTCAGCGACTCGATTAAGTTTGGTGCTTGGTGCTACATCCTGTTCTTTCTCTTCCACCGTAACAGGAGGAATGCGAACCAGATCACCCGCTTTTAGTTTGTATTCGGCCTTAATGCGCTTTTTGTTAACACGCACCTCTCCTTTTCGCACAATTCTGTAAATCATGCTTTTGGGAATGTCTTTTAATTGGTTGCGCAAAAAGTTATCAATGCGCTGACCCGCCATGTCTTCGTCGATGTCGACAAACTGGACTTTCGTTCTTATTTCGCTCATGCGCGCTATTGTAAACGCAATTACGGATGACTTCACATTATTCTTTCTACAAAAGAAACACTTGCCAGCGTAAAACGAGTAAAAATCACCCAAGCTTTTGTTTAAATTATTAAAACTCTCTTCCAAGTTTCTCCCTTGTTTTCTGTCTTGCAAAGTTTAGCCTGTTCAATTGCTTAGGAAACAGCCAGTTATAAAATGTAAAATTTGAATTTTGTGACAATTTTTCGATCGTTTGGATGAAAGCAGATTGCTGATAGCGACGCGCACTGCTATAGTTCACAGCTGCTAAGGAAGGTTTGGTCACATTTTATTCACAGCCATTCATTACTCCTCAAGCAATGCGAGTAGAACGTCGAAGATCAGGTGCAGCATTGGCGTAAGACACATTGAATTCGACACACTTGCCACCCTACTCCTCGCATATTCACGTTGAGTACCTACCGCCCAAATAGCGGGTCACAAGTCTACGTTTCTAACAGAGACCAGAAGAGGCTTGTGATAACTGAAGTGCCCTAGAGCATCCCCTTCCAGCCGGGAGGCTGCAATATATAAGTCATGGGATCAGGCACCGTGGAACAGCGACAAAACAGTGGCAAGTCGACAAGAAAGATAAGAGAAAAGACAACGAGAATTTTCAATGAAAAGAATGTTAATTAACGCAACTCAAAAAGAAGAGTTGCGTGTCGCTCTGGTTGATGGCCAGCGACTTTTCGATCTTGATATCGAGAGTCCGGGACATGAATCTAAAAAAGCGAATATCTACAAAGGACGTATCACACGTATTGAACCAAGCTTAGAAGCCGCATTTGTTGATTACGGTGCTGAGCGTCACGGTTTCCTCCCTCTCAAAGAAATTGCCCGCGAATATTTCCCTGAAGGCTACACCTACCAAGGCCGTCCAAGCATTAAAGAAGTGCTGACTGAAGGCCAGGAAGTTATTGTACAAGTGGAAAAAGAGGAACGTGGTAGCAAGGGCGCAGCTCTGACTACTTTCATTTCTCTGGCTGGTAGTTACCTTGTTCTTATGCCGAATAACCCTCGTGCTGGCGGTATTTCTCGCCGTATCGAAGGGGACGAACGTACTCAACTAAAAGCTGCACTAAGCACATTAGAACTGCCACAAGGCATGGGTCTGATTGTACGTACAGCAGGCGTTGGTAAAAGTGCAGAAGAACTTGAATGGGACCTGAACGTACTGCTTAATCACTGGGGTGCAATTAAAGGCGCGGCAGACACTAATCCTGCTCCGTTCCTAATCCACCAGGAAAGTAACGTAATCGTTCGTGCAATCCGTGACTATTTGCGTCGTGATATTGGTGAAATCCTCATCGACAGCAACACCATTTACGAACGTGCAAAAGAGCACATTCAACTGGTTCGCCCTGATTTCATTAACCGCGTTAAGAAATACGACGGTGAAGTACCACTGTTCAGCCACTACCAAATTGAAAGCCAAATCGAATCCGCTTTCCAACGTGAAGTGCGTCTGCCATCTGGTGGTTCAATTGTAATCGACCCAACTGAAGCGCTAACTTCAATCGATATCAACTCTGCTCGCGCAACAAAAGGCGGCGATATCGAAGAGACAGCTCTTAACACAAACCTGGAAGCAGCAGACGAAATCGCTCGTCAATTACGTCTGCGTGACTTAGGTGGTCTGGTTGTTATCGACTTTATTGATATGACCCCAGTTCGCCACCAGCGTGAAGTGGAAAACCGTCTGCGTGAAGCCGTTCGTCTGGATCGTGCTCGCGTTCAAATTGGCCGTATCTCGCGCTTCGGTCTGTTGGAAATGTCTCGTCAACGCTTGAGCCCATCTCTAGCAGAAGCGAGCCACCACATCTGTCCACGTTGTAGCGGTACAGGTGTTGTACGTGACAACGAATCTTTGGCGCTTTCTGTTCTTCGTCTAATCGAAGAAGAAGCTCTTAAAGACAACACTGCACAAGTTTTGGCTGTGGTGCCGGTTCCAATTGCTTCTTACCTTCTTAACGAAAAACGTCGCTCGGTTAACCATATCGAACGTATTCAGGAAGTGAAGATTACGGTTGTTCCTAACTCTGATATGGAAACGCCACACTTCGAAGTGATTCGTGTCCGTGAAGGTGAAGAGTTTGACCTGATTTCATACTTGCTGCCTCAAAAACTGGAAGCGATGAAAGAAGCCGAAGGTAAAGAGCCAGCGGAAGTGGATATCAAGCCTAAGCGAATTGAAGAGCCTGTACTTAAAGGCTTTGCATCTCCAGCTCAATCTGCACCAGCGCCGGTTTCGAAACCAGTACCTGAGGTTAAGAAGGAAGCAGTAGTACAGGAAGAATCTCGTCCAGGTCTATTTGCCCGCTTATTCAAAGCGATTGGTAGCTTCTTATTTGGTGGTTCTGAAAAAGCAAAAGAAGAACCAAAACAAGACGAAGATAAGACGTCTAATCACGATAACAGGCGCAACAAACGTGATCGTAATGACCGCAATGATCGCCGCCGAAGCAATCAACGCGATAATCGTGACGGCCGTGAAAATCGCGAAAGCCGTGATAACAGAGACAATCGCGATAGCAGAGACAATCGTGATAACCGACGTCGTCGCAAGCCTCGTGACGAACAGGCAAGCGAACAGATTGATGCTCAGCAACCAGCGAACAAGCAACAAAACCGCAATCAAAAGCGCAAACCAAAAGCTCAACCAGCAGAGAAAGCTCAAGAGCCTAAAGTAAACGCCAAAGTCGCGGAAAAAGGGTTGCAGCTTGCCGCTGAAGCACGATCTGATGTTAAGACTGAAGAAAGCAAAGCGAAGCCAAACGTTAAAACAGAGAAAGTTAAAGAAAGACGTCAGCGTCGTAAACTTAACAAATCTGTGCGCGTTAAAGATCAGCAGGCAGCCGTGCAAGAGGTGGAAGAAACTTTATTAGTTAATGCACCTGAAGTCGTAGAGTCTCCAGTTGAGCAGCCACTAGAAACAGTTGAAGCTCAACAGGACAACCAGCAAGCCGAGTCTAAACAACGTCGCAATCGTCGCTCTCCACGTCACCTTCGTGCAAGTGGTCAGCGTCGTCGCCGTGGTCGTGATCGTCGCCCTAACCCATTCCGCCTGCGTAAGGGTGGCGTAGCTTCTCCTGAGATGGCAATGGGTAAAGTGATGCCACGTTACATTCCAAAACCAGCGCCTAAGAAAGAAGTGCCGGTTAAGGAAGAAGCGGTAGTAACAGCAGTACCAGCAATACAAGGTGGTTTTGCATGCCCTGAGTTGGCAATGGGTAAAGTGATTATCCGTCGCGAGCTACCAGTGGTTGAGGAAGCCCCGGCTGTAGAGCCTAAAGTTCAAAAAGTGGTCGAAACGAAAGTTGCAGCACCTGTGGCTGACAAAGCAACTGCAGAGCCAGTAGTAGCAGAACAAGCTCCAGCTGAACCAACACCAACTGTGGCAGCAGAACCAGCTCCTGTAGTTGAGACAACAGAAGCGGTAACTGAAACTACACCAGCTCAAGAGCAATTTGTAGAGACAGTTGCAGAACCAGTCATTGAAGCCGTTGAAGTCGCACAAGTGATTGAAGTTCCTGTTGAAGTTCAGAAGACTCAAGCGGATGTTATTAAAGTTGTCGTGAAGCCACGAGCAAGCGCACCAATGACAAAAGCACCTGGTCCTCAAGAACTACGTGAAATTGAAGTCACTGCGGCACCATTCAAAGCTGAGCGTTACCAACCAAAAGGTGCAGGTAGCCAAGTAGCAACGAACCGAGCTTCAGCTGCTATGACCAAACCAAACTTTAACTAGTTTGAATTTGCAATAGCTTGAAAAACAAAACAAAAGGCTGCCAGTGGCAGCCTTTTTTATCTCTATAAATTCACTCTAATTGTTCACATTAATATCAACGGCTGATCACATTTGTGGTTCATCATCCGTATCATTCTTGAACTTAATCACACTTTTCGGTAGCATTCGCCGACTCAAGTTTTCGACACTATTCTGATGCTGCTCTTTTTTACTACGGTTTACGCCGAGTGAGTTGATGACATTTCATCTCTCGGTGGCTTGTGCAAATACGAATATCTGTCGGGATAAACACATCTCAATGAGAACTTAAAACAAACATGTTCGAATTTCCGCAATTTTCTAAGCACTCTGTAAAAAATGACGTGCTATCAGGCTTAACCGTTGCTTTAGCACTGGTTCCTGAAGCTGTAGCATTCGCATTCGTTGCTGGTGTAGACCCAATGGTTGGTCTTTACGCTGCATTTATCGTTGGCCTGGTCACTTCTATATTTGGCGGCCGTCCTGGCATGATTTCTGGTGCGACAGGTGCGATGGCCGTTGTCATGGTAACTCTAGTTGCTAGTCACGGTGTTCAATACTTATTCGCAGCCATTATGCTGGCCGGTATTCTGCAGGTTGCCGCTGGTCTGTTTAAGCTGGGTAAGTTTATCCGTATCGTGCCACATCCTGTCATGATCGGTTTCGTAAACGGTTTGGCGATCGTGATCTTCCTTGCCCAATTAGGCCAATTTAAAGCCCCAGATGTTAACGGTATGCTCACCTGGTTACCGCAAGACCAAATGATGCTAATGCTAGGTTTGGTTGCATTGACAATGGCAATCATCTACTTCTTACCAAAAATTACGACAGCGGTTCCGTCATCATTGGTTGCGATTGTAACCGTTACGGCTCTCGTGGTTGGTTTGGATCTTGAAACCCGAACTGTTGTTGATTTCTTGCGCGCTATGTCAGGCAATGACACTGCAACGTTGGCTGGTTCTCTGCCAACATTCTCTGTACCGTCGGTACCATTTACGCTAGAGACGCTGCAAATCATTCTGCCTTACGCCGTGATCCTTGCAGCTATCGGTCTGATTGAATCACTACTTACTCTGACTGTATTGGATGAGATGACTAACACCAGAGGCCAATCTAACCGCGAATGTATCGGCCAGGGTATGGCAAACCTAACCTGTTCTGTGTTTGGCGCGATGGGTGGTTGTGCGATGATTGGTCAATCGATGATTAACGTAAACTCAGGTGGTCGTGGTCGTCTTTCTGGTATCGTAGCGGCAGTAGCTCTTCTGATGTTCATTCTGTTTGCTTCATCACTAATTGAAATGATTCCGCTCGCGGCACTCGTTGGGGTGATGTTCATGGTAGTGATCGGCACATTTGAGTGGGCAACATTCAAGCTTGCTCGTCGCGTACCAAAACAAGACTTCTTCGTTATCGTTCTAGTTACTGTGGTGACCGTTCTTACTGACTTAGCTATTGCGGTTGCTGTTGGTGTGATTGCATCTGCACTGATGTTTGCGTGGCAACATGCAAAACATATCTACGCGGATACTTGCCTCAATGAAGAAGGTTCAAAAGAGTACAAAATCCACGGCCCTATCTTCTTTGGTTCTGCGGCGAATTTCCTCGAAATATTTAATGCTCAGGACGACCCGAAAGAAGTGATCGTTGACTTTGCCGATTCGCGCGTCACCGATCACTCTGCAATCGAAGCTATCGAAACACTGGCTGAACGCTACGCTATGATTGGTAAAACCCTTCATCTTCGTCACCTGAGTCCAGATTGCCGTAAGTTGCTGCACAAAGCGGGAAGCCTGGTAGAAATCAATGTGAAAGAAGACCCAAGCTATAAAGTTGCCACCGACGTTTTAGCTGGCTAACACAGTCCGAAGAATAGATATGCAAAGGGATGAGTCATGGCTCATCCCTTTTTCATTTGGGTTAAACGTATTAAATCTTCTTCAAAATCGCTTCAGAAGCTTCTTCAATTAAATCTAATACCAATTCGAAACCATCATCTCCACCGTAGTATGGATCGGGAATTTCTTCATAGCCGGAATTTGAGTGACTCAGAAAAAGAGAGACTTTATGACGGTGCTCAACAGGGCAAATATCCAAAAGATCGGCTAAATTGGCTTTATCTGCAGCCAGTACCAGATCAAAGTACTCAAAGTCGCTACTTTTTACCTGACGTGCTCGGATACCTTTAAAAGAATACCCTCGCTGTCTTCCTGCCGCCATCGCACGAGAGTCAGGTGGATTACCTGTGTGATAACCAATTGTCCCCGCAGAATCAATCTCTACAGCAGCACCCAGCTCGTTTGCTTTCGCTCTCAGGATGGCTTCTCCAGTAGGCGAGCGACAGATATTCCCCATACATACAACGAGTATTCTTTTCATTCTATTCCCTGATATTCCGATGGTTTTTCTTCATAGGTACTTGGTCTATCATAGCGGGATAAAATGACTAACCCAAGTTCATACTCATGTTCGGGACGGAACAAACAGGAAATTAGGTACGATTATGTCTATCGATGAAAACAAAGAAGCGCGTCATAAGGCTCGTCAGCAAAAAGTAAAAGAACAGGTGGACGCAAAAATCGCATCTGCTCAGGAAGAAAAAGGTCTTTTGCTCATCATTACCGGAAATGGCAAAGGTAAATCTACTTCTGGCTTTGGTACGATTGCGCGTGCTGTGGGACACGGTTTGAATTGTGCCGTTGCTCAGTTCATCAAAGGCACGTGGGATAACGGTGAGCGCAACCTATTAGAGAAACTGGGGGTTGAATTCCAGGTCATGGCAACTGGTTTTACCTGGGAGACGCAAAACAAAGCGGCAGATACTGAAGCTGCGCAATTGGTCTGGCAAGAGTGTAAACGCATGCTGCAAGACGAGTCTCTCGATGTGGTTTTGTTTGATGAGCTGACTTACATGGTTAGTTACGGTTACATCGATTTAGATGAAGTCGTAGAAGCGCTCAACAATCGCCCTAAGATGCAATCCGTTGTCATCACTGGCCGTGGTGCGCATCGTACCCTGATTGAAATGGCCGACACGGTCTCTGAGGTGAAGAACGTTAAACACGCTTTTGAGTCTGGCGTGAAAGCCCTGAAAGGTGTGGATTGGTAGTAATTTAGGTCCTAGGAAAAGAAGGTCCTAGGTCCTAGGGGAGCCCACTCGTGGCTCCGTATCTCTTTATTAACATTGGGTTTGTTGGTCTGGAATACGGATTACAGAATACAGAGTCACAGTCTGTACTCCGTATTCTGTGAGCGAAGCGTTCCGTAATCCAATAATCTTTTCCTAGGACCTAGAATCCTAGAACCTCTAAGATCTAGTTAAACAAGTTTTTCAGCAAACCGTCTACCGCCTCTTTGGTTTTCTCGTCTTTGATCTTATCCGTTAGCTTCTCTACGCCGCGGTCAATTTCTTTCTGCGCTTTTTGTTTGAGGATATCATCGAATACCAGTTTGAATTTCGGATCTGCCCAGTTGCCAGAGACATTGATCGGAATCGTAATGTCTTTGAGTTCATCGATATTCTTGCCGCCTTGCCCTTCTAGCGTACCAACAATAGAAGTGCTGATAGTGAAGTCGACAGTTTCGTTCAGGTAATTTGCCTTACCATTACCACGCACACGAAGCAGTGGTGACTGCGCCTTCATATCATCCGTGGATACCACGCCATTGTTTAGTTTCAACGTCGCGGTCATCGCACTGAAGTCCGTTTTCTTCACTTCCTTCGTGCTTTCAACTGACTGACCTTTGAATTTTGCGTAGTTTTCTCGAATTAACTGTGCCACGTTAATGCCATGAACAGCACCATCAGCAAAGTTAATCGCTACTGTACCCACTAGGTTCTGTTTAATACCCGTCGGTGTAAGGCTGCTGCCTTTAACGTTGATATCGATATTACCGGTGCCTTCCAACTTATCATTGTCAGCGACATCCACTAATAATGGCTGAACATGCACGCCTTTAATTGTATTCGTTACGATGTATGTCGCTGGAGTCTTACGAGCATCCAACTGAGCTTTCGCGTTAATCGTGCCTTGATAGAGTTTTGAACTGAATGAAGTGAGCTCAGCAACGCCACGGTTGACCGTAAAGCTTGCTTTCACCGCTTCCATTTTTGCGTTAGCGGCTTTGAACTTATCGATCGTGATGTTACCTTTGACATCCAGTGTTTTCAGTGCTGACAAATCTGGCTCTACTTCAGAGCCCGCTTTCGTACTCTCACCATTTGAAGTCGATTGACCTTCTGATTGTTGGTTTAGGCCCAGAAATTCATCTAAATCAATATTTGGACTATGCAGCGCAAAACGCACTTTAGGGATATCATCCAAAGTAATATCCGCTTTACCATCTAGCTCAATAGCATTTGCCGTTAACTTCTCCAGCACAAAACTCAAGTGGCTTTTGCTCAGGTCGAAAGACAAATCAGACACCATATCAACCTTCATCGGTGTTTGCGGTAGAGCATCACCTTCCAACGTTGAATTTAGCGATAGTTTGTCTAGCTGTATTTTGGTGATCTCTTTATCGAGACTTAGCTGGCCACCACCTTGCATGTCCAACTTCATATCAGCGGCACTGCCTTTCAGGGCATAGCTAAGGTTATTAACGGTATCAAATGCAAAAGTATCCAAAGTGATGTTAGCCGATTCGATATTGTTGCTTGGATCAGCGTAAGTTGCATCAAACTTGATGTTCTTTAGCTCGTAACTTGCAAGACCTTTGGCTAATTTAAAATCCGCCTGACCTTGCGCGGTGAACTTCTGGTCATTCATCTCACCTTTTATACCGAAATCTGCTGTCGTCCAATTGTCAAAGGCAAATTCAGAAAGGTTGAGAGAAATATCATATAGCTTTGTGTAGCTGTCAGCCTGTTTATCCTGTATTTCAAGAGAGCCATTAGATACCGTGATACCTGCAAGATTAATAGTCCAGTCAGAACCAGATTCTTGCGTTTCGGCACTTTTCTCTTGTGAGCTGTCATTTGTTTGTTGTGATTGCTGCGCCTTCGTCAGAGCGTCGATGTTTTTGCTGCCATCCTGCTTGGTTTCGAGGTAAAACTCAGCGCCATCCAATGTAACATTACCGATTTCCAACTGCTTACTGAAAAGTGGAGTAACGGAAACATCGACGCTCACGGTTTCCACTTTAAACAGATTGGGTTGACTGAAGCCTTGCGGATTTCTTAGTTCGGTACGACCTAACTCAAGACCGATGGACGGGAAAAATTGCCAGCTAAGATCCCCTTCAATCACTAATTCCAATCCCGTTTGTTTTTGGGCTTGTTCAACGATAAGGGGCTTAAATTGATTCGGGTTTACAAAAATAGTTAAAGCGAGAATCGCCCCAACGACTAGCACAACGGGTATTGCAACAATTAAGAGCAGTTTCTTCATTAGTTTATCCTTGCTCGTGTGTTTTTAAGACTATAGTAGTTGATTTGTTCTATCGCTGACAGTTCCGTGAAAGCGTGAAATTATCCTTTATTGTAGTGCAACTGATTAATTTAAAAATAAAAAAAGAAGCGACACCTAAGGTGCCACTTCTTTTCATAAAAATAAAGTAGTATAGCCGTTTGGAAACTTAAGCTTTCAAAAGTTTTGCAATGTGAGCTTTCAGTACATCGATTGCGATGCGGTTTTTACCGCCACGAGGAACAATGATATCCGCATATTGCTTAGAAGGTTCGATAAACTGCATGAACATCGGACGCACTGTTTGTTGATATTGCTTGAGTACGGATTCCATTGTGCGGCCACGCTCTTCAACATCGCGTTTAACACGGCGAAGCAGACAAATATCTAATGGCGTGTCCATAAATACCGTTGCGTGCATTATGTCACGTAGGCGCGGGTCAGTAAGAAGAAGGATACCCTCTAAAATGATTACCTTTTTAGGGGTCATTGTCTTTGTATGAGTTGTTCTTGTGTGCTCAGTGTAACTGTACTCCGGTACTTCTACCGCTTCGCCACGAACCAGTTTTTCAAGGTGCTCACAAAGTAGATCGTGATCTAACGCACTCGGGTGATCGTAGTTGGTCTTTACTCGCTCATCCATGCTTAGGTGGCTTTGGTCGTTGTAGTAGCAATCTTCCGTGATAACACCGATTTGATGATCGCCTACTTTCTCGCGAAGCTCATTGTAGATTGTGCTCGCGATCAAACTTTTTCCCGAAGCAGAAGCGCCAGCAATACCTACGATGACGCAATGATTATTATCAGACATGAATTTGCACCCGATGATGATTTCTAGTGACATAAAAAGATAAACCGCCTGATTATAGGGAGTTCACCTCTTCGTTACTAGCTGGAATTAGAGTTTAGTTGTAAGTTTCTAACCGCCCGGAGGATTAACCTCCGAGCAAACGTTAAAATGGGCAACTTTCAACCATCACTATTAACAAATACAGTTTAGAGTTAGTTTACCATTGTAAAACTGATTGCATCTGGCTTTGCTTTGCCTTGCCAAAACATCATGCTACAAACGCTATCCGCCAGCTGTTTATAATAGCCAGCGTGCTCACTTTCCGGTCTTCTTGCTACCGTTGGAATCCCGGCATCAATGTCTTCACGCATTGAAATATGTAGTGGAATTTGTCCCAACAGAGCCAAACCAAATTCCTGACACATTTTCTCTGCACCACCCATACCGAAGATGTGCTCTGTCGCACCACATTGACTACAGATGTGGTAGCTCATATTTTCAACCACACCGACTACTGGCACATTCACTTTATTGAACATTGTTGCGCCCTTACGCGCGTCTGCCAGCGCCAAGTCTTGTGGAGTGGTTACCAATACCGTTCCGGTAACAGGGATCTGTTGTGACAACGTTAATTGGATATCCCCTGTGCCTGGTGGCATGTCTATTACCAGATAATCCAGTTCAGGCCAATCCGTTTCAGTTAACAGCTGAGACAACGCCTTTGAGGCCATAGGACCACGCCAAATTGCCGCTTCCGACTTGTCAACCAGATAACCGATAGAATGAGTATAGATCCCGTGAGCGAAAATAGGCTCCATCCATTTAGAATCGCGAACTTCTGGCTTAGCATCTTCCTGACCAAGCATCATAGGAACCGAAGGCCCATAAATGTCGGCATCCAGTAGACCCACTTTTGCTCCCGATTGAGCAATGGCTAGCGCCAAGTTGACAGCAGTGGTTGATTTACCAACCCCACCTTTAGCCGAGCTCACCGCGATAATGTTTTTTACACCTTTAACACCATTGGTCACATGTGTTTCCAGGGCTTTAACGTTCTGCTCGATTTGGAATGGAAAATCAGGCACCACTCCTGAGGTTTGCTGTTGTTTGATCCAGTCATGTAGAACAATCTGGAGTTCATTGCTTGCAAACGGCAGAGTAATTTTTACCTCACCCTGAGCGGTGATAGTGAGCACACCGTTAATATCTGCCCAACTATCCACCAATTGCGGATGCTGGAACTGGTTAAACCAATGACAAAAATCTTGTTTTGAAGTGAACTGATGCATACGCCCTCCTTGTTTAACACCATGCTACCACCGACCTATCGTAATCAGAACCCCAAAAAAACTAAGGCATTCCATAGTTTGACACCTTGGAGTTAGTGAGCTCATGGGGTAGTATTATCCATCAAAAATTTTTATACCTATCAAGAAAAGCGAATATTAAGTATGGCAAATGATCCAAGACCTCTTTCTTCAAGAAAAATGCTGGTAACTTGTGCCCTTCCGTACGCTAACGGTTCGATCCACCTTGGTCATATGCTAGAGCATATCCAAGCGGACATTTGGGTTCGTTACCAACGCCTACGCGGCAACACTGTAAACTTCATCTGTGCTGACGATGCTCACGGCACGCCAATCATGCTTAAAGCGCAACAGATGGGTATGACTCCTGAAGAAATGATTGCCGCAGTTAGCGAAGAGCACCAAAAGGACTTTGCTGGCTTTGATATCAGCTTTGACAACTACCACAGCACTCACTCAGATGAGAACCGTGAGCTGGCGTCACACATTTATCTAGAGCTGAAAAAGAATGGCTTTATCTCTAGCCGTACTATTTCTCAGCTTTTCGACCCTGAGAAAGAGATGTTCTTGCCAGACCGTTTCGTAAAAGGTACTTGCCCTAAGTGTAAGTCAGAAGACCAATACGGCGACAACTGTGATGCATGTGGTGAGACATACAGCCCAACAGAGCTAATCAATCCGAAATCTGCAGTTTCTGGCGCTACGCCAATCATGAAAGATTCTGAGCACTTCTTCTTCGACCTGCCTCAGTTTGAAAGCATGCTAAAAGAGTGGACTCGTTCTGGTTCTCTTCAAGCTGAAACAGCAAACAAGATGCAAGAGTGGTTTGAATCGGGTCTGCAACAATGGGATATCTCGCGTGATGCTCCATACTTTGGCTTTGAAATCCCAGGCGAAAAAGACAAGTTCTTCTACGTTTGGCTAGACGCACCTATCGGCTACATGGGCTCATTCAAAAACCTATGTAACAAACGCGATGACCTTGATTTCGACGAATACTGGAAAAAAGACAGCACAGCTGAGCTTTACCACTTCATCGGTAAAGACATTGTTTACTTCCACAGCCTATTCTGGCCAGCAATGCTAGAAGGTTCTGGTTTCCGCAAGCCTAACAACGTATTCGTACACGGCTACGTAACCGTTAATGGTGCGAAAATGTCTAAGTCTAAAGGTACATTCGTAAAAGCAAGTACTTACCTAGAGCACCTAGACCCAGAGTGTCTGCGTTACTACTACGCAGCGAAGCTAAACAGCCGTATCGATGACCTGGATCTTAACCTAGAAGACTTCACTCAGCGCGTAAACGCCGACGTTGTGAACAAGATAGTTAACCTTGCATCTCGTAACGCGGGCTTCATCGCTAAACGTTTCGATGGCAAGCTGTCTGACAACTTCGCAGAGCCTGAGTTGTACAACGAGTTTGCTGCAGCAGCAGACCGCATTGCCGAACTATACGAAACTCGCGAATTTGGCCGTGCAATCCGTGAAATCACGGCGCTAGCGGACAAAGCAAACCAATACGTTGACGAAAAGGCACCTTGGGTCGTCGCGAAAGAAGAAGGCAAAGATCAGGAACTACAAGAAATCTGCTCTGTAGGTATCAACCTGTTCCGCGTACTAATGACTTACCTGAAACCAGTAATGCCAGCACTTGCCGCACGTACTGAGGCATTCCTAAACCAAGAATTGACTTGGGAAAGTATTACTGCACCACTGACTGGCCATGAAATCACTAAGTTTAAAGCGCTATTCAACCGTATCGATCCTAAGAACATCGAAGCGATGATTGAAGCATCAAAAGAAGATGCGGCAGCAGAAATGGCAGCAAAAGAGAAAGCTGAAGCAGCTAAGACAGAAACAGAGCTAAGCAAAGATCCAATCGCAGACGAGATTGAGTTCGATACTTTTGCTCAAGTTGATTTACGAATTGCTCGTATCATTTCTTGTGAAGAAGTACCAAAAGCAGACAAACTGCTTAAGTTCCAATTAGATATCGGTGGCGAGACTCGTCAGGTATTCTCTGGTATTAAGTCTGCGTACAAACCGGAAGAGCTCGAAGGTAAACTCACTGTCATGGTTGCAAACCTTAAGCCTCGTAAGATGAAGTTTGGTATGTCTGAAGGCATGATCCTAGCTGCTGGCCCTGGTGGCAGTGATTTGTGGCTCCTTGAACCACATGAAGGTGCCCAACCTGGAATGCGCGTAATGTAATGTAGTCAATTAAGATAAGACTCACTTCACAAAATCCCCACCCAGAAGGTGGGGATTTTTGATCAAATTCACATTATTGTGCATTAATCGCACCACCAGTGAGCAACGCGTCCATTATCTATTGTTAATGTCTTGTTTTTATCGAATTTTCGCTAGGAATAAATCTTGCATGACTACCTTTGCTAGGGCTTAAGACTAACAAGGAGTTAGTTATGTTTGTTTTGATTTCAACATTACTTTCAGTTGCAATTCTCGCGGGCATTTATCATCTATCCGCTAAACGTGAGCAACAACACGCAAGCAAGTATCAACTACTCACACTATTGCGTGATATCGTACATCTACTTCGCCGTCACCGTGCAGCGACGCATTACTCTATTCAATTCCAAAAAAACAAAGAACAAGAAATAGAGGAACTCAGTCTGGAGTTGAATCAAAAACTGCAGCTTTTGCTGGAATCATCCCGCTTTGAAAGTAAACCTATGTATCGCGTTTTGCAGATCAAAGTCAGCCAGATGTTGGAGCAATGGCACGACTATAGCGTCGCCAGGAATCAGATGGAACATGGTAAACTTATTCGCCATTGTTTGTTCCTTATGGATGAAGTCACTATTGCCTGGTTAGCAGCAGAGCAACGCGACGAGCTCCATGACGAGTATCACATTAGCTGGCAAAGCATCATCGATAATTTAGAGACCTTGACTCAGTTACGTATCAGCATCAGAGATTGCGATGGTCAGGCGGAAAATGAACGTTTAAAGAAAATCGCCTCGGTTATGCTACGTCGAGTGAACCAGCTTGCAGTGATTGCACCTCTGAGTATTGCGTCACCAGTAGCTGTTCGTGCGATACAATCTTTACACGACTATGTAGAAGGCCGAGTCACTGGGCTAAACGAAGAGCAGCTCTACGACATTACATCAGATCTGTCTCTGACTATTTTTAATACATACGATCACGTACTTTCTACGATCGTTGAAACACTTTACTTGCCATTGCCCAGACTCACATTAGCGTGAAATTTTAAGGCAACGAGTGATCGTAAACTTTAAATTTGAGAATAAAAAACCGCAGACTTTCCATCTGCGGTTTTTGAGTTCAATGAATGAACGGTATCAGAACCAAGATCAACTGTCATCTTCAGTGAAATTAGTTGGCAGTTGCTTCTTCATCTCATTCCAGATCAACGCGCTCTCAATGCCATAATGACGAATCACCACAGGAAGCTGATCATGTTTGGCACCTTCACAGGTTTCCAAAAGTTGGCGGTAGAACTTTAACGCCAGTTCACGAGAAGCGGGGTTAGAGAAGTAGTAACTTCCAACACGGTCATACAACTTCTTCAGGCCGTTAAAGATAAGACCATAAATCTGATTACCCGAATGGAATGCTAAACGTTGGAAAAGCATGTAGTCGTAAAAATTAAACGTTTTTGCGATTAAAATTTCTTGACGCTTCGCTTCATCTTTTTCGTTTTCTTCTTTCACACTTTGCAGCACTTTTTCAGCGTAAGGCGAAGACGCAATAAACTCATCCCAAGAAGAAGCATTCACAAGCGCTTCACAAGATTCGATGACATTCTTGATAGTTCGCTCAGAACTGTCTTTATTCACTTTGAATGCATAGCGCATAAAGATTGGACTGATGTTTGAACGTGCCGCCAACAAGTCTTCTACAATGTTCGTTGCATTATCGACATCCAACGTCATTAGTGTATCCAAAATATGCAGACCTGAGGTCTCCATAAACTGATTCACTTTTGTTGGCTTACCATGTTGGATTGTCAACCATCCATCACGAGCGAGTCGTTGAAGAACCTCTCGTAGCGTGGTTCGAGTAACACCAATCAGTTCAGATAGTTCACGCTCAGCGGGTAAAATTGAGCCAGGAGGAAAACGGCCGTTCCAAATGCTCTCGATAATGTACTTTTCTGCAAATCCTGCAGGGCTTTTCGCCTTTATGACCATTCTACGTTTTATCCAATATTGATTTTTTAGGGTCGATGCCACTCATCATACCACTAGTTAGCGATTTGATAAAACTAACGATCAACAATTGAAACACTCCCTGATTAGGGCATTTACTCCATTAACAGTCTCAATCTTGAATCACCATTAAACTCGTTCTACTAGTATACCCAAGCGACTTCAAGATGCAGGATTCAGAGCGTTGTTTGAGTATAAAGCCAATATTACGTACATGGCGCACTAAACATAACTCAAAAAATAATAACGACAACTCTGTCACACTTTTATATTCAAAATATGAAAAATTAATTTGTGTTCACTCAATTAAAATCTCAGATATATTATTATTTTCCGTCAGTTGTCATCATTTAGTACCCCAAAAGGAGTTTTTTGAGACTTTCATGATATAATAACGCCTATTCGATCGCGTTATTACAATAAAAAAAGTTGTGTCCATCGGAAGCAACTCTCTGTGTTATTGACTATTAAAAACCTGGGTGTAGAGTTTGCGATCGAAGAAAATGAGCGGTGCTTAAGTTCAAAGGAAGTAACTTGGCAATACTACGCTAAAGCAAAGGATTGTTGTTTTACTAAGTTATTGTTTAAAAAGGCTAGCTAATAAGTCTACTAAGCAGATACTTACGCACCATTTTGTAGTGTCTATTCATAAACTTATTATAAAGAGATTCATCATGCCGATATCGCTCGGAAACGCTTTTATCAAGAACTTTCTAGGTAAAGCGCCTGACTGGTACAAAGTTGCCATTATAGCCTTCTTAATTATTAACCCTGTTGTTTTCTTTTTTATAAGCCCATTTGTTGCTGGATGGTTGTTGGTCGCTGAATTTATTTTCACGCTAGCCATGGCATTAAAATGCTATCCATTACAACCCGGAGGTTTACTCGCAATAGAAGCCATTGCAATTGGAATGACCAGCCCAGCACAAGTGAAGCATGAGTTAGTGGCGAATATTGAAGTATTGCTACTTTTAATATTCATGGTTGCTGGCATCTACTTCATGAAACATCTTCTGTTGTTCATTTTCACCAAAATATTGCTTGGCATTCGTTCGAAAACACTACTGTCACTTGCATTCTGTTTTGCTGCGGCCTTTTTATCTGCATTCTTGGATGCACTGACGGTGATTGCCGTGGTTATCAGCGTCGCGGTGGGCTTCTACTCGATTTACCACAAAGTGGCGTCAGGTAACCCTATCGGTGACCATGACCATACGCAAGATGATACCATCACCGAACTTACCCGTGATGACTTGGAAAATTACCGCGCATTCTTACGTTCATTACTGATGCATGCCGGCGTAGGTACTGCACTTGGTGGCGTAACGACCATGGTTGGTGAACCTCAAAACCTTATCATTGCGGACCAAGCTGGTTGGTATTTTGGTGAATTCCTAATTCGTATGTCGCCAGTGACACTACCAGTACTATTTTGTGGCCTGATTACTTGTGCACTAGTAGAAAAGCTAAAAGTATTTGGTTACGGCGCGCAACTACCAAACAACGTTCGCCAAATTCTCGTGGACTACGACCGAGAAGAACGTAAAACTCGAACTAATCAAGATGTTGCTAAGCTTTGGGTTCAGGGCTTTATCGCGGTATGGCTAATTGCTGCTCTCGCACTGCACCTGGCAGCGGTGGGTCTGATTGGTCTTTCCGTTATTATCCTCGCCACAGCATTTACTGGCGTCATTGATGAGCATTCGATGGGTAAAGCGTTTGAAGAAGCGCTACCGTTTACCGCTCTGCTCGCGGTGTTCTTCTCTGTGGTTGCTGTGATCATAGATCAACAACTATTTAAGCCTGTTATCGATGCGGTACTCGCCGTTGAAGATAAAAGCACTCAGTTGGCCTTGTTCTATGTTGCAAACGGCTTGTTATCCATGGTTTCAGACAACGTCTTTGTGGGTACGGTTTACATTAACGAGGTGAAAACAGCCCTAATTGAAGGTTTGATCACTCGTGAACAGTTCGACTTACTAGCAGTTGCTATCAACACTGGTACTAACTTACCTTCAGTAGCAACGCCAAATGGACAGGCAGCGTTCCTATTCCTACTAACATCTGCACTGGCACCGTTAATTCGCCTATCATACGGTCGAATGGTCATTATGGCACTGCCATACACGGTTGTACTCGCGATTGTGGGCCTAATGGGGATCATGTACTTCTTGGAACCAGCGACGGCTTCCTTCTATGACGCAGGTTGGATAACGCTGCATAGTAGTGAATTAACCCCAGTTGTTTCGGGTGGACACTAAAATTTGAGTTGATAAAGAAACTTATACACGATAAAAAGCTCTGAGTATTCAGAGCTTTTTCTATTTTCATACAGGATTGAAACCGTGAATTTTTTAAGATCACTAAACCAATTTTCCAAGGGACGCGCATCTTGGCTACTTCTTCTCTTGTTTATCATTTTCTTTGAAGCCTGCGCTCTCTACTTCCAACATGTGATGTTGCTGGCGCCATGTGTGATGTGTATTTATGAACGTGTGGCAATGTTAGGAATAGGGGCAGCTGCGATTATCGGGTTTATTTCGCCAAGTAATCCGCTGTTCCGATGGCTAGGGCTTATTGCGTGGGGACTGAGTGCGTATAAAGGCCTGATGCTGGCTCTGCAACACGCTGATTACCAGTTCAATCCGTCGCCATTTGCAACCTGTGATCTGTTTGTAACCTTCCCTAGTTGGGCGCCGCTGAATCAATGGGCTCCTTGGATGTTTGAAGCCTATGGCGATTGTTCGAAGATAGTATGGCAATTATTCACATTGTCTATGCCACAATGGTTAGCCGTTATATTTGCAGTTAACCTGATCGTTCTCGCCTTTGTTGTGATTGCGCAATTTTTCCAACCAAGACGCAAGAACCCGATCCGTTAAGTCCAATGTAAAACGCCGACCTTTGAAATGGTCGGCGTTTTGCCATTACTAGGTTAGAACGGAACTAACGAATATCATTTACCACAGCACTGTTTGAACTTTTTCCCGCTCTCGCATGGACAAGGATCATTTCGCCCAACGCCTTTGAAAGGGTTCAAGCTTTGTGACTTATTGCCAACCATCAGCTCATCAGCGCCTAATGCTACTTCACCGACCATTAAATCGAGTTGTTCAATCAGATCGTTCAGTGCTGGAGGAGTTTCAATGCCAGCATCACGCATGTGCTGTTGAGTCGTCTCTTCATCAATTGCTAACATCATTGTCGTTAGCAAGCCTTGCAGCATACGCTGTAAGCCATCATTGAGTTCTGTACCTTGCCATTGCTCTTCAATCAATGGCCAAACCGACATGAAACCTTCAGCAAAGTCTGCTAGCTGCTCAGGTTCTTTATTGGTTAATTCAAGCACGGAATACTCGTTTCTAAGAATTCTATTGTGCTGCTTGTGAATTTGCTCTTCAACAGCAGGTTGAATCGCTTTAAAGTCTACACCTAACAGTGGCTCTAACCAGGCTTCCGGTGACAATGGCTTGGTAGTTAGGTTAGCGGCTAAAACTGCCCCTTCAATAAACAGTGAAGATTCCTCTAACGGTACTTCACCTTTTTCGATCAATGTATATTGCATGACATCTGGTTTCCCATAAATTTGTCGGCATTATACCTCAGAGCACAAATCCAAGTAACCTAATCCAAGTATCACCAGGCTATCTGGTTGAGCGTTTTGCTCTCGCCGAGTCTTTTAATGACAAACTCTCGTTACATCGCTACAATCGCCCTCCTTTTATCTCCAAACTGTATTAGGCAAACTATGCGAGTTGTATTAGGCCCAATGGAAGGCGTTTTAGATCATTTAATGCGCCAAATTTTGACCGAAATAAACGACTATGATCTCTGTGTGACTGAGTTCGTTCGAGTGATCGATCAGTTACTGCCAGATCACGTTTTCCATCGTTTGTGTCCCGAGCTTTTACAAGACTCTCAAACCGCATCTGGTGTGCCTGTACATGTTCAACTGCTAGGCCAAGATCCTAAATGGATGGCGGAAAATGCGGTTAGAGCCGCTGAGCTTGGTGCCCGAGGCATCGACATCAACTTTGGTTGTCCAGCCAAACTGGTCAACAAAAGTAAAGGTGGTGCTGCTCTACTTCAACATCCAGAATTAATCCATCAAGTCGTCAAAGCATGCCGCGAGGCCGTTCCTGAAGCGATTCCGGTAAGTGCCAAAATCCGTCTGGGCTGGGAAAACCCTGAAGACTGTTTTGAAATTGTGGATGCGATCCAATCCGCTGGTGCGGACGAACTGACCGTTCATGCCCGAACAAAGCAAGGCGGGTATAAGGCATCAGAAATTAAATGGGAATACATCACTAAAATCCGCGAACGCTTTACTATCCCTTTGATTGCAAATGGTGAGATCTGGAATTATGCAGACGGCCAACGTTGTATTGAAACGACTGGTGCTGATTCTTTGATGGTCTGTCGCGGCGCATTCAACATTCCCAATTTAGGTAATATGGTAAAACATAACCACCAGCCTATGTCGTGGCCAGAAGTGGTTGAATTGCTGATTTACTACTCTAAATTCGAGATGAAAGGTGACAAAGGGTTGTACTACCCGAATCGGGTTAAACAGTGGTTCTCTTATTTACGCCAGTCTTACCCAGAAGCACAAGAGTTGTTCCGTGAAATCCGTACCCATAATAAAGCAGCACCGATTGTTGAACACATTCAACGTTATCAGGATGCATTGGTAACAAATGAATCACGAGTAGCGTAGTTATAGCCGTCAAAAGAGCGAAAGAGCGCTCTTTTGACTCGTTCGGGGTATCATGACTCATGAAACCGATTCTAGATTGTTATTCTAAGCGCCAAATTTTGCTACTAAGCCTTTCAACAGTAACAGAAAGATTGTTCTGATAATCAATAGATTCGTTTTCCCCCAACAGTTGATGTAGATGTTCGATATTTAAACCTAACTGCCAGAGCGGTAAATCGATTCTAATATCCTCTTCCCGCATATTGATGGCGACAACAATCGCCTCCTCCCCCAGTTGCCTCGCATACACCAAAGCCTCTTCACTACTATGTAGCCACTGTATACTACCCGATTGTAGGCATTTAAACTGTTTACGAATGGCTATCCAACGCTGGTAAATATTCAGCCATTCTGACTTATTCACTTGATGCCAAGGAAAACAACGTCGATTGTCAGGATCAAAGCCACCTTCCAGACCGACTTCGCTCGCATAATAAATACAAGGCGTACCAACATAAGTCATCAACAATGTCAGTGCGATGAGCATCTTATCTTGGCGGCAGTTCACAAGAGTCAGGAATCTGGCAGTATCATGACTGTCAAGTTGATTAAGTTGAGACAGTTGATTTGCAAATGGAATTTTTGCCCTTGCTTCATCTAACCATTGTTTAAACTCAGTTGCGTCGATTTTGATGGGATCGTACATGATATCTTGATGGGCAATGAATGCTCTTACCGGGTGAGCAAAGCCATAATAATTCATCGCGCCATCTTCCTGATCACCTTGCAACCATTGAGTTGCCTCAAAAAAGTGCTCACCAAGTACGTATGCATCAGGATTTTCGGATTTTGTTGCCTGACGGAACGCTTCTACGTAATGCGCATTGTTTTTCGCCCCCTCACCTTCCCCTAGCATATGAATCACATCAAAGCGCCAGCCATCCACAGAATAAGGCGCTCTCAACCAGTATTTGATCACCGATTGATTTCCCTGATAGATGTAATTGCGCACTTGTTCATTTTCAAAGTTCAATACCGGTAAGCTGCCAATGCCTTTCCAGCCAATGTAGTTGTTGCTGTCACCGTCAAAAAAATAGTAATTACGATACTTCGATTTTGGATTACCGTACGCTCCGTCGCCTTCCATTTTGATATCGAACCAAGGATGGTGAACTGAGGTGTGATTAAACACGGCATCTAAGATAATTCTCATCTTCTTAGTACGTATCTTGTCACACAACTGAGCAAACTGTTCATTACTTCCAAACATAGGGTCAACGGTAAAATAGTCCGTTGTGTCATATTTATGGTTGCTCGGGGCACTGAATACCGGATTGAGATACAATGCCGTTACACCCAGGTTTTCAAGATAATCTAACCTTTGCTCGACACCTTTCAGGTCTCCTCCGAAGAACTCTTTTGCGCCAGAATTTTGATGGTTACCGACATCGTCACCCCATGGCTTTACTATCGCTTGAGGGTTGTATTCACCATAGGCTTGACGAATTGCTTTTTCATCGCGGCTGGTAGCAAAGCGATCAGGGAAGATTTGGTAAAAGACCTGCTTTTGCACCCATTCCGGCGGCTGGTTATTAACATTCAATTTGAAGTGGAATTCTTTGGGAGGAATCCGTTTTTGCACGCCGCGACCATCCAGCCAAAACTGCTGCTCTCCCTGAACTAGCTTAAAGACGTAGTGAGTCACGTCTCTGTCTTTATTTGGAGCAAAGGTTGCTTGCCAGAGTTTAAGTTTTCCAGCGGTACCAGCTGGCTGCATCTCTGTCAGGTATTCTTCGTTGTCTGGTTCAGAACGCACATACACTGCATCAAAGGTGATGTCTTCCGTCTTGAGCAATACCGTTATCCTCTCTTGTTCAAAAGAGAGGCCATCAAGCGTCTGACTGTGAAAAATAAAAGGAAGGGTCATAGCAAGTACTCATGTTTCTGAGATATGTAATGAGTTTACTATAGGGTGTAATAATAAAAATCCTCCTTGCGAAACTGCATGATTGCACCATTTCTCAAGGAGGATCACACTTGGTAGGCGTAGTTAACTGAACCAGAAAGAGTTAACGTTCAGGTTTATTTAGTTGCTCAACAAACTAGTTAGTTGAGTAACAGACTGTCGTCAGAAAGCTCTTCGCCACGTACTTTTGAGAACATTTCAAGTAAGTCTGGCACTTTCATATTCGCCCTTTGCTCACCAGCCACATCCAGTACGATTTCGCCCTGATGTAGCATCACAGTTCTGTCACCACAAGCCAACGCGTCTTTCATCGAATGTGTCACCATCATGACCGTCAAATCAAATTCATCAACGATGCGTTTTGTCAGGTCGATAACAAACGCAGCCATTCGTGGGTCAAGCGCGGCGGTATGCTCATCCAGTAATAACAACTTGCTGTCCGATAAGGTTGCCATGACCAAGCTAACGGCTTGTCGTTGACCACCAGACAGAAGTCCAATGCTATCACCCAATCTGTCCTCTAAACCTAAACCCAGAATACTGATGCGCTCCTGAAACAGTTTGCGGCGACTAGAAGATAATGAATGCTTCCAACCACGACGTTTACCACGCATATAAGCTAATGCCATATTTTCTTCGATAGTCAATGCGCCACAAGTACCCGCTAATGGGTCCTGGAATACACGGGCACATAAGCTGGCACGCTGATCAACACTACGACGAGTCACATCAATATTGTCGATATTAACCTTACCACCGACCATAGGTGTTTCACCGGTTACTGCACCCAATAGTGTCGATTTACCCGCACCATTAGAACCAATAACAGTCAGAAACTGATGCTCTGGTACCACCAGATCAACACCTCTTAACGCACGATTTTCAAGGATAGTGCCAGGATTAAATGTAACTTGAATATTTTCTAAACTGATCATAATGCATCTCCTGACTTCTTACCCTGCTTAGATACCACGCTCTTCTCAGCAGGTGTACTACCCTTTTTTGACGTTCGGTTCCTTTTCATCTTTGGCACGATCAATGCGAACGCTACCAGCACAGCTGTCACCAGGTTCAGGTCTGATGCCTGTAAACCAAACATACCCGAACTCAGTGCAAATGCGACGGCTAAACGATATAAAACAGAGCCCACGATAACTGCGGTTACCGCTACCCAAATTTTACGTCCCGGAATCAGGGTTTGGCCGAGAATAACTGCGGCCAGACCAACTACGATAGTACCAACACCAGAAGTGACATCGGCAAAGCTGTTAGTTTGTGCAAACAATGCTCCAGCAAAACCGACGAATCCATTAGATAGGGCCAGACAGAAATAGGTGTAGAAAGCTGTGCTTGCTCCTTGAGCGGCAACCATACGGGCGTTAACGCCAGTCGCACGTAACCCAAGGCCAAAATCACTATTCAGCAGACGTATAACAAACCCAGCTGAAATCAACACTAATACCGCCACAACCAATGGCCTTACATAAATGAGATTGGCAGGTTCTACCATTGCTTCAAATGGAGTCAGAATAGTATCCGAACCTAGAAGAGCAATATTAGGTCGCCCCATGATGCGGATATTAATAGAGAATGCAGCGATCATGGTTAAGATCGATGCCAATAAATTGAGAATTCCACAACGAACGGTAAGAAATGCGGTTACCCAGCCGGTTGCTGCACCGGCAATAATTGCCAACCCAGTAGCAATCCATGGGTCGATACCAGCAACAATCGCAGTTGCAGCTACTGCAGCGCCCATTGGGAAACTACCGTCAACGCTTAAGTCGGGGAAATCAAGAACTCGGAAAGTCAGGTAAACACCCAGTGCCACCAAACCATAAATAAGGCCAACCTCTAAGGCGCCAAAAAACGCAAAAGCAGACATACAAACTCCCTTTTCTGCTTATATACCAGAACCAGTGATGACTAGTGTTCTGGTGTAATTAGTTGGCGTAGAGCTACGCCAACCTTTTTCACTCGCTTTATTTCACGCTGGTTGCACGATCTATAACCGATTTAGGAACAACAAAGCCCAACTTATCTGCTGCAGTCTTGTTAATCACTAAGTCAGAACCTTTAGCCACTTTAGCGTCTAGCTCGCCAGGGGGAGTTCCTTCCAGAATAGCCGCAACATAATCAGCTGTTTGGACACCAATCTGGTAGTAATCGAAACCAAGACTTGCGATAGCACCTCGTTCAACATATGAAGTCGCCGCACCGAATACCGGAGTTTTAGCCTGATTAGCAGCTACAATCATACCTTCAATAGCACTTGCAACCGTATTATCAATCAATGCATAAATAATGTCTGATTTAGCAGCGATTACCTGAGTTGCAGACTGCACATCAGCACTTTTAAGAGCAGTAGCTTCAACTAGCTCGATCCCATTCTTTTTAGTGTAAAGCTTAAGCAGTTCCATTAGGCTCACAGCGTTCGCTTCACCTGGGTTGTAAACAACACCGATAGACTTAACGTCAGGCATCAGCTCTTTGATAAGCTCAATATGCTGTTCCACAGGTGAAAGATCAGACAGACCAGTTACGTTTTTACCTGGTTGTTCCATTTTTGAGATCAGTTTTGCACCGACTGGATCAGTTACCGCCGTAAAAACAACAGGAATAGAGCGAGTAGCTGAGACTAATGCTTGAGCAGAAGGGGTCGCGATGCCGACTAAAACGTCAGGATTTTCACCAACAAATTGACGAGCGATTTGCACCGCAATAGCCGGGTTGCCTTGCGCGGTTTTGTAGTCAAATTCAAGGTTTTTGCCTTGTTCGTACCCTTTCGCCTTCAAACCGTCTAAAAGTCCCCGACGGGCAGCATCCAATGCCGGATGTTCAACAATTTGTGAAACTGCAACTGTGGCTGTCTTAGCGAGCACACTGGCAGAAGCCATAACGGCCGTAGCAGATAAAATAGCGGTGGCAAGTAAACGTTTCGTCTTCATCATAACTCCTTGATGTGTCTTCGTCCTTGGTCCGCGAGCATTCACCTAATGGTGGACGCTCGCATGTTCAAAAGTGAGAAGGCGGTGTTGTTGTGTCTGTAAAATAAAATAAATGTGCACTTCTTGTGCATCTTGTTTTTATTATTACTACTAAGTCTCAGTAAAGAAAAGAAACATTTAACAGCAACACAACATTTGTGATCGGGCAGGAGTAATATTCTCTGGCGTAAGTAGCCATACAAGAAGAGAGTGTTTGATAAAAAAGCCAAGATACCCAGCGCAAACTCCCAAACATGAGTGAGGAGCAAGACGAGTACAAAAAATGGAGTGGCTGATGCACACTCCATTTTTATTGAACCTTAGATAATGAAATCAACTAAAACCAACGTTCTAACGCCGTGTTGTCTAACTGGCGAAAAGCGCGATTGAGTATAAGCGCCAGTTCCTTATAACGGGGTTTAGCTTTGACTGGCTCTAATGCAAAGCCACTTTCCACTATCTTTTGATGTAGCTCTCGGTACCACGAAGCTAAAGATGGAGGGAGCTTAGTGTTAGAACGAGTGCCCAACCACCAGATACCCTGTAACGGTAAACTGATTGCAAAGAGTGCGACAATGATAGATTGAGGCAAAGCACTGTAGTTGTTAAACGCCATTTGAGTGAGAACACTTATCGCGGCGACGGCTGGCATGACTTTAATACCAAAACGTGTCGCCTTTATAATGCGCTGCTCTGGAAATACGGCATTCAGCTCTTTACGAACTGGCCAGATTTCCATGTAGTTTTGGCCATCTTTCAGGCTATGGATCAATCCGACTTTATTACTCATACCATTCTCTCACTAAAATAAAGTTGAACATTTCAACTGAAGGTGCAAAAAATTGATGGAAATTAATATTATTTCAAATTTTTTTTGTTATCATTGCCCATTATCGCTATCCTTTGCAGGCCCTCAACCTCATTGTTGCCGTTATTTACAATTTAAGCAACTATGAGGTCACTATCTGCAAGGAACGCGTCATCGTGATGAGTGGGTTCATCACAATATCTCTATATGGAATTCGAACAATTTTTGACCAAGATTAGTACGCAGCATTGCTGGTATCGACTATTCTTGTGATTAATTTTTCATTCTTTAACTGATTTTGATCAGACGAATAACAGGTAGTCATACATGTCTAAGCTAGTTTTAGTTTTAAACTGCGGTAGTTCTTCTCTTAAATTTGCCGTTGTTGATGCCGAGAACGGCGACGAGCACTTATCAGGTCTTGCTGAGTGTCTTCACCTTCCTGAAGCTCGCATTAAGTGGAAACTTGATGGTAAGCACGAAGCTCAACTAGGCGATGGTGCAGCACACGAAGAAGCACTAGCGTTCATGGTAGAAACTATTCTTGCTTCTAAGCCAGAGCTTTCTGAAAACCTAGCAGCTATTGGTCACCGTGTAGTACACGGCGGCGAACAGTTCACTCAGTCTGCACTTATCACTGACGACGTACTGAAAGGTATCGAAGACTGTGCGACACTAGCACCGCTTCACAACCCTGCACACATCATCGGTATTAAAGCAGCTCAAAAATCTTTCCCAGCGCTTAAAAACGTTGCTGTGTTCGATACTGCTTTCCACCAAACTATGCCAGCAGAGTCTTATCTATACGCTCTTCCATACAACCTGTACAAAGAGCACGGCATCCGTCGCTACGGCATGCACGGTACTTCTCACCTATTTATCACTCGTGAAGTTGCAGGCCTACTGAACAAGCCAGTTGAAGAAGTAAACATCATCAACTGTCACCTAGGTAACGGTGCTTCTGTATGTGCAGTTAAAAACGGTAAGTCTGTAGATACTTCAATGGGTCTAACGCCACTTGAAGGTCTGGTTATGGGTACTCGTTGTGGTGACATCGATCCTGCTATCATCTTCCACCTACACGACGCACTAGGTTACTCTGTTGAGAAAATCAACACTATGCTAACTAAAGAGTCTGGCCTGCTAGGTCTGACTGAAGTGACTTCTGACTGTCGTTTCGTTGAAGACAACTACGGCGAAAAAGAAGAAGCAACTCGCGCGATGGACGTATTCTGTCACCGTCTGGCTAAGTACGTTGCTGGTTACACTGCAACTCTGGATGGTCGCCTAGACGCAATCACTTTCACTGGCGGTATCGGCGAAAACTCTGCTCCAATCCGTGAGATGGTTCTAAACCGCCTGGGTATCTTTGGCATCGAAGTTGACAGTGAAGCTAACCTTAAAGCACGTTTCGGCGGCGAAGGTACTATCACTACAGCTAACAGCCGTATCCCTGCAATGGTAATTTCGACTAACGAAGAGCTTGTCATTGCTGAAGACACTGCGCGCCTAGCAGGTCTTTAATGAATTATCTGGCTAGCCAACAGGCTAGCCAGTTTTTCTTCCAAAGAAGTTCTTTTGGGGCTCAGTCCCTATTCTTTGAATGTCATGGAATAAGAGTTGAGCTTTTATCTCTCCCAATAGCAAAGGTACTCTTCGAATGTCTCGTACTATTATGCTTATCCCTGCAAGTGCTGGTGTTGGTTTAACTAGCGTTAGCATGGGTGTTCTTCGCGCTATGGAGCGCAAAGGCGTTAAAGTTTCTTTCTACAAGCCAATTGCTCAGCCACGCAGCGGTGGTGATCAACCTGATCTGACTTCAACCATCGTTGGCCGTAACAGCGATATGAAGATTGGCCAACCTATGATGATGTCTGTTGCTGAAAGCCTAATCGGTAACGACAACATGGACGAGCTGTTAGAAACCATTGTTGAGCGTTACAACCAAATCAACAAAGATGCAGACGTAACTCTTATCGAAGGTTTGGTTCCTACTCGTAAGCACCCATTCGCTAACCAAGTGAACGCGGAAATCGCAGCAACACTTGGCGCTGAAATTGTTCTGGTAGCCACTCCGGGTACTGATAACCCAGCTCAGCTTAAAGAGCGTATCGAAGTTGCATGTTCAAACTTTGGTGGCACTAAGAACAAAAACATCTCAGGCGTTATCATCAACAAACTAAACGCACCTGTTGATGAAGCTGGCCGTACTCGCCCTGACCTATCTGAAATCTTTGATGATGCAGACAGCGCGAAACAAAACGAAATGAAAGTGATGGAGATCTTCAACACTTCTCCAATTCGTGTTCTTGGTTGTGTGCCTTGGAGCATCGACCTGATTGCGACTCGTGCAATTGACATGGCGAAGCATCTGAAAGCAGAAATCGTCAACGAAGGTGACATCAAAACTCGCCGTATCAAGAGCATTACATTCTGTGCACGTTCTTTACCGCACATGATTGAGCACTTCAAACCGGGTTCACTTCTAGTAACTTCAGCTGACCGCCCTGACGTAATCGTTGCGGCTTCTCTTGCTGCAATGAACGGCGTGGATATCGGTGCTGTACTGCTTACTGGTGGTTACGATATTCCAGAAGAAATTGCTAGCCTATGTAAGCCTGCTTTTGGCACTGGCCTGCCAATCTTCAAAGCACAAGGTAACACTTGGCAGACATCTCTAAACCTACAGAGCTTCAGCATTGAAGTTCCTGCAGACGATAAAGAGCGTATCGAGTTCATTAACGAACACGTTGCTGGTCATATCGACGGTAACTGGATCGAGTCAATGACAGAAGGTACTCAGAAGTCTCGTCGTCTAAGCCCACCAGCATTCCGTTACCAGCTAACTGAATATGCTCGTAAAGCAGGTAAACGTATCGTTCTTCCTGAAGGTGATGAGCCACGTACAGTTAAAGCAGCGGCTATCTGTGCAGAGCGCGGTATTGCTGAGTGTGTGCTTCTGGGTAACCCGGCAGAGATTAAACGCGTAGCAGCACAACAAGGTGTTGAGCTAGGCGCTGGCGTTCAAATCATCGATGCTGATGCGATCCGTGAAAACTACGTTGCTCGTTTAGTTGAACTACGCGGTTCGAAAGGCATGACTGAAGTCGTTGCTCGTGAGAAGCTACAAGATTCAGTCTTCCTGGGCACTATGATGCTTGAGAACAACGAAGTTGACGGTCTGGTTTCTGGTGCTGTACACACTACGGCGAACACTATTGTTCCTCCGTTCCAAATCATCAAGACTGCACCTAACGCGTCTATCGTTTCTTCCGTATTCTTCATGCTTCTGCCTGATCAAGTACTGGTTTACGGTGACTGTGCAATCAACCCAGATCCAACGGCAGAGCAACTTGCAGAAATCGCTATCCAGTCTGCAGACTCTGCAGCGGCATTTGGTATCGAACCACGCGTAGCGATGATCTCATACTCGACTGGTGAATCAGGTAAAGGTGCTGACGTAGATAAAGTACGTGAAGCAACGAAACTGGCTCAAGAAAAACGTCCAGATCTAATCATCGACGGTCCTCTACAGTACGACGCAGCTATCATGGAAAACGTAGCCGCTTCTAAAGCGCCTAACTCTCCAGTAGCAGGTAAAGCGACTGTATTTGTATTCCCAGATCTAAACACTGGTAATACAACTTACAAAGCGGTACAGCGCAGTGCAGACCTAGTATCTATCGGTCCAATGCTGCAAGGTATGCGTAAGCCTGTAAACGACCTGTCTCGTGGTGCTCTAGTAGACGATATCGTATACACAATCGCACTAACAGCGATCCAGGCAGACCAAGAGCAGAAGTAATTCGCCTCCCAATCTAACTGGTACTATTTTAAAGCCCTCGATTCATCGAGGGTTTTTTTATTGTCAGTAGATGGCTAAGAAAGACAGGCCACCTACAATTACACACCCGATCATCACAGGAGTCACTCGGTGCCATAGCCTCCTTTCACCTAATGCTATCACCATCCCCATCTTAACAACCGTGTTCACCGATGCGGCGATGATGATCCCCAGAGCCGCTGTTGTCACACTTAAGTGCTCAATACTCTGACGCCCAAGTGCAAGTGAAATGGCATCGACATCGGTGATTCCTGACAAAGCAGACAGAATCAAAATACCTGCACTACCAAACCAATCTGACAGCGCGTGAGAGAGCAACATAATCACTGCGAGCAACACGCCAAAAAATAGAGCGGATCTTAGTGCTAGAGGGTTACTTTGCTTATTCGATGGCTCAACCTGCTCGATTTGACTTCTTCTCCAGATCCACCAAGCGGGTAAGTAAAGCGCAGCCATCATCGCCAATACAATAGGCCACAGCAGTTTAACCAGTGACGGGTTAATGACGGACAAAATGATAAGTAGACGAGGGAACATGGTACCGCAGCTAAGTAGAATACCGCTCGCAAGCAGTGGGCTGATATTCGGTTGTTCACGAGATAAATGAGAAAATTGCAGCGTCAGTGCAGTTGAACTGCTGAGTCCGGCGAAAACTGACGTAAACAATATCCCTCGTTTTGCCCCCCCAATCTTAATCGCAAAGTAACCGACGAAAGAGATACTGGCGATTAAAACCACCATCCACCAAATCTCGTAAGGATTGAGCGCGCCCCAAGGGCCATAGGTTTTATTGGGTAACAGTGGAAGTAAAACGATAGAGATAAGAAGCAATCGTAGTGCTGCATCGAGTTCGTATTCTTGCAGTTTCTGCAAGGCTTCGTGCAGCTCTCTCTTATTATCCAGAACTAATGCGGTAATGACCGCTGCTGATGCGGCAAGTACAGCCTCACCAGCAACGGCCAAACTCCCTAAAACAAAGGTAACCAGGAGACTAACCAAGCCTGTGATACTGACGTCGCCACTGTCTTTTTGCCTCATCATAAACGCAATACACGCCAATATCACCAGGGCAATCAACGCAAAGCCAAGTAACAAAGGGGAATAGTGATCCGCGAGAATGGCAACCAATCCACCAAGCAAACCAACAAGTGAATAAGTACGAATACCCGCGACGCGACTACCCTCAACACTGTTGCGCTTCACCCAGCCACGTTGGATACCAATAATAGCGCCCAACAGCAGAGCAATAAGCAGATTCCAAATAAGATGCTCACCCGTTGCAAACTCGTTGATATTCATACCCCACCCCGTTAAAAGATCGGTTCTATATCATTAGTTTATGCTATGGGCCGGAATAATCTGTGACATCAGGTAAAATAACAGGAAAAGCATATAGATGCATATCTCGTCCTGTTAACTACAAACTAAAAAGCACCACAACGGTGATGCTTTATCAGAAGAATTAATTTGAAAGTTGTTCACGCCCGTGTGGCGACTCTAAATCTAACTCAGGACCTTTTGGGACAACCTGTGTCGGGTTGATTCCGGTGTGGCTGAAGTAGTAATGGCGCTTGATGTGATAGAAATCCGTCGTCTCAGCGATACCGTCTACTTGATACAACTCTTTTAAGTAGCCCTGAATATGGGTGTAATCCGCAATTCGTTTTTTATTGCATTTAAAATGGCCAACATACACGGCATCAAAACGTATCAATGTTGTGAACAAACGCCAGTCTGCCTCAGTGATCTGATTACCTGTTAGATAACGATTTGTAGCCAGATGTGCATCAATTTTATCTAACGCAGAAAACAACGAATCAAATGCGTCTTCATAAGCATCCTGCGTGGTCGCGAATCCACAGCGGTAAACACCATTATTCACATTCGGGTAGATAAAGTCGTTCCACTCATCGATAACGGATTGTAGATGCGCGGGATAATAGTCAGCGTGATTATCCGTTAGCTCATTAAATGCAGAATTGAACATACGAATGATTTCAGAAGACTCATTTGAAACGATGGTGTTGGTTTTTTTATCCCATAAAACAGGAACCGTCACACGCCCCGTATAATCAGGTTTCGCTTGGGTATAAATTTGATGCATACGGGTATGGCCAAATAATGGTTCAGGCAGACCCATTTGCCAGCCTTGACTCAACATATCCGGGCATACGACCGTGACGTCAATATGCTCTTCTAACCCTTTAAGCTTACGGAAAATGAGTGTTCGATGCGCCCAAGGGCAAGCAAGAGAAACATACAGGTGGTATCGCCCGGATTCGGGTTTAAATTCAGCATCCGGCTCATCTTGAATCCAATTGCGAAACCCAGCATCTTCGCGGACAAACTTACCGCCGTTTGATTTCGTATCGTACCAGACATCGTGCCAAACACCTTCAACCAGCTTACCCATTCTCGCTCTCCTCTTGTTCTATTTTTCTCTATATTAGCGATTCGTGGCGCACAGAAAACAATCGTACTTAGGACATGTCGTTCAAGAAATTCGAATGAATGAAGAACACTTAACTCAAAAAAGACAAGCAATAAAAAAGCGCGACCCTGATAAAAGAGTCGCGCTTAAGCTGAGTATAAGCTGCATTAATTACACTGAACGTGTAGACAAGCTACCGAGTGAATATCACTTCCTTGAATTCTCGGTTTTGTCTTCGCACACTCTTCAGTTGCTATAGGGCAACGAGTACGGAAGACACAGCCCGACGGTGGATTAATAGGTGATGGCAAATCACCTTCCAGCATTTGGATCGTCTTGCTACGTTCAATTTTAGGATCGGGAATTGGCACTGCCGACATCAATGCTCGCGTGTATGGGTGCTTAGGATCCGCAAACAGTGCATCAGCTTCACCAATTTCTACGGCATTACCCAGATACATGACCAGTACGCGGTCAGAAATGTGTTTCACCACTGACAAGTCGTGCGCAATGAACACCAAAGATAGACCAAGCTCTTTCTGAAGCTCTTTAAGCAAGTTCACCACCTGAGCCTGAATCGACACATCCAGTGCTGAAACAGGTTCGTCACAGATGATCATTTTTGGCTTCAGAATAAGTGCCCGTGCGATACCGATACGTTGACACTGACCACCGGAGAACTCGTGTGGGTAACGGTTGATCACGTTTGGCAGCAGGCCTACCTTTGCCATCATCTCTTTAACGCGGCCTTTTATCTCTTGCTTTGAAAGCTCCGGATAGAAGGTTTCTAGCGGCTCAGCGATAATGTCACCGACGGTCATACGCGGGTTCAGAGATGCCAGAGGATCCTGGAAAATCATTTGGATTTCTTTGCGCGTTTCACGGCGTTGCGCGTCTTTCATCCTAGTCAGATCTTGCCCAAGCCAAACGACTTCGCCTTCCGTTGCTTCTACTAAGCCGATGATGGCACGAGCAAACGTCGACTTACCGCAACCTGATTCACCGACAACACCCAGAGTTTCCCCTTCATACAAACGGACGTTAACGCCATCAACCGCTTTTAGGTTTGAAGGCTTGGTCCAAGGCCATGCTGACTTTGCTGCAATACTAAAGTGAACTTTAAGATCTTTAACGTCTAGTAGTAGAGATTTATCTGTTCTCATTTCTTCCAAGCCTCCCAATCAGAAAAACATGCGCGCTGACGACCTGTACCAAATGGTGTCAAAATCGGAGCTTCTTGCTTACAACGATCCATCACACGATGGCAACGCTCCTGATAAGGGCAGCCAGTTGGGAGGCGTAGTAAGTTAGGTGGGTTACCTGGGATTGTTGGCAGAATATCACCTTCAGTATCCAGACGAGGGATCGCTTTCAACAGACCTTCTGCATATGGGTGGCTTGGGTTATAGAAGATTTCATCTACCGTACCGTATTCCATTGTACGGCCTGCGTACATAACCAGTACTTTGTCACATGAGCCCGCGACGACCCCAAGGTCGTGAGTGATCATAATGATTGCCGTATTGAACTCTTGCTTCAATTCGTTAAGCAATTCCATGATCTGTGCTTGAACGGTTACGTCTAGTGCTGTCGTTGGTTCATCGGCAATCAGTAGCTTTGGACGACACAAAAGTGCCATCGCGATCATTACACGCTGACGCATACCACCAGAAAACTCGTGCGGGTACATGGTAATACGCTTGCGCGCTTCTGGAATTTTAACCGCTTCCAGCATGCGTACCGATTCTTCAAATGCTTCCGCCTTACCCATGCCTTTGTGAAGCATTAATACTTCCATCAGCTGGTCACTTACCTTCATGTAAGGGTTTAGTGACGTCATTGGGTCCTGGAAGATCATCGCGATCTGTTCCGCACGGACTTTATTAAGTTCTTTTTCAGGCAGGTTCAGGATCTCTTTACCTTCAAACTTCGCGCTACCAGAAATGATGCCGTTTTTAGCCAGCAGACCCATGATTGCGAATACGGTTTGAGATTTACCTGAACCCGACTCCCCTACGATACCCAGAGTTTCACCTTGGTTCAGAGAGAAGTTCAAATCGTTAACTGCGGTGACAATACCGTCTTGAGTGGTAAATTCGACACGCAGATCTTTGACATCTAATAAGCTCATCGTTGCTTCCTTAATCTATCTTTAATTATCTGTCTTTAGGATCCAGCGCATCGCGCAGACCGTCACCAACGTAGTTGAAGCAAAACAGAGTCACAACCATGAACGCTGCTGGGAACGCCAGCTGCCAGATTGCCACTTCCATTGTCTGTGCACCTTCTTGTAGAAGTGCGCCCCAACTTGTCATTGGTTCCTGTACACCAAGACCAAGGAACGATAGGAATGATTCTGTCAGAATCATACTAGGGATAAGCAGCGTAGAGTAAACTGCAACGATACCAAGTACGTTCGGTACGATATGGCGAGTAATGATCTTCCAGTTACTTACACCACAAACGTGCGCCGCTTCGATGAACTCTTTACTACGTAGGCTAAGTGTCTGACCGCGTACGATACGAGCCATGTCCAGCCATGCGATTGCACCAATCGCCACGAAGATAAGAATGATGTTACGGCCGAAGAAGGTTACTAGTACGATAACCAGGAACATGAACGGTACCGCGTATAAGATCTCGAGGATACGCATCATGATACGGTCAACTCTACCGCCAATGAAGCCAGATGTTGCACCATACAGAGTACCTATCAGTACCGCTACAAATGCCCCCATGACACCAACCATCAATGAGATTCGGCCACCAATCAGTGTACGTACGTACAAATCACGGCCTAAGCTGTCGGTACCAAACCAGTGATCAGCGTTTGGAGCGACGTGCATCGCGTACCAGTCTGTATCATCAAATGCATATGGTGCGATCATCGGCAGAAAAATCACTGCAAATGTCATAAGCGTCAGGATAAACAAACTCACCATCGCTGCTTTGTTGCGCATAAAGCGAATACGAGCATCCTGCCAAAGACTGCGACCTTCAATCTCTAAGTTTTCAGAGAATTTTTCAATCGCTTCTAGGTTTTCTTTTTTCGTTAACATAACCAAACGTCCCTGTTAGTAGCGAATTTTCGGGTCAATCATTGCAAGTAGAATATCGACAATCGCGTTGAATAGGATAAATAAAAAACCAATCAGAATGGTTACACCCATTACTAGCGAGTAGTCACGGTTAAATGCAGCGTTAACGAAAAGCTTACCAATGCCTGGCAGACCAAAGATGGTTTCGATCACAACAGAGCCGGTAATAATACCTACGAATGCAGGCCCCATGTAAGAAACAACGGGAAGTAGTGCTGGCTTAAGTGCGTGCTTTAGAATGATGTAACGGTAGCTTAGACCCTTCGCACGAGCGGTACGGATAAAGTTACTGTTTAATGTCTCGATCATTGAGCCACGAGTAATACGCGCAAAGGTTGCTACGTATAAAAGAGACATACCAATCACAGGAAGTACCAGGTACTTCAAGCCACCGTCGTTCCATCCACCAGCAGGAAAAATATGCCAATGAAGAGAGAATAGGTAGATCAGTGCTGGAGCTAATACGAATGACGGCATGACTACGCCTATCATCGCCGTTGACATAATGGTGTAATCGAGCCAGGTATTATGTTTCAAAGCGGCTATCGTACCGACCGTCACCCCCATGATCAGGGTGAAGATAAAGGCGATAAAACCCACTTTTGCCGATACAGGTAACGCAACGGAAATCAGTTCGTTAACGGTGTAATCCAGATACTTAAAGGATGGTCCGAAATCACCCTGGAGAACGTTAAACAAATAAGTTGTGTATTGCTCGAATACAGGCTTATCTAAGCCATATTTAGCTTCGATGTTCGCCATAACTTCAGGTGGTAGTGGACGTTCTGTCGAGAATGGATTTCCCGGAGCAAAACGCATAAGAAAGAAAGATACGGTGATCAAAACCAACATGGTTGGGATCGCCTCAAATATCCTTTTTGCGATGAATTTAAGCATAAACTCACTCTTTCAGTCTGTGACAGTGTAAATGAAAAACAATGGCCCAAATTTAGGACACAACAACATAAGCACTACATGTAATTTCTTACATGCAGTGCCTGATTTTTATAATTCTATCTGATTAAGATTTACTCAGTGATGTATAGGTCTTTAGAGTAGATCTTTTCTTCTGCGTTGTTAGCTGGGAAGCCACCAACTTTTGGAGACAGTAGACGTGATTTCACGTACTGGTAGATAGGTGCAATCGGCATATCCTTCGCCATCAGCTTCTCAGCCTCCGCGTAAAGCGCTTGACGCTCTTCGTCCGATGTAGAAGCAAATGCTTTGTTCATGATCTCGTCGTATTCTTTACTGTCGTAGTGAATACCACCAGTCGTGTTGTTGCTCATCATTAATGTAAGGAATGATGAAGCTTCGTTGTAGTCACCACACCATCCGGCACGAGCTACTTCGAAGTTACCCGAATCTTTAGAAGATAGGTACGTTTTCCACTCTTGGTTTTCTAATGTTACGTCAAGACCCAAGGTTTTCTTCCACATAGAACCTAGAGCAACCGCTACTTTCTTGTGGTTCTCTGAAGTATTGTAAAGAAGGTTGAATTTCAGTGGGTTGTCTTTACCGTAACCTGCTTCTTCCAGAAGACGAGTAGCTTCTGCGTTACGCTCTTCCTGAGTCATCTTACCGTAAGCTGGCATTTCAGGATTGAAGCCTGCTGTGATTTCAGGCGTTAGGAAGTAAGCTGGTTTTTGACCTTGGCCCATGATCGCATCACTTACGATGTTACGGTCAATTGCGTAAGAGATCGCTTTACGAACGCGCACATCATCAAACGGTGCTTTCTTGGTGTTAAACAGGTAGTAGTAGGTACATAGGTTACCCACAACAGATACTGATTCTGGGTGCTCTTTTTGTAGACGTTTGAAGTGTTCTACAGGTACTTCATAACTAATGTCGATTTCACCCGCTAGGAAACGATTCATTTCCGCTACCTGGTTTTCGATAGGCAGGAAAGTCACTTTGTCTAGAGTTGTATGCTCGTTGTCCCAATACTGTTCGTTACGTTTCAAGACCAAACGTTCGTTTACAACCCATTTATCTACAACATAAGCGCCGTTACCGACAAAGTTCTCTGGTTTCGTCCACTGATCACCGAACTTTTCAACCGTTGCTTGGTGTACAGGTTTCACTGTTGTGTGACCCATCATCATAACGAAGTACGGTACGGCAGTATCAAGCTCAACAACCAATGTGTGGTCATCAACCGCTTTGACACCCAGTTCGCTCTTGTCCATTTTACCCGCAACAATGTCTTTCGCATTCTTCATCTTGGTGTATTCCATGTACCAAGCGTATGGAGAAGCGGTTGCAGGATCGACTGCACGCTGGAAGCTATAAACGAAATCGCCAGCGGTTACCGGATCACCGTTCGACCATTTAGCGTCTTTACGTAGGTGGAATGTGAACGTTTTATTGTCTTCAGTTTCCCAAGATTCAGCAACACCAGGGATAGTCTTACCGTCTGCATCTTGGTTTACAAGGCCTTCAAGTAGGTCTCGAATCACGTGAGATTCAGGAACACCTTGAGATTTGTGTGGGTCGATTGTCGCTACTTCTGTACCGTTACCACGCACTAACTCTTGAACCGCCGCAAGTTTTGGTTCTGAAGAATCAGATTTCGCTTCCGTGGTTGGGGCTGGTGCAGGAGCAGGCTGAGCTGCTTGCTTTTCTTCTGGCTTATCGCCACCACAACCAGCAAGCGCTAGAGAAAGACCAGCACCAATAAATAAAGCGCGCGTGATTTTATTCTTATACATGCGTAAAACTCCAAATTTTTTTGTTTGCATCCATGACCTCTTTGCAGGTTCACATAAACGGGCTGTGATTTAGACATTAAAGAGTGCAAAAACTGAGCACAAAAAAATCTAAAACCATACAAAGACTGCGGCACACATTAGCAATCATTGAAGTTATTTGCCATAAAAATGTAGTAAAAAGACCGATAATCCTGCATGTATCGCACAAAACCAGCAAAAAACGCTAGTTAAAAACTATTCGCTAGCTAAAGAGGAACACTAACCTCCCCTAATTAGAGTAAAGTTTCGAATAATCTAAGTTAAAACTGATTAGTAGCATCATATACTACCCATTTAAACATTATTAACACTTCATGGGCATTACACTCCGCAAACGTTTGCGTATATGTCGTTTGAAGCGAACCAAAATTGTGCAGAAAAGTCGAAAAACAAAGGCAGAATTTTCGTGCTTCAAGTGGTCGGTCATAACACTGGAATTTAGATAAAAAAGTAAAAATAAAAAAGCTAAGCATTTGTAATACTTAGCTTTAAATATTTAAATTGGGGAAAACACTTACTACACTATTATTCCCATCGCTGTGCGGTTTTGTGATCGGCGTCTCGTGATTCAATCCAGCGAGATTCGCTTGTTGTGCGTTCTTTTTTCCAAAATGGTGCTTTGGTCTTGAGGTAATCCATTATGAATTCGCAAGCATCAAATGCCGCTCCACGATGAGCACTAGAAACACCAACGAATACAATTTGATCGCCGATGTCCAAATCACCAACGCGATGAATGACGCGTACACTAAGTAATGGCCAGCGTGATTCGGCTTCATCACAGATATCACTCAGGCTCTTTTCTGTCATACCCGGATAATGTTCCAGATGCAAACCAACGACGTTACTACCCAAGTTCATATCACGAACTTTGCCGATGAAAGTGACAACCGCACCTGCCGCTGTACCTTCGGATAATCGTTGGTACTCTTGTTCAACAGAAAAATCTTCAGCCTGAACAGAAACACGAGGATCCATATTAACCTCCGGTTACTGGTGGGAAAAATGCGACTTCATCACCCGCTTTCACTTCGGTATCAAGAGGAACAATGGATTGGTTAACAGCAGAAAGCAACTTACCTGGTTGCAGTGCAAGATCCCATTTCCCAGTCTTCTCTGCGCCCGACTCAACTAAGTGCGAACGTATAGCTTCTACCGTATCGAACCGACCGTCTAACTCAAGGCTATCGACGCCTACCAACTCACGTGTTTGTGCGAAGAACAGTACTTTAATCATAATTCCGCCTTGAAGTGTCCAGATTTTCCGCCTGTCTTTTCAAGCAGACGGACTTGGCCAATGACCATATCTTTCTGTACGGCTTTACACATATCATAAATGGTTAACGCAGCGACAGAAGCCGCCGTTAATGCTTCCATCTCCACGCCCGTCTTGCCCGCAAGTTTACATACCGATTCGATACGCACTTTACTTTCAGACTCAATGGCTTCTAGCTGAACTTCGACTTTAGACAACAAAAGCGGATGGCAAAGAGGGATCAAATCCCACGTCTTTTTCGCAGCTTGAATACCGGCAATGCGAGCAGTCGCAAACACATCGCCTTTATGATGATGCCCAGAAACGATCAGCTGCAGTGTTTCTGGTGCCATATGAACAAATGCTTCAGCTCGAGCTTCTCGTACTGTTTCAACTTTGGCCGAAACGTCCACCATATTGGCTTCGCCCGATGCATTGATATGTGTAAATTGGGTCATTGTTTTACCTTCGCTAATTTCGAGAGGTTACACAGATAGGTGTGGCATAAAGTTACAAGGACGGTGACTTGCATCCATCTGCTGCTTGATGATTTTCGTCCAACCTGTACGGCATGCACCTGTAGAACCCGGCATAGCAAAAATAACGGTATGGTTAGCAAAGCCAGCAATCGCACGCGACTGGATAGTAGAGGTACCAATTTCTTCATAAGAAACCATGCGGAACAACTCTCCAAAACCTTCCACTTCTTTATCGAAAAGTGGCTTAAGCGCTTCTGGCGTGCTATCACGCGAAGTAAAGCCCGTACCACCGGTAATCATGATCGCTTGCACGTTTTCATCTGCAATCCATTGAGAAACAATCGCACGAATTTTGTACATGTCATCGATAACAATTTTCTTATCAACAACGTGGTGACCTGCTTCTTGCGCGTGCTCCGCAAGGTAACGACCTGATGTGTCGTTCTCTTCAGTACGAGTGTCAGATACCGTTAGAACGGCAATGTTTGCAGGTTGGAATTTGCTTTCAGCGTGGCCCATTTGTTCACCTATTCTCTTAAATTAGTTGGGATATATTTTTTATCGATTCTGAAAAAGTAAAAGAAAGTCTGAGGAGGACTCTCTTTATAAAAAGTTGCGAAAACTTAGCCACCGATAGACGCGAGATGAGGCGTCATACCCGGATTACCATCATGTAAGAAATGGCTAACAGACTTCGTTTGCAGTTGAGCTTGAATACGTTCGATTAACTCACTTTCTTGATCATCACGTTCTAGCAGATCTCGTAAATCAATCCCGTGCTCACCAAATAAACACAGATGCAGCTTACCAATCGCAGAAACACGCAGGCGGTTACAGCTCTCGCAGAAATCCTTCTCATAAGGCATGATCAAGCCTATTTCACCCTTGTAATCTGGATGTACAAAGACTTGTGCCGGACCATCATTACGCGAGCGGACTTTTAGTAGCCAACCATTGGCAATCAATTGATTACGAATAGCAACGCCGGAAACATGATGCTTGTTGAACAGGTCATTCATTTCCCCAGTCTGCATTAGTTCTATAAAACGCAGTTGGATAGGACGCTCTTTGATCCAATTGAGAAAAGCAGGCAATTCATGATGGTTGAGATCTTTCATCAACACGACGTTCACTTTGACTTGCTCAAAGCCGACTTCAAACGCTCGCTCAATACCATTCATCACTTCTGTGAATTTATTTTCACCTGTGATTTGATGGAACATACGAGGATCAAGGCTATCCACACTCACATTGATATGCGTCAGACCCGCATCCCGCCAGTCTGCTACCTGCTTGGCCATGCGATAACCGTTCGTCGTCGTCGCCACTTTTTCTATACCGCGGGTAGTCGCGACCGAGTGAATAATGTCAGTAAAGTCTTTACGTAAGCTAGGCTCACCGCCAGTAATACGAACTTTTGACGTACCACAATCAGCAAAGGCCGTCACGACCCGCTGGATTTCAGGAAGCGATAAAAAAGACGAGTTTTTTTTACCCGAAGGTTTATAACCATCAGGCAGGCAATAGGTACATTTGAAATTACAAACGTCAGTAACAGACAGACGCAAGTAATAGAATTTACGATGAAATTTGTCTTCGAATTGTTGCGCCACGGAACACCTTTCCAAACACGGGAGGCGTGGTCATTTCCAACCATGCCCTTGTGGCAGCATGCCACTGGCTCAAAACACCTATCCTCAATTGGACTTAGTATCGTGAGCTCGGAGTTATGGCAACCAGAGATAGTAAAACTCTGATAGCTTTGCGGAGTAAAATACTGAATATTTATAATGGAATCCAGACTTGAGGTCTAAAAAATCCCTTTAGACACACAAATTACCGCTAATTGAGTACCGCAAAAGGACTCGTTACGTTAAATTGTAGCCGTTTTTACAAAGTTCATAAGAAGAATAAGACGTATGAGTATCTATACGGATAATAAAGTAGTCGCAGTTGGCGGTGGTCATGGCTTAGGTCGAATGTTGGCCGCATTGCGCGATTTTGGTGGAAACGCCACTGGTATTGTTGCCACTACAGATAATGGTGGTTCCACTGGTCGAATTCGCCATTGTCAGGGTGGTATCGCTTGGGGAGACACGCGTAACTGTATTAATCAGTTGATCACTGAGCCCTCCATCAGTTCAATGATGTTCGAATACCGTTTTAAAGGCAGTGGAGAACTGGACGGTCACAATCTGGGCAACCTAATGCTCACAGCTCTGGACAACCTGTCGGTGCGTCCGCTGGATGCCATCAACCTTATCCGCAATATGCTGAAAGTTGATGTGAATATTCTGCCTATGTCGGAACACCCATCCGATCTGTCTGCCCTGTCGGTAGATGGAAAATGGGTAACGGGTGAGACTAACGTCGACCACATGGAAGCCGATCTTCGCCGTTTAGATTTGTCTCCAGAAGTACCAGCGACAAAAGAAGCTATTACCGCCTTATCAGAAGCGAATGCGATCATTCTCGGGCCGGGAAGTTTTCTGACCAGCATAATGCCACCACTGTTGCTGCCAGAACTGGGTAAAGCTATCGCGAAAAACCACAATGCCAAAGTCATTTTCGTCTCTAACTTAAGCCCGGAATATGGCCCTGCTGGCCGAATGACGATGGTGCAAAAACTGGAATGGTGTGAACGTGCGCTACAAGGCAGAAAAATAGATGTCGTGCTAGCTGAAAAAGCAGAACAAGAAGTACTCGACAGATGGAACGTAGTCACCGAGTCACTGGCTTCAACCAATCGAGACTGGCGTCATGACCGAAACAAACTCAAGAGATCTATTGAAAATCAGCTGTTAAATAAAACAAAATAACTCTGGAACAACAAAGCCCTTCACTCAACATTGAAGGGCTTTGTGTTTGTAATCGATTGAGATTTTTACTGATTCCAGGCTCGATAAACCTCTTGCGTATCTCGCAGCACATCAATCATGGTAGTGGCTTCTTCCCCATTGACCGCCAAATCACACACTTTAGCTTTCTTATCGATAGAAATCGCTAACTCACATAAGCGATCGGCCCCAAAACTGGCTGCGCTGCTTTTAAGAGCATGACTGATGTCTTTCAGATAGGTCAGTTGTTCTTCACCTTCATATTTCTGTAGGTGTTCAATATAAGTATGAATTTCTCCTAAGAAGATATCGAGCAAGACGGGGACGTTTTCACTGCCGATTTCCTGGGATAGCTGTTCTATTTTCTGCTGATTTAACATACTCATACTCATATTTTTTGGCGCTCTTGTTTACTGTTCCATGCTTGCAACTTACGATAAATAGTGGATGGGCTGACATCAAGATAGCCTGCCGCTCTGGGAATATTTCCATCGCATGCTTCGATCGCCCGTTCAATAGCCACTTTTTCAGTCATCCACAATGGCACAATATCTGACGCCATCATCACCTTTGATTCGACGAAGTTAGCCGCGCTTACGCGTTCCAAAGGTTTATTTAGTGGTGGCGGTAACATATCTAAGGTAATTTCTTTACCGTGATTCAACACTACAATGTTACGCAGGACATTCTGTAACTGACGCACGTTACCCGGCCATTCATAACTGTTGAAACGATCAATCACCTCTTGAGAAAATCGAACGAAGCTCTTTCCCTCTTCGTGAGACATATAACCAAGCAACGAATAAGCGATTTCAATGACATCTTCTCCACGCTCACGCAATGGCGGCAGATGCAATGGAATTACATACAAACGGTAGTACAAATCTTCGCGGAATCGCCCTTCCTGAACCTCTTTCCATGGGTCGCGGTTGGTTGCACACACGAAGCGCACATCCACACTCTTCATTTTGGACGATCCTACTTTCTGGAATGTGCCAGTTTGGATAAATCGCAACAGCTTGGTTTGCAAATCCAAATCCATTTCACACAACTCATCGAGGAAAAGCGTGCCGCCATCCGCTAATTCTGCCGCACCTTGACGATCATTCGCCGCGCCAGTGAACGCGCCTTTTACGTGACCGAACAACTCACTTTCAATCAGGTCTTTAGGGATCGCTGCACAGTTAATTGCGATGAACGGCTTATCACCACGCTTACTCGCAGCATGGATAGCCTCCGCGCACACCTCTTTACCCGTACCACTTTCACCAGTAATGAAAATGCTCGCCTTACTGCTGGCTGCAGAGTCGATGGTACGATATACCTGCTGCATGGTTTGGCTACTGCCGATGAAGCCCTGATAATTCTGGTTACCGGGATTATCCGCTTCATTTTTTAACTTGGTGGCTTTACGGATAGCGTTGTTTACTGTGACGCGCAAACGGTCAGCTTCACACGGTTTAATCAGGAAATCTTGCGAACCGTGACGCATTGCCTCGACTGCCGTATCGATGGAACCATGTGCGGTCATAAAAATGATTGGAACATCAGGATGACTATTCTTAACGGCATGTAGTACATCCATCCCCGTCATGTCGGGCAGACGTAAATCAAGCAAGATAAGGTCTGGAATACGGTGATTAAGGCTTTCAATCGCATCTCGGCCAGTACCGACAATATTGATGTCGATGCCCAGCGGTGTGAGGTAGGATCGATACAACGCCGCAACGGATGCGGTGTCTTCAACCATTAACAAATAACGTGACTTTTGATCTATTGTAGTTTGTTGCATAACCTAGCTAACTTTTTTGTTGTGTTTTAAATAATAATCGCATTATGCTTTGCATTTTGCAAATAACAATACTGAGGTTATGGGTAATTGAGATCAATACAAATGAATTTCAACAGCTTAATTGACTGGCATAAAACATGCTGAATAAACGTTGACCCCTTGGGTCACCTAGCCAACTGACGTTGTTAGTGAACAAAATGTTCGCATGTAAAGCCAATAGAAACGACTGCCTATTGGCTTCTTTTTTACGTGATGCATTACCCACAGTTATAGCATAGCTAACTATAGGCAAATACATCGCACCAAAAGGTACGACGTTCCAAAGAGGCCTTTAACTATTGGCAATGAATTGTGCACGCAATTTTTCAATTTCATCACGTTTTTCAGCCGCCAGTTCGAATTCCAGATCCTGTGCATGCTGATACATCGCTGCTTCCAGCCTGCTGATCTCTTTATCTAACTGCTGTGGAGACATGACGTCATAAGACTGAGACGGCTCAGCCACTTTGGACAATGGCACTTGCTTGTTCGTACGCTGACGCTTGGACTTGGTGATATCACCCAGTTCCATAATGTCTTTGATATTGCGTTTCAACGCTTGTGGCACGATCCCCATCTTTTCATTGTATGCTTGTTGCTTCTCGCGGCGACGATTCGTTTCATCCATTGCTTTTTTCATGGATTTGGTGATGGTGTCGCCGTACAAGATGGCCTTACCTTCAAGATTTCGAGCTGCACGACCAATCGTCTGAATAAGAGAACGTTCAGAACGCAAGAAGCCCTCTTTATCGGCATCCAAAATAGCCACCAGCGAAACTTCAGGCATATCCAAACCTTCTCGCAGTAAGTTGATGCCTACAAGCACGTCAAATTCGCCCAAACGAAGATCCCGAATAATTTCAACACGTTCAACAGTATCGATATCCGAGTGAAGATAACGTACACGAACATCATGCTCATGCAGATACTCAGTCAAATCTTCGGCCATTCGTTTGGTTAACGTTGTGACCAGAACACGCTCATCTTTCGCCGCTCGGATACGAATCTCAGAAAGCAAATCATCCACCTGAGTCGCAACTGGCCGCACTTCCAATTCAGGATCGAGCAAACCGGTTGGACGCACAACTTGATCCGCAATATCACCTGCCGATTTCTCCAGTTCATAATTTCCTGGCGTTGCAGAGACAAAAATAGTCTGCGGCGCAAGTGACTCGAATTCTTCAAACTTGAGTGGGCGGTTATCTAACGCAGAAGGCAGACGAAAACCAAACTCAACCAAGGTTTCCTTACGCGAACGGTCACCTTTATACATTGCGCCAATCTGTGGCACGGTCACGTGTGACTCGTCAATAATCAGCAGACCGTCATGAGGCAGGTAATCAAACAGCGTTGGTGGCGGCTCGCCCTCAGAACGGCCGCTTAAGTAACGAGAGTAGTTTTCGATACCTGAACAGAAACCGAGTTCGTTCATCATTTCGATGTCGAATTGGGTTCGCTGACTTATGCGTTGCTCTTCGAGAAGTTTATTGTTGTCCAATAATTGCTTCTTACGTACTTCGAGTTCCACTTTAATATTCTCAATCGCTTCAAGAACACGGTCACGTGGCGTAACATAATGCGTTTTAGGATAGATGGTGTAACGCGGTAAATCGCGATGCTTAACTACACCGGTAAGCGGATCGAATACACTGATACAGTCGATTTCATCATCGAACATTTCGACTCTCACCGCATCTTGATCGGATTCTGCAGGAAAAATATCAATGACTTCACCACGAACACGGAACTGACCTCGCTCGAACGCAACATCGTTCCGCTTGTATTGAAGTTCTGCTAAACGACGCAGCATATCACGCTGATCGATCACATCCCCACGACGTAAATGCAACATCATCTGCAGATAAGATTCGGGATCGCCCAAACCGTAGATAGCAGAAACCGAAGCGACAATAATCGCGTCTTTACGCTCTAGTAACGCTTTAGTTGCTGATAATCGCATTTGTTCAATGTGCGCGTTAACCGATGCATCCTTTTCAATAAAAGTATCCGTGGTCGGCACGTAGGCTTCCGGTTGGTAGTAATCGTAGTAAGAAACGAAATATTCGACTGCGTTATTAGGAAAGAAGGATTTCATCTCGCCATATAGCTGCGCTGCGAGGGTTTTATTAGGTGCAAGTAAAATGGCAGGACGTTGAGCCTGAGCAATAACATTAGCCAGAGTAAAAGTCTTACCTGAACCCGTCACACCTAAAAGCGTTTGATGTGCAAGACCCGCATCTAAGCCTTCAAGTAACTGCTTAATCGCACCTGGTTGGTCGCCTGATGGCTGATAATCAGAGACCAGTTCATAAACTTTACTCATACCCTTCCTCACTTTACTGCTTTACATTATATCGGCTGTATATATATACACCTTAGTAGACGAAATCTACGTCTAGGCGACTTTTATTTACCATTGTTAATATAATTATCTCTTTGTCTATATCGCTATAGCCTTATTCAGAGCACTCTGATATAGTACTTCGCCCTAGCCAATGATAGTTCCCCAACTTCATTTTTAGTTTCCACAAGTTTTCCCCAAAAAATAGTTCAAACTACGTTTATCCCCAAAAGTTTAACTTTTATCCACTTTGACTATTCAAGCCTAGGTTCTAATAACCCTCTGTTTTATCAGCTTAATTAGAGTATAAACCTGCTTATACTCCCAACCAAAGTAAACCGTGTTGCATATCAATTAACTTTACTCAGAATTCATCAACACAGTTATCCACAAATTTGGTGGATAAGTAACCCTAGCCCTTTACTGGCAAGCAATACAAAAAAGTAAAGAGTTTTACATGATATATTTTCTAAAAAATGTATTTCATTACTGTTGACAGTAGATTTGGTGGTCGGTAAGATTTGCCCCGCTTTCTAGCAAAGCAATTCCCCCTTAGTTCAGTCGGTAGAACGGCGGACTGTTAATCCGTATGTCGCAAGTTCAAGTCTTGCAGGGGGAGCCAAATTCCAGAAAAAGCTCAGTTGAAAAACTGGGCTTTTTTCGTTTTAAACCATGGTTCGTTTATTTTCGATTCGAAGCCATCAACGCTTGAACGTAATGCCATTGATTCATCGGGCAATGACAGCGTTCAACAAAATGACGTTCATCAACTCATCGACTAGATCTCATTTCACCCACAAATCATTCACCAAAGCTCTAATTTTGATAAAAATTCATCTATCTGAATCACATACGCGGCTATTTTTCCACCGTGTATATAAAACCACATCGTTCACTGGTTGTTATTGGTGTCACAAAACACGATAATATCGGGATCGGAATTTATGAACGTAATAACTATGACCGAATATATTTTGTTGTTAGTCGGCACGGTGCTGGTGAACAACTTTGTACTGGTAAAATTTTTGGGTCTCTGTCCTTTCATGGGTGTGTCCAAAAAACTGGAAACAGCAATTGGTATGGGCTTAGCAACCACTTTCGTGCTAACGCTCGCGTCAGTGTGTGCATATTTAGTGGAAAGCTACATCCTTCATCCACTGGGTATCGAATATCTGCGAACCATGAGCTTTATCTTAGTTATCGCAGTTGTGGTGCAGTTTACTGAAATGGTTGTGCACAAAACCAGCCCGACACTCTATCGCCTGCTTGGTATTTTCTTACCGTTGATTACGACAAACTGTGCGGTACTGGGTGTTGCCCTACTTAACATCAATGAAAACCATAATTTCATTGAGTCCATCATCTACGGTTTTGGTGCAGCTGTCGGCTTTTCACTCGTACTCATTCTATTTGCCTCAATGCGCGAACGTATTTCTGCCGCTGATGTGCCCCTTCCATTTAAGGGCGCTTCCATCGCAATGATCACGGCCGGCCTGATGTCGCTTGCCTTCATGGGCTTTACTGGTTTGGTGAAGTAAACAATGAGTACGATACTAATTGCCATTATTGCACTCGTTGTACTTGCTGCGATTTTCGGGGCGATACTTGGTTTTGCTTCTATCCGCTTTAAAGTTGAAGCCGATCCTATCGTCGATCAAATCGATGCCATCTTGCCTCAAACCCAGTGTGGTCAATGCGGTTACCCTGGCTGTCGCCCATACGCAGAAGCCATTGCCAATGGTGACCATATTAATAAATGTCCTCCTGGTGGCCAAGCTACGATAGAAAAGCTCGCTGACCTGATGGGTGTTGAACCAGAAGAGTCAGCACACGATCTGGAGAATAAAGTCCCTACGGTCGCTTTCATTCATGAAGATATGTGCATTGGCTGTACCAAATGTATTCAGGCTTGCCCTGTTGATGCCATTGTTGGTGGAACAAAAGCACTTCATACCGTTATCAAAGAAGAGTGTACTGGTTGTGATTTATGTGTCGCACCTTGTCCGACTGACTGTATTGAAATGATTCCTGTGGCAACTACCACGGACAGCTGGAAGTGGCAACTTAACACTATTCCAGTACTTAATATTACGGATGCTGCACAAGACGCAGCAAACGTGAAAGATTCAATTGATTAAGGTTTCGTATGTTGTCTTTGATTGAACAAATTCGTACTGGGTCACTTTGGAGTTTCCCTGGTGGTGTGCATCCTGCTGAAAATAAAAAACAATCCAATAAAGAAAATTTGGTTCACGCAGCACTTCCGGCAGAAATCGTCCTACCAATAAAACAACACATCGGTAAAGCGGGTAAATTGCTCGTTGCTGTTGGTAACACCGTATTAAAAGGCCAGCCGTTAACACAATCAGAAACGGGCTTCACAGTGCCAGTTCATGCGCCGACTTCCGGACAAATCACGGCGATTGAACCCAGAACTGTCGCTCACCCATCAGGGCTGAGTGAGTTATGCGTCATTATAAAACCAGACGGTCGTGAAGCCTGGGGCGAGAAAACTCCTGTTGCCGATTACACACAAAAAACCGCTGATGAATTGATCGACGTAATTCGTCTTGCTGGTATTTCGGGTATGGGCGGCGCTGGCTTCCCTACAGCAAAAAAGATCCAATCTGGTGTTGCTCGCACAGAAATCCTGATTGTTAATGCAGCTGAATGTGAGCCTTACATCACATCCGATGACAAGTTAATGCAGGAACATGCTGAAGAACTGATTCAGGGTATTGAAATTGTCGAACATATCCTAAAGCCAAAACTGACCATCATCGGTATCGAAGACAACAAACCCGATGCAATTAAAGCGCTAGAAAATGCGGCATTAAACAAAGATATTGTCATCCGGGTGATTCCAACAAAGTACCCTTCTGGCGGCGAAAAACAGCTGATCAAAATTCTGACCAATAAAGAAGTACCCAGTGGTGCGATCCCGGCAGATATTGGCATTTTGGTGCAGAACGTCGGGTCTTTGTATTCAATAAAGCGAGCGATCATTGACGGCGAGCCCGTTATACAGCGAGTTGTGACACTTACTGGTAAGGCATTCAAACACCCGCGAAATGTTTGGGCATTATTAGGCACACCAGTGCAAGCTCTGCTAGATGAGTTTGGCTACAAAGCTGATAAAAAGCTCCCTCGCTTGATCATGGGTGGTCCTATGATGGGCTTTACCCTACCCCACTCTCAAGTACCTATTACCAAGACAGCAAACTGTATTCTTGCGCCTACTCGCTTTGAAATTTCTGCCAGCCAATATGAGATGGAATGTATTCGCTGTGGCCAATGTGCTGAAGCCTGCCCTGCATCATTACTTCCTCAGCAGCTCTTATGGCACTCCAAAGCGGAAGAGTATGACAAACTTGAAGAGTTACATCTTAAAGATTGTATTGAGTGTGGCGCTTGTGCCTTCGTCTGCCCAAGTGAAATTCCGCTGGTTCAGTACTACCGCCAAGCAAAAGCGGAGATGCGTACCAGAGCACAAGAAGCGGAAGCCGCTGATCGTGCAAAACAGCGCTTCGAAGAGAAAAAAGCGCGTATGGAGCGCGAAAAAGAAGAACGTGAAAACCGCTTTAAGAAAGCAGCGGATGATCGCCGCAAAGAAATGAAGTCAACCAGTGGCGATGATGCGATAGCCGCTGCGATTGCTCGTGTGAAAGCGCAAAAAGCGAACGCGGAAGACAAGGCAGAACCGACTGTGAAGCCAGCGGTTGCTGCTGCGATTGCCAAAGCCAAAGCCAAACAAGCGGCTGCGGCAGAAGCAGGAGCTACCGAGCCAGATAACTCAGAAATGGCTAAGTTGCGTGAAGAGCGTAAGCGTCTCGCTCGTGAACGCAAGGCCGAGAAAGAACAGAGTGAAGGTTCTGACGATAAAACTGATGATAAAAAATCAACCGTAGCAGCTGCGATTGCTCGTGCCAAAGCTGAGCAAGAAGTAGAATCACAGCCTGCGGCTGAAGAAGAGGCTCTATCTCAGCAAACAGAAGATCCGAAAAAAGCCGCCGTGGCTGCTGCCATAGCTCGCGCGAAAGCCCGTAAAGCTCAGCAAGAAGCAGAACCAAAACCTGCTGAAGACGAAGCCCCGGCTGAGCAAACTGAAGATCCAAAGAAAGCCGCCGTCGCTGCAGCTATAGCTCGCGCGAAAGCGCGTAAAGCTCAGCAAGAAGCAGAACCAAAACCTGCTGAAGACGAAGCTCCGGCTGAGCAAACTGAAGATCCGAAGAAAGCCGCCGTGGCTGCTGCCATTGCTCGCGCGAAAGCCCGAAAAGCGCAGCAAGAAGCAGAACCAAAACCTGCTGAAGACGAAGCTCCGGCTGAGCAAACTGAAGATCCGAAGAAAGCCGCCGT